>CASCWU010000020.1 GCA_949155905.1 uncultured Lachnospiraceae bacterium
ATTGATAATATCTCCGCCGCCGTCCGCATACAGCACCTCGGCTGTACCGACAAAATCCTCGGCATAACTTGTCACCATTACATGAATCGGAACTCTTCTGGAGGAAGCATATTCGCCTCCGTATCCCAGCTCTACCAATAGCTCATAGCTTTCTTTTTCTGTCTGCGCGGCTACCCTTTTGCTTGCTTCAGGCAAAAGCAGTACCGCCGACATACCGCACAGCAGGCTGATCAGCAGGCAAGCTGCCCTCCTGACCCCTCTGGTCTTATTCCTCTTTTTCATTTTCCTCATCTCCCTGCGCCTCCGGGTTATCCTCCGGATGATCATATAACGTCACTGTAAACACCGTCCCCGCTGGATCACTTCTGGCATGAACCGTTCCGTTGTGCATCCGCACGATGTTCCGGGTAATCGCCAGACCTAGTCCTGTACCTCCGGTATCCATAGAACGGGAGGACTCCACCCGGTAAAACTTATCAAAAATATGCTCTAAATCCGCCTCTGGTATCATCCTACCATAGTTTGTCACCATTAGCTTAGAGGCAACTGCGGTTCGTTTTATTTCCACTCTCAGCAGCTTTCCGTCCCGGCCATACTTGATCGCATTGGAAATCAGATTCGCGACTGCCCGTGCCATCAGTTCCCCGTCTACCTCCTTTAGAAGCTGCTTTTCGGAAGAATGAAACTCCGTCTCCAGACCGGCCTCCTCGATGCTGGGGTAAAATTCCTCTAAAAGCTGCTCGGTCAGCTTTACCAAATCAACCGTGCTTTTATGGAGCGTAATCTGCCCAAAGCTTACCTTCGTAAAAGAAAACAGGCTGTCAATCAAACCCTCAAGCCGTTTGGACTTCTCATATGCAATCTCGACATAATGCTTTTTCGTCTCGGCATCTAAGCCCTGCTTCCCTGTCACAAGTCCTAAATAACCGATAATAGAGGTCAACGGCGTCCTCAAATCATGCGCTACATTGGTAATCAGCTCATTTTTCGACTGCTCCTGGTTCCGCTCGTTTTCCATCATAAAACGGATATCGCCCAACATTTTATTTAAGCCCTCGGCAATCATCGACAGCTCATCCTCATGCCGGACACTAAATTCCACATCGAAATTCCCGGCAGAAATCTCCTGTATTCCATCGGTAATTTCATTCAAATAACGGGAAAATTTCTCCGTCAGCAGCAAAAAATACACAATAAACAAAAACAACGTCAATAAAATCGCGCCTACCAGCCAGCCACGAATCAGAAATTTCGGCTCCTCATAATACAGCCGGTGCGTCTTTTTTTCTTCTGAGGCCAGAATATTGTCTGACTTTCCTGCCGCATTTTGATTTGTTTTATACTGCTCGAGTTCCCACAGCAGCTTTTCCTGCTCCTTTTTCCAGAGCTGTTCCTCTCTGCTTCCCTGTGTGAGCAGATAAATCCCCAGAAAAATAACCACTACGGTAATCACGGAAAAAAACATACTGGTCAGGGCATAGAGGATAATCTCCATCCGAAAGCTATGCCATACTCTATTTTTCAATCTTATATCCAACTCCCCAGACTGTTTTTATAATCTGTGCATTCCGGGAATCCATCTCAATCTTTTCCCGCAGCCGCCGGATATGCACCATAACGGTATTATTTGCTTCAAACATTTTTTCATTCCATACCCGTTCAAAGATTTCATCGGTGCTGAACACCCGTCCCGGGTTCGTTGCCAACAAATAGAGAATATCAAACTCTATCGGCGTCAGCTTTACATCCTTATCATAGGCGACGACCATATGCGTTTCCTTATTGATACGCAAAGGCCCCACCTCTACCTCTTTTTCCTGGTAATCGGAGGCTGCGCTGGGATTTAACTGAGTAAAGCGGCGCAGCTGGGACTTTACCCGTGCGGTCAGCTCCAATGGATTGAAGGGCTTAATCACATAGTCGTCCGCCCCGGTACTCAGCCCAATGATCTTGTCTAAATCCGTAGACTTTGCACTGAGCATAATGATCGGAATCGCACTCGTCTCCCGGAGCTTTTTGCACATCGTCAACCCGTCCATCCCCGGCATCATAATATCCAGAATCGCCAAGTTAATGTCCTTTTCCCGCTCTAAAATCTCCAAGCCCTCTTTGGCATTGTTCGCCTTCCGTACCTCAAAGCCGTCGCTGACCAGATGGATCTCTACCAGATCCGCGATTTCCCGGTCATCGTCCACCACCAATATTTTACCTGTTTCTTTCATGAAAGCATCCTCCGTTTCTACCCTTATTCTATCATAAGCCCGGAATACAAGTCCTTACAATAACCTTACAAAATTCTAAGATTCCAGAACGTTCCAGTCAAAAAAAAGAACCTCGTACTCCATCCTGCCCGCTACGAGATTCCCATGCCTGGTTTTTCTATTGATATTTTAACGAAATGTTTACAATTTGTTCATTTCCTTATCATGACTATTTCACATTTTCCCACTATAATGAACTCATCAGTTAAGTTAATTTCTTTCGTTTGTATAGATTTTATTTTTTTCATTTACAAGGCCAAGTAGTTCCCTGCTGCTTGGCCACTCCTCTTTTCTAAGCTCAATTTACTCCCAACACATAACAGGCCAGACACCCCAAAAGCAGCACCCCATTGAAAAAGGCGCCGCTCAACGGCAAGCCATAATAAATATTTTCCATACGGAAGCAACGGACAGCAAGGATAAATCCGATGATTGCCAGCAGCAGAGCCGCCATCCCGCCTGCTCCCAGATACCAGCCGCCTTCTCCGCCTGCCATCGCAGAAAGAACGATCATGGCCACCATCAGACCCAGGCAAAGAACCGCCAGGCAAAGAGAGACAATCCCCTTTTTCGGTCTTATCTTGTCTGTGAACTGTACCTCCGGCTCCTCTTGTTTTTTCTTTCTGAATCTCAACATCATTCATCTCCCTGCTATTGTTCTATCCTCTACCTTTTGCAGCAGCCAGCGTGAAAGCTTATACAGCAAATAGCCCAGCACGCCTCCTGCAGTATTTAAAATCATATCGTCTACATCAAAGCACCCTACCTGCAAAATGAGCTGTGCTGTTTCCAGTGTGAGGGTTAAGGCTGCCGACAGCAGGAACACCGACCAAAATCTCCGATCTTTCCGGCTGATTACCGGCAGCAAAAACCCAAATGGCATGAAGGCCAGAACATTTCCGTAAATGTTGATAAAAAAGGTTTCAAAGCTCAGCCGATCCCGGTGCAAAAAATAACGCTTGATTTCCTGAAACGGTACAAGATTATAGCGGTACATGCCCAATCCGCCTGCTCTGCCGTACCGTTCGCTTAAAAACATCAGGTACATCAAACAAAACAAATAGATAAGAAACGCCCCGCGGAGTATCCAAACAATCCACCTCTTATGCTCTGGCTTTAAAAATCCCATAACACACTCCTACAACTTTTTTCCATTTATTTACCTGCGACAGAAAGCTCCTTCACTACCACGCAAGGCGCACCATACACGGAAAAGCTCTCCGGTGCATGGAATTCCAGATCCGACCCAATTAGCTCAATATCCTTTAGCATCTGGAAGAAGTTCCCGGCCACCGTAAAGCCCTTGACCGGTCCTTGCTTCTGACCTCCTGAAATCAAAAAGCCTGCGCTGGACAAGGAGAAATCTCCTGTTTTCGGGTCGGCTCCGGCGTGCATTCCGTTTAATTCTGTCACATAAATGCCCTCGCCTACTTCTGCAAATACTTCCTCACGGCTCTTTTCACCCGGTTTTACATAAAAAGCATATGGCTGAATGGCAATCGGAGCATCGTAGCTTTCCTTTGCCGCATTTCCCGTACTGCTCTTTCCTGCCTTCTTTGCTGTTTTTAGATTATACAGTAAGGTATTCAAGACACCCTTTGCTATAACCTCCTTCGTCGAGGTTGCCACACCTTCGGCATCAAACGGCATCTGCACGGAAAAATCCGGATAAAACGGGTCGTCTACAATCGTCACAATATCCGAAGCAACCATCGTTTGTTCTTTTCCCTTTAACAACGAAATCCCCTGCTGTACTGCCTCTGCTGAAAAGACAGAAGCAAACGTAGAAAGCATTGCTCCCATCATTTTTCCCGAAAAAACTATTTTATATTTACCGGAATTCACTTTTCCCGGGTTCATAACAGAAAGTGCATCCTCAACGCCCTTTTTCGCCAAGTCTGCCAGATCAACCTCGGATACCTCGCCAAGAGACATTTTATAGCCCATATACTTTTCCTCTTCTCCTGGCTCCTGTACGATAGAGATAGCGGCTACCGCGCTTACTCCATACTCCTGAGACAGATCGAGACCCTTGGAATTTGCCAGACATACCATTCCCTTTTCTGCCAGTGTTCTGCTCTGTGTTCCGTCGATGACTCTTGCATCCTCTGCATAAAGCCGCTTTTGGCAATCCATTGCTACCGAAGTCATCACATCTGCACTCGGAATTTCACCCGGCATCCGGCTGACCTTCTGATATTCGTCCCCTGCCGGATGGATCACCACCTCATCCTCTGTCTCAATCGAAGCGGCATTGTCCATTGCCCGCTCCACCAGAGAAGCTGCCTGTTCTTCATCAAAGCATTCCGTAGCGGCATACCCCATTTTCCCCCCTACGATACAGCGGAAGCAGGCGCCGCCGCCCGTAGCAGTTGTAAACTGGTTGACTTCCTCACGGTATACCGAAACAGCCATTTCCGAGCTGTTTTTATAATATAACTCATACTCCTCTAATCCGGCTTCCCTCGCTGCCTTCAGCACAGCCGACTTAAACTCCTGATATTCCATAATCCATTTCTCCTATATTTAGTTCCGCTGTTTTTTATTTTTATCTTCCGCCTACGGTAATCGACGATACCCGGATTAACGGCTGGCCGACGTCGGTCGGAATGCTTCCGCTGGAGGAGCCGCACATACCCTGTCCGGTGGCGAGATCTGTTCCTACCATGTCGATATCCTGAAGGATTTCGGAGCCTCTTCCGATCAGGCTGGCGCCGCGAACCGGCTCGCAGATTTTACCGTTACGAACCATATAAGCCTCCCGGACGGCAAAATTGAAATCACCTGTCACTGGATTGACAGAGCCACCGCCCATTTCCTTTGCATATAAACCATATTCTATCGAAGAAATAATATCCTCATTTTTGTCCTCGCCCGGCATAATCACCGTATTGGTCATCCGGGAGGTCGGAGTGAAGGTATAATCCTGGCGGCGGCAATTTCCGGTCGCCTCCATCCCCATCCGGCGGCCGTTGAAGCGGTCAATCATATAGCTCTTTAATACGCCCTTTTCAATAAGAACATTTCTTTGAGACGGATGCCCTTCATCGTCGATGTTGATAGAGCCCCAGGCATTTGGAATCGTACCGTCGTCTACTGCTGTCACCTTTTCTGTCGCAATCTTTTGGCCTAATTTCCCGCAGAACTGAGAACGTCCCAGCGCTACAGAAGTAGCCTCTAAGGAATGTCCACATGCTTCATGAAAAATGACGCCGCCAAATCCGTTTTCTATCGCTACCGTCATCTTTCCGGCCGGACAGTATCCGGCATGTAACATCGTAATCGCCTGTTTTGCCGCATGCTCTCCTACTTCCTTCGGCGTGATCACCGTTTCAAACATTTCCAGTCCCATTCGGCGCCCCGGACGGCAATGCCCGGTCTGGTTTTCTCCGTCCTTATAGGCAATCGCGTCTACGACCATCCTTGTACGGATTTGGCGATCCTGTGCCAATAAGCCTTCGCTGTTGGCTATCAGAATATTGTGATCGACATCCAACAGTGTTCCTGCTACCTGTGCAATTTCATCGTGATAGTCCTTTGCTGTAAAGCAGGCTTCTTTTAACAAATCAATTTTTTCTTTATTTTTCACATCCGACGGCACGATGCGGATTGGATGAACGTCTCCGAATATCCGCTCCTTGACATATATCGGCTGTCCGGCCGGCGCTCCGGAAAGTGCGCTTGCCACCCGGTCTGCCGCAAGCAGCAGACCGCTTTCCGATAAATCTGTAGTCGAGGCGCAGACGCAGCGCAGTCCGGCAAAAATACGGATACCCACGCCAGAAAGCAGGCTGTCTGCAATTTCGTTCACCTTTCCATCCACCATCTGAATATTTTTATTCAATGTACGTTCTGCAAAGATTTCCGCGAAATCCGCTCCCGTGGACATCGCCCTTGCCAGCACACGGTTCAATATGGCCTTTGCAATCATCTTTTTCCTCCTATTTTGAGTTCCGCCTCTTCACTTCGAGCCGGTCTATGACCGGCTTCGCCCCTTTGTGGGGGAGAGGTTTGTTATTTTTCCAGCCCATACAGCCGGGTGAATTTTTCTTTTAAATATGCGACATAGTAGTCTGCGTTAAATGACTCGCCGGTTGTCTCTGTCAGCATTTCGTCTGTATTTTTCAGTTCTCCGTACTGGTGAATATGTTTCCCCAGGTAGGATTTGATTTCGGATAAATCACCCTTTTTCAAGGCTCCCTCAAAGTCTATTTCCTGCTGCAGCTTATGGTAGATCTGTGCGGCAATCGCGTTGCCCAGTGCATAGGAAGGGAAATAGCCAAAGCTGCCCATTGACCAGTGGACATCCTGAAGTACGCCCTCTGCGTCATTAGATGGTGTAACACCTAAGTATTCCTCGTAGAGCTTATTCCACAGTCCCGGCAGGTCTGCTACCTCGGCCTTTCCTTCAAAAATCAGCTTTTCCAGTTCATAGCGGATCATGATGTGCAGACAGTAGGTCAGTTCGTCTGCCTCGGTTCGAATGAGGCTCGGCTCTACATGATTGACTGCCTGAATAAACTGTTCTACCGGAATACCAGAAAGCTGTTCCGGGAAGGTCCCAACCAGCTTGCCGTAAATCGGCTCCCAGAAGGCCTGGCTGCGTCCGATGATATTTTCGTAAAAACGGGACTGAGATTCGTGCATTCCCATAGACGCGCCGCTTCCTAACGGCGTCTCGCTGATTTCATCTGAAATCCCCTGTTCATAAATGCCATGGCCTCCCTCATGTACGGTAGAGAAAATCGCATTTTCCAGGTCATGCTCATGATAATGATTGGTAAAGCGGACGTCATGGTTATGCAGCTCCGTCGTAAACGGATGCTCGCTGTCCGCTGTGACGCCGCGGTTGAAATCAAACCCCATGTATTCTGCCAGAAAATGATTAAATTCCTTTTGCTTTGCAATATCGTACTGCTGATTCATAAAGCTTTTATCGGTCAAGGCACCTTTTTCCGTGATCTTCTTTAGTAACGGAACGATTTCTGCCTTTACCTTGCCAAAGAACGCATCCAGCTTTTCCATATCCATGCCTTCTTCGTAATCATCCAGCAATACATCGTAAAGCTTCTGCCCTTCCTTCGCCCGGTAGCCTGCGAACCTTCGGTTATAGTCGATCATTTTCTCCAGGCAAGGAGCAAACAGTGCATAATCGCTTTTCTGCTTTGCCTCTGCCCAAATGCTTCCGGCCTGTGCAGATAAAACAGAATACTCCTGGTATTCCTGCGGAGGGATCTTTTCCATCTGGTCATAGCGCTTCTGCAGCTTTTCTACGATTTTTGCCTCGATTGCCGTTAAATCCTCTGCGTCCTTTAGTTCCGCTAAGATTGCCTTAACCTCGTCATTCATAATGGTCTGATAGACCTCCATCGACAACAGACCCATCACCTTAGAGGTCCTCTCAATCGCACCTTTTGGCGCCAAAGTCTCATTGTCCCAGCTTAATAAGGTCAATGCCGTTCCCAGAGCCTGGCTTTTGTCCAAAAAAGGCTGCAGCCGTTCAAATGTCTGATTCATGATAATCCTCCTTCTCCAATCACATATTTTTCAGTTTTCCACCGGAGCATTCCGATTTCTTTGCTGCTTCCTACTAGTATAGCATTTCCTGGAAAAGAACACAACGTCTATTTTCACCGTTTTGCGGCAAAGTATCCTCGTACCGCGCTACACCAATAGCAGCAGTGTTCCTCCCACTACGCCGATAAATCCAGCCATCGCCCGTCCGGACAGCCTTTCCTTTAAGAAAATCCAGGAAAATGCTACTGTTACAACAATGCTCAGCTTGTCAATCGGTGCTACAATGCTGGCATTTCCATCCTGCAAGGCACGGTAATAGCAAAGCCAGGATAATCCGGTCGCAATCCCGGACAGTCCCAAAAACAACCAGCTCTTCCGGTCAATCTGACGGATTTCCTTCTGCCTGCCAAGCACAAATACAATGATCCAAGCCATCAGCAGGACAAACACCGTTCGGATCGCCGTTCCTAAATTAGAGTCAATCCCACTGATACCAATCTTTCCGAGTATGGTCGTCAGACTTGCAAACACCGCAGACAGCAACGCATACACCAGCCAGGAGGTATTCTTTTTTTTCTCCGAATCCTGGCTGCTTTCCTTTTTCTGAATCATCAGGTATGTTCCGGCTCCCATGATAAGCATCGCAATTATTTTGATCACCGTTAAGGCTTCTCCAAGGAACAAAAAGGCCAAAAGCATCGTCAAAATCGTACTGCTTTTGTCAATTGGCGCCACCTTGTTGACGTCTCCAAGCTGCAGTGCCTTAAAATAACAAATCCAGGAGCCCCCGGTCGTCAGACCGGAAAGCATCAAAAAGACAAAGGTCTTGCCCGAAATCCGGGAAAATGCTTCTGAAAGCGCGGCAAAATGAGAAACTGCAGCCGCTTCCGTCCCCTCCCCGCCCAGACCTCTTCCTGCTGTGAGCCAGGCCATCAGCCAAGCAAACAGCAATACAACAATCGTTCTAAGTGCTGTTGCCAGATGGGAATCCGTATTGCGGATACCTATCTTTGCTAAAATTGCCGTGATTCCTGCAAATAAGGCAGACAGCAACGCATACACTAACCACATCACATCATTCTCCTATTTTAAGTTCCGCAGTTCCCCTTCCCGGACATTTCCCCGCAGCTTGTATTCTGCCTGCATAGCGTCGCATCCAGAATACAACCTATGTCCTCTCTGGGGAACTGCTGTTTTTAAGTTCCGCAGTTCCCCTTCCCGGACATTTCCCCGCAGCTTGTATTCTGCCTGCATAGCGTCGCATCCAGAATACAACCTATGTCCTCTCTGGGGAACTGCTGTTTTTAAGTTCCGCAGTTCCCCAGTTCCTTTCTACTTCCGTAGTTCTACTCCGATTTCTTCGAGGGCTTTTAGAATCTTTTCCATCACAGCATTGACTTCTTTATCCTCAAGGGTCTTTTCTTTGTTCCGGAAGGTGACAGAATATGCCATGGATTTATAACCATCCTTAATCTGTGCGCCCTCGTAAACATCAAACAAATGACAGCTTTCTAACAGCCTTCCGCCCTTTTTGCGGAGGATCTCCTCGATCTGTCCGGCGGTAATTTCTTTTTTCATCACCATACTGATATCGCGGCTCATGGCCGGATATTTGGCAATTCCTTCATATTTGATCGCAAAGCTGGCTTTTTCTACTATCTGCGGCATGTCAATCACAGCCACATAGACCTTTTCTCCAATGGAATAATGGTCCAATACCTGCGGATGCACTTCGCCTAAATAGCCGATCACTGCTCCCTCATAAACCAGATTTGCCTGACGTCCCGGATGCAAGAACGGCTTCCCGGAAGCTGCATCGCAGATCAGCCGGTTCTTTAAGCCTGCCTGCTCCAAAAATTCCTCTACGACGCCCTTCATATCAAAGAAGTCACCGTCTCCATAAAAGCCTAACGTAAACTGCACCCGCTCCTCCGGAAGCTCTGTAAGCGGCAGTGCCTTTGGCAGATAGACGTTGGCCAGCTCAAATAAACGGACGTTTTTATTTCTACGATTGTAGTTTGTAGAAAGGGAATTCAGGATTCCGTTTAATGGCATCGTCCGCATAATGCTGTAATCCTCGCCGAGCGGATTTAAAATCGTCACTGCCTGACGTGCCGCATCGCCCTCCGGGATACAAAGCTTATCAAATACCTTAGGACTTTCAAAGGAATAATTCATTCCCTCACAGAAGCCGTACTGTTCCGCTACATTCCGTGCAATTCCCTCGATCTGCAGCTTAAAAGAAAGCCCTCCGGTCGTCGCCTCTCCGGTCGGCAGTGTCGTTGGGATGTTGTCATAGCCATAAAAACGAGCGATTTCCTCTGCCAAATCGGCATTCCGCAAGACATCCTGCCGCCAGGTTGGTACTGTCACCAGGTTTCCTTCCTCGTTTAGCTCCAGTTCCAGACGGTTAAAATATTCTCTTGTCTGTTCTATCGAAATATCTGTCCCAAGCAAACGATTGCAGGCTTCCAGATTAAATGCTACCTGAATAGGCCTTCTTACCTCTGGATAGCAATCCACACAGCCCTCTACGACATCCCCGGCATCCAATTCCTCAATCAGCTGGCAGGCTCGATTCATAGCCTCCATAGCGGTATTCGGATCAAGCCCCTTTTCAAATTTGGCAGCAGCATCGGTCCGCATCCCCAGCTTTTTCCCGGATAAACGAATGTTTGTACCATCAAAGCAGGCCGCCTCTAACAGCATCGTTTCTACCTCATCAGTAATTTTAGAATTTTCACCGCCCATAATTCCGGCAATGCCGACTGCCTTTTCGCCGTCTCGGATTAACAGCATCGACGCATCTAATTTCCGTTCCTGACCGTCTAAGGTCTGGAATACCTCGCCATCCTTTGCGCGTTCTACAACGATCTTATGACCGCAGCCATTCTCTCCCTCTGCCGGGTCGCCTGCAATCGTAGAAAGATCATAGGCATGCATCGGCTGGGAATACTCCTCCATTACATAGTTGGTGATATCGACCAGATTGTTGATAGGACGGATACCACAGGCGGCCAGCCGGCGCTGCATCCACATCGGAGATGGTGCCAAACGAATATTTTTCACAACTCTTGCCACATAGCGCGGACAAAGCTCCTTATCCCTTACCTCTACCTGAATATAGTCAGAAGTCTGGTCATTAGAACGTTTCTTAGCCTCGTAGATATGGCCAGGCTCTGCTACCCGCGGAGGCACAAACTCCTTGCGGAAGGTTGCTGCTGCTTCTCTGGCGATTCCAAGCACCCCAAAGCAATCTACCCGGTTCGATGTAATCTCATATTCAAATACGGCATCCCGCAACCCCAGTGCAGCCACTGCATCCGATCCCAGCCTGAGATCGGCATACTCTGGTACTTCGTTGAAAATATAAATTCCCTCTTCTGGAGCTTCTGGATACATCTCACGAGACGAGCCAAGCTCCTCAATCGAACACATCATCCCGTTTGATTCCACACCCCTAAGTTTCCCCTTTTTAATCTTGATTCCGCCTGGTGTTTTGCTTCCGTCATGCCCTCCGGCCACTTTGCCGCCGTCTAACACGACCGGAATTACGGCACCCTCAAATACGTTCGGCGCACCCGTTACGATCTGAATCGTTTCGCCCGCTTCGTTTATCTGCACCTGGCAGACCACCAGCTTATCTGCGTCCGGATGCCGCTCTATTTTCTCAATCCTGCCTATGATAATCTTATCCAGATCCGCATCCAGACATTCGTAGCCCTCTACCTTCGTCCCGGACATCGTCATCGCATCCGTATATTCCTGCGGTGTTACGTCCAAATCCGGCACATATGCTTTTATCCATGATAATGGTGTATTCATCTTTTAAACTCCTTCTATACTGAATTTATGGCTATTTCCAAACGATTTCCTTCCTAGCCCCAAACCGGCTTTTCCCATCAACGACTAAAATTGCCGGAGGAAGCGGACATCATTTTCATACAACAGTCTCATATCGTCGATTTCATATTTCAGCAGAGCAATCCGTTCCAAGCCTACTCCAAAGGCAAAGCCAGAGTATTCCTCCGGATCAATCCCGCTCATCTCCAACACTCTCGGATGCACCACTCCACAGCCCAAAATCTCAATCCAGCCAGAGCCCTTGCAGAACCGGCAGCCCTTTCCGCCGCATTTAAAGCAGGTGACATCCATTTCAGCGCTTGGCTCAGTAAACGGGAAATGATGCGGACGAAATTTTACCTTTGTCTCCTCGCCAAAGATCTTTTTAGCAAACTCCGCCAAGGTTCCCTTTAAATCCGCAAACGTAATGTTTTTGTCAATCACCAGTCCCTCGATCTGATGGAAGGACGGAGAATGCGTCGCATCTACCTCATCAGAACGGAACACACGCCCCGGCGCTACAATCCGAATCGGCGGCTTCCTTTTTTCCATCACCCGCACCTGAACCGAAGAGGTTTGTGTCCGCAGGACAATCTTATCGTTGACATAAAAGGTATCCTGCTCATCCTTGGCCGGATGATTCGCCGGAATATTCAATGCCTCAAAATTATAATAATCATATTCAATTTCCGGCCCCTCTACTACCTCATAGCCCATTCCGACAAAAATCCGCTCCACCTCGTCAAGCGCTACTATATTCGGGTGACGGTGTCCTCTGACAAGCCTCCTTGCCGGAAGCGTTACATCAATGGTTTCCCTGGCAATCTGCTCCTCTCGCTTTTTGGCTGCCAGTTCCGCCAGCTTTTCCTCTAATTTTGCCTCAATCGCTGCTCTGGTTTCATTGACCAGCTGCCCAACCTTAGGCCGTTCCTCCGGGGCTACGTCCCGCATCCCCTTTAACAGCTCCGTCAGTTCCCCCTTCTTTCCCAGAATCGTCACCTTTACAGCGTTCAGCTTTTCTACATCTGTAGATTCTGCTATCTGGGATAACGCCGCTGACATGATACTCTTCAATTTTTCCTTCATCATCTTCACCTTTCTCTTGATTGATACAAGCAACTTCTTTTCTTTATGCGCGTAGGTGTGTAAGCGCATGAATGCGCTCCCCTGCCCGGAGGGCTTTTTATCCTATAGGAGAGTTCGGAAAACTTTCCTATAGGACAAGAAAAAGCGTCTCTGCCCCATAGGGACGAAACGCTTTCTTTTCCGTGGTACCACCCTGATTCCTGTCAGCCGAAAAGGTCTCTCTGCTCACAGGCACTCTTTTCTGCTTAACGCGCAGCCACGATACCGCCTACCACTCTGTCCTCCCGCCTTTGCGGAAACAAGCTTCAGCCGTATAGCTCCGATGTGAACGTCAACCATCCCGGGAACCTAAGGAAGCTTTCAGCCGGTGACTTCCCCTCTCTGTTGGAATCGGATGATCTGTGAGACAATTGCCTCTGCACCTTCTCTGCCTTTCTCAATGTCCCTATTTTAGCATAAATTTTGGGTTTGTCAAGAGGAGGAAAACAAAGAAATTGCTTTACCCATTAGGATTCACCTTTTGTAAAATCAATAAATGGCAAATGATACGTTGGATAAGGAGAGGCGGCTGTTACACTTGCTACTAATGGCCTTATATACGATAATAACAACGCTGGCGCATTTTGAGTTAATAATTTTTTCTGTTGCTCCTCGGAATAACTCTCCTTATCCCATCTGAAATTTGCTCCTTCTGCAATCGTGAGAAAAAAGGGACAATCTGCTTTTTTCTCACCTAATTCCAAACTTAATACTACAGAAGCACAACCAGCCTCTGATGGAGTTTGATTTATTTCAACCTGAAACTTTTGTCCTACATGAAATTCTTTTTCGGTTTCTGCCTCAAACTCTCCATTCATTTCAAATGTAAACTTTAATAAAATCGGTTCCGAAAATCTAAAATTACTTTTATTCATTTTTTGCTCCTATGCTGCAACAGAAATACTATCCAGTTCCATATTATATTCTGTTTTTTCTTCCTCTTCAATAACAGACGTTATCATTTCTGATATATGATCCTTACCTTCTGAGAAAACTATGGATATTTCTCCATCCTTCCTATAATCGAAAAACTTTTTTTCCATTTTTTCTGCCAGGTTCTGTTGTGCCGTTTTTATCTCTTGAATAAATGATAAATCCCAATCTGGAATTTCAACACATATTTTGTTTTTTTCTCTTTCCACCAGGCAGCTTTCCTGAAAGCTTTCTATTATTTGGTTTCTTTTTCTTAGTGCTTCTTCCTTGGAAATTGGCATTCCCTGTAATATCTGTAAAGACTGTTCCTTTGACAGTATCCATTTTTCGTTTCTCTCTAACAAATCTCTCTCCTCCTTCAGTTGTATAGTTGTTTATCTTGAAGCATGTCCATAAACATCTTGATTGTCTCTTCCTGATTTTGCAAGTCTTCCTCCCGTATTGCTTGAAATCCATTTCTCAAATACCAATTATATTTTTCTTTTAATGCAGATAATATAATCAAACGAACCGGCCAGCCATTCTCTATCAGCCTTTTGACCTCTGTAATAATATAGCCTAAAAGCCAGGTTCCCAGACCTCTTCCCTGCAACGCTTTATCAATCGCAATATATCTTATATATATGACTGGTATCTTCCCATTATCCCTATTTCCAAAATAATTTTCGCTATAATACTCACGAATTTCTTCCTGTGTAAATTCACTTAACCATACCTCTTGAAAGGTAATCATATAATATCCTATTATATAATTTCTATCATCATAAACCTTAAATGCAAAGGCATGCTGAAGTTGTGTTACAAAATAAGAATCTTCAATCATTCTTTCGATACTTCCATTACCACAATAAAAGCTTCCTTTTGGAACATCCTCTTGTAACTTCTCAACTATTATTTTGCCCATATATCTTTTCCTATAAAAATATTTCAATGATAAAATAATTTTTTTCAATGATGACTTTATTTTATCCGATTTTTTTTAACTTGTCCAGCCCTTTCCCCATTCATATTAAAACATTTAAAAGAAAAGCACCTGAACGTTATTTTTTCAAGTGCTTTTCACTCTTCTATTTCTTCTCTCTTTCCTTCACGAACTCCTGGAAGCGTCTGCCTCGTTCCTCAAAATCCCGGAAAATCCCATAGCTGGCCGCCGCCGGAGAAAGGACGCAGGCGGCGCCGGGCTTTGTCACCTGAAAGGCCAGATCGACCGCTTCCTCCAAATGTGCCACAAGCCTTACCCGGCCGCTCTTAGCAAGCTCCGGCTCTAACTGTCTGATTTCCTCTGCGATCCGCGCTCCGGTCGCCTCCATCAAAATGATATTGGCCACAGGATGCTCCTCGGAAGCAAAATACTGAATCAGAGCCTGATAGTCGATTCCTCTGTCCATCCCGCCAATCAGTATAGTATCCGCATTTGGAAGCGTATCCAGGGCCTGAATTGCCGTTTCGCCAATCGTAGAAATCGAGTCGTCGTAAAAACGAATTTTCTGCACGGTTCCGATATATTCCAGACGGTGCGGCAGAGGCTGATAGCTCGGCAGCGCTGCCAAAAAGCCTTCTCTTGTAACGCCAAGCTCCCTCGCGGCAGCATACACAATTGCCATATCATACAGATTATGATGCCCGAGCAGCTTCGTACGGTCTGCCGGAACCAGACAGGTTTCCCCCTGATAATGAATCACATGATCCTCGAGCCAGATATCTGCCTCACAAGCCTCTGAAATCAGTGTTTCCTCGTTCTCCTCATTCTCCCCATTTTTCCTATTTTCCGGATACTCTCCATAAGGATATGCTACCTTTATCTCTGCCGCGCAGCTCCCCGGCTCCGGCAGCACCTGTATGCCGCAATACAGCACGTCTCCAGGCTCCTGATGACGGTAAATATTTTCCTTCGCCGCCTGATAACGGGCAAAGGTTCCGTAATGATCCAAATGCTCCTCAAACAAATTCAAATAAATCGCCTTATGTGGGGAACAGGAATTGTATTCAAGCTGATGACAGGAAAACTCAAATACGACAACTGTCTCCGGCGTCACCTCTTCCAGACAGTCAAATGCCGGAATCCCAATATTTCCCATCAACACAGCCGGAATCCCATTTTCCTTTAACACATGGTAGAGCAGCGTGGTCGTGGTGCTTTTTCCCTTTGTCCCGGTAATCCCGATCACCTGCTTCCGGTATACCTGCAAGAACAGCTCGGCCTGCGAGGTAATCGTTGTCCCATACTGCTCTGGCTCCCGTTCCAGCACGATCCCAGGGCTGCGGAATACCAGATCATACTCTCCGATTCGGCTTTGGTAGTTCTCTCCTATCCAGAAATGGAGGTCTGGCATAGAAGCAACCCTTCTTAACTCCCTTTGCTCTTTTCCTGAAAACTCCCGCTGATCGGCAATCGCCAGCTTCGCCGCCCCGCCGGCCTGCAAAAGCCGCCGGAAGGTCGCCTTCCCCTCCCGGCCAAAGCCCAAAATCAGTACCCGCTTTCCCTTGATCAACCGCTTTAATTCCTCTATCAATGCTTCCATGTCATTGCGCTCCAATCTACCTGCCGCAACCGTGCCTGCAAATGCTCCGGCACCAGGTTTTCTTCCTCATAAAAATGCCGGTATGGGTTCTGCTCTTCCCGAGAACGCTCCTGGTACTGCCGGTACTGCTCCGTCTTTTGATAATGCCGGAACAACAACGGCAGCTCATAGCCCTCCTGTGTCATCTTGGCGATTGCCTCGCAGATCGCCGTATTGATCTCATCCCGGCTGCCGACGCATTCAAACGGCTTTTCCTCGGTTACACCAATCAACTGCTCCAACAGCGGAAGCATCTTCGGATCTGCTAGCATATCCCGGCCAAATATCTCCCCTAGCTTCTCTGGCCGGATAAACGGCGACAAAATCAGATAGACAAACAGACATTTCGGGCAATGCCCGCACCAGATATCCTGTTTACTCCCTACGTTACAGCTCCGAAACACCTTATGGTACTGCTCCAGCCCCGAAAAATAAGCCGCAATCTGATATTCACTCCACGGACGCAGCAGACTGAAATAGGACACACCGCTGCCGATATAAGCCTGCTCATACCCGGTAAAATCCTCTTCAAACTTAAAGCTTTTGGAATATTGATGGTTGACTGTGCTGCCTGCTACGGTGCTTTCATTCGCACTTGCCTCATTGGAAAGCGCCACATATCGAAGTCCGTACAGATAGGCCGTCAAAACCGAAGAAAAAGCTACAATAGCCGAAAACGGCGTATGTCCATTCAAATACCCTTGTCGGTTTAACTCCAGCATTTCCGGCGCCAGCGTCCGCTTTGCGATAATCATCCGATCCTCACAAAAACCAGCAGCCCTGGCCGACTCCAACGTCGCTCCCCGGCCATTGATCATATAGCAAAAGCTTTTGTCATGATACTCCTGTAGTAAATCCATTGTCACGGAGGAATCCTTCCCCCCGCCGACTGGAATCAGATAGCCGTCCAGCTTTTTTCCTGTCTGTAATTCTATATTTGTAGAATTTTCACCCGAACCATTATTTTCCGTATTTTCCCTGACTATACAGCTTTCTTCTGCTCCGCCATTTTCCAGGCTCATAAACCCTTCCAGATCCAGTGGGATTCCATTGGTGTAGAAAAACTCTCCCAGCCCGTAGTAATATTGCTCCTTCCACCATTGCTGCTGCTCTGGTGTCAGGCAGCCCGCCTCAAGGATAACCTTAGGCGGGCAGCACGTTTTCCAGTAGCTGATCAGTTCTACCAATCCAAGTGAAAAAATCAGACCTTCCAGCTTCTCCTGCTTTTGCCCTTGACATAGCCTTGCGATCTCCTGCCTTGCTGCCTCCGTTTTTAACGGAAACGTCCACTCCGGTCGGAATGTAGCCAGCCCTGGGATTTCAAAGCAATAGGTGATATGCAGCCCAGCCTCTGTTTCCTCTATCTGAACGCTTCGGTAATAAAAGACCGGATGCTGCCGCCTCAGCTCTTCATACTGCGCCCTACCGTTTGCTCTATCCTGCGTCATACTGCCTGTTCCCCTGTCCCTGTACTGTAGATTTCTACTATTTTATGCAGCACCTCCACAACTTTTTCCATCGACTCCACGACGGCATACTCAAATTTTCCATGGCAGTTATGCCCGCCGGTACACAGATTCGGACATGGAAGCCCCATATAGGACAGCCTGGCTCCGTCTGTACCGCCCCGGATCGGAGAAATAAACGGCTGGATTCCTAAATCCTTCATTGCCTTCATCGCATTGTCGATCAGATGTATGTTCGGCTCTATTTGTTCTTTCATATTATAATAATTATCCTCGACAATCGTCTCTATTGTACCAGCTCCGTATTTTTCATTTAAAAAGCTGGCGCAGGCCGCAAATATCCGCTTTTTTTCTTCAAACTTCTCCCGATCATGATCGCGGATGATATAATTTAACTCTGCCTCCTCTACCAGCCCGCTCATCCGATCCAGATGGAAAAACCCTTCATAGCCGTCTGTGCAGATCGGATTCTGAAACATCGGAAGCATCGAATGGAACTCCATCCCTACTAGCAGAGCATTGACCATTTTCCCCTTTGCACTGCCCGGATGAATACTTAACCCATGTACCTTTACCTTTCCGCTGGCGGCATTGAAATTCTCATAATCCAGGCCGCCCAGAGTGCCGCCGTCTATCGTATACGCATAGTCCGCACCAAATTTCTTCACATCAAAGAAATCGACGCCTCTGCCTACCTCCTCGTCCGGGGTAAACCCAATCCGGATCTTACCGTGCGGCCTCTCCGGGTGCGAAAGCAGCTCCTCTGCCAAGGTCATAATTTCCGCTACTCCAGCCTTATCGTCTGCCCCGAGCAGGGTCGTTCCGTCTGTCACAATCAGCGTCTGTCCCTGATACTCCGGAAGCTCCGAAAATTCCCTTGGACTTAACACGATATTTTTTTCCTCATTTAATACAATGTCTCCTCCATCGTAATTCTTGATGATCCGGGGACGGACATTTGCCCCGGAGAGAGCCGGAGAGGTATCCATATGAGCGACAAAGCCCAATACCGGAACATCCCGCTCCACCGTTGCCGGAATCGTCGCATACACATAGCAATGCTCCGTCAGCTCTACGTCCTCGGCACCAATTTTTTTCAGCTCCTCCACCAAATGCTCTGCCAGCCGGAACTGCTTCTCGGTGCTTGGCACTTGCTCCTGCTCCTCTGCAGACTCCGTATCAAACGATACATACTTTAAAAAACGAACGGTTAATGCAGACATCTTATCCTCCATTCTGCCGCACCGGCGGCCTGTTTTTTTACTTCTCCTCTTCTACCTCGATTTTCCGGATTTCCTTCGTCCGGATCTCTTCACAAATATTCGCAATAAAATCCTTTAGCGCCCGCTGGCCTTCGTCGCCCTTATAGCGGCTCCGTACCGATACCAGCCCCTCGGCCTGTTCCTTTTCACCGACAACTAACAGATACGGCACCTTTGCCAGTCTTGCCTCCCGGATCTTATAGCCCAGCTTTTCCGAACGGTGATCGACGGTTACGTTTAAGCCGTTTTTATATAACTCGGCTTCTACCTGATCGGCATACTCCTGATATTTGTCAGAAATCGGAAGCACCCGCACTTGCTCCGGGCAGAGCCAGGTCGGGAACAGCCCGGCATATTTTTCAATCAGCCAGGCTAGTGTCCGCTCATAGCAGCCGATGCTGGTACGGTGGATGATATATGGCCGGATCTTGTCGCCGTTTTCATCTATATAATACATATCAAACTGCTCAGCCAGCAGGGCGTCCCACTGAATGGTAATCATCGTATCTTCCTTGCCGTAGACATTTTTCGCATTGATGTCTACCTTTGGTCCATAAAAGGCAGCCTCGCCTACGTCCTCGGTAAACGGAATCCCAAGCTCGGTCAATACCTCCCGGATATGCTGCTCGGTTTCGTTCCAGACCTCTGGCTCCCCGATATATTTTTCAGCATTTTCCGGATCCCACTTGGATAAATGATAGGTAACGTCCTCTTCTAGTCCTAGAGTCTGCAGACAATACTGCGCCAGAGCGATACAGTCCTTAAATTCCTCCACCATCTGATCCGGCCGCACAATCAAATGCCCCTCGGAAATGGTAAACTGCCTTACTCTCGTCAGACCGTGCATCTCTCCGGAATCCTCATTTCGGAACAAGGTAGAGGTCTCACCGTAGCGCAGAGGCAGATCCCGATAGCTCTTCTGGCTGGCCTTATATACATAATACTGGAATGGGCAGGTCATCGGACGCAGGGCAAACACTTCTTTTTCCTTTTCCTCATCCCCTAGTACAAACATACCCTCTTTATAGTGATCCCAGTGACCGGACATTTTGTAGAGGTCGCTCTTTGCCATCAACGGAGTCTTTGTCCTGACATAACCGCGGCGATCCTCTTCATCCTCAATCCAGCGCTGCAGGGTCTGAATGATTTTCACACCCTTTGGCATCAGCAGCGGCAAACCCTGTCCAATCACATCGACGGTCGTAAACAGTTCCATTTCCCGCCCGAGCTTATTATGGTCTCGCTTCTTGATATCCTCCAAATGCGCCAGGTACGCCTCTAAATCCGCATTTTTCGTATAGGCGGTTCCATAGACACGGGTCAGCATTTTATTTTTCTCGCTCCCTCTCCAATAAGCCCCAGAGGAGGAAATCAGCTTAAACGCTTTGATCTGTTTCGTACTCATCAAATGTGGCCCTGCACACAGATCCACATACTCCCCCTGACGGTAGAAGGAAATTTCCGCATCCTCCGGCAAGTCCTCTATCAGCTCTACCTTATAAGGCTCCTGCCGATCCTTCATAAACTGAATGGCTTCCTCTCTCGGAAGGGTAAAACGTTCCAACGCCGCGCCCTCCTTGATCACCTTTTTCATCTCTTTTTCGATTTCGTCCAGGGCTGCCCGATCAAAGGATTCACAGTCAAAATCATAGTAAAATCCGGTATCAATCGACGGCCCAATCGCCAGCTTCGCATTTGGATACAGACGCTTTACTGCCTCTGCCAATACATGGGAAGCCGTATGGCGGTAAGCCGCCCGTCCTCCCTCGTCCTCAAAGGTCAGGATAGCCAGATTGCAGTCCTCCTCGATTACCGTCCGTAAATCCTTCACCTCTCCGTTGACCTCTCCGGCACAGGCTACCCGCGCCAGACCCTCACTGATATCCTTCGCGATCTCTAAGATACTCATCGGCTGCGCATATTCCTTAATAGAACCATCCTTTAATGTAATCTTCATTTCTATATTCTCCTTTCCTGTCTTTTCCTGTTCGCCGCACGCCCCATGCGCCGCTTCTGCGGCATATTTCATCTGCAGGGGGCTGTGAATCAAGTAGAGGAATGACCTTCTCTCCTGCTTGTCGTGCCGCCAGCAACTAGATTTTCTGTGCGGTGTAGACTATTTTCCATATGCGGCTTTGTGCATGAAAAAAGTCCCATATGGCTGCTTTTCCTGCACCATATGGGACGGGTATGTTCTGCCCGCGGTTCCACCCACGTTAAATAAATCCGACACTGTATTTCCGCAGCATCGGTTTATTTCTCTTCATTTTGACGATAACGGTGTCTGCCGTGCCGTATTAGGGCCGCTCCGGGGTGGTCTCCACAAGATTCCTGTGAGGCGGTTCCAGCTCTGGCAAAGCCTCTATCCGGGCTGTCCGGCCTGGCTCTGTCCTCCGCCACTCTCTGGCACATTTTTCCTGCTTCGTCCCCTTCTACACTTTTCCTCATTATAACATCCAGGCTTTTTTTGTCAAGAGGAAATTCCATGAATATTTTCCGAATATTTATAACAAGTCTCTTGATTTCTTTCTCTTTTTAAGGTATGATAGTAGTATATAAAAATTGCTGGTTTTCAGCGGGAAGGGAAGGGGTTTGCTTATGAAAAACCACGTTGCACTGTATCTGTTGGATGAGGACACTTTGGCAAAGGTGCTAAAGCAAGGGGATTTTCGTTTCAGTAATCTGACCTTTGACGAAACCAAGGCGCTGGTGACGCTTCATTCCAGTAATGAAATCGTAAGATGCTTTTCCAATGCCTACATAGAAAACATCATTTACGAGCATATTGGAGTTGACCGGAACCGGTTCCAGTATCATCCGATTGACGAGCTGAACGTAGGGGAGGATGCTATCGTCTTTAAGACCTATATTACGCCGTCCGCTACCCAGCCGATTATCAAAACCGACCTGGGCAACGAAGCAAAAAAGATTCAAAACATTTACGTTTATTGCCAGCTTGTCACCAGAACGGTATAAGAGGGAAAACAAAAAAGAGGCGAGAACTTTTTACAAAGGAAAGGTTCCCGCCTTCTTTTTTATTGCCGTTTTCCAACATCGTTTCCAATCCGCCTTATTCTGTTTTACAAGGTTATTTCCAATCTGCCGCATATCAGATATTTCCCCATAAAAAGTCCTTGATAATCGCCAGGCATTCCCTTACATAATAGCTTGCCATTAGAATCTGATCGTTTTTAGCCGAAAGGCCGCTTACCTGCGTCACGCCCTGCTTTTTTGCAATGCGCAGCGCCCGGAATACATGAAAGCTATTTGTCGCAATGACAAGAGACGGCTCTGCTTCCCGGCCGTTCCAGTCTGCCTGTATCAGTTCCATACTAAAACGAATATTCTCTGCCGTATTGACCGAACGATCCTCTAACAAAATCCGATCTTCCCTTAGGCCATGCTCCATCAGATATCCCTTCATCGCCGCGGCCTCGCTGATGTCCTCGCCGCTTCCCTGACCGCCGGATACCACTACCTTAGCAGACGGATTTTCCTCCAGATAATCCAGAGCCACCTCCAAACGGTAACGCAGTGATTTGGTAATTCTCGTCCCGCGCACCTGCGCACCCAATACGATCACATAATCCGCTCCCGGAGCCGGCTCCTGCAAGGAGGTATGGATGATCAACGCCTCTATGGAAAAAAACACCAACAGTCCGGCTGCCAGGATTCCATAGGAAATCCACTCTGCCCATACAGGCCATGTTATTCCACGGCGCAGCAGATACCAGAGCAGTCCGCCCCCTCCCAGTCCCAGAATGCCTACCGCCAGCCAAAAATGAGCAAAAGCTGTCCTTGTCCCGGCATAAGCCGTTGTCACCAAATAATAAAGTATGCTGACTGCCCCCGCAGCCAGCATTAAGTTTTTCCATAATTTCACAATTTCCCTACTTTCTTCTGTCTTGCCTAAAGCTCTACAAACGCATCGGTACGCCTTCTCTGTCTTTGCTGCTCTACCACCTCTTGGTATACCTTTTCTACTGCTATCGCAAAGCTTTCTGTCGAAAATTCTGCCGCTCTGGCTTCCGCCGCCGCCGAAAGAGCCAACGCATTGCTCTCCTCCAACGCCCGATCCAAGCCTTCTATCAGCTCTGCCCGGTTATGGAACACATACCCGTTTTTCCCATGCTCCAAAATCCCTTCCAGACAGGAATCCTCTCTTGCCACCACCGGAAGCCCTGCTGCCATTGCCTCAATATACGTTAATCCCTGCGTTTCACTATTCGACGCACTGACAAAAACATCCCCCAGCCGATAAAACTCTCCAATCCGATCCCAGAGCTGTTCTCCTAAAAAATGAACCTTTTCCCGCAAGCCCAGCGCCTCTGCCAGCCTGGTCAGCGGCTCCTTTGCCGGACCTCCGCCTACGATCACCATCGAAACATCCGGCCGCCCCTTTAAGTACTCCGGCATTGCCTCCAGGATCTCCTGCAGATTTTTCTCTGGAGAAATCCGTCCCAGATACAAAATAATCCGGTCAGTAGTAGAAATACCAAACTGTTCCTTTAGCTTCCTGGTTTGTTCTGCCGAATACTGCTCTTTTTTGAACTTTCCCAGGCTGATTCCTGTCGGAATCACTGACATTTCCCGAATGACATGATACGTCAGCAGCAAATCCCGTACCTTTTCCGTCGGCACGATCACCCGCTGTACGCTGTTGCAGCATACCTTCGTAAACATTCGGACAAACGCCTTTGCCTGTGGGTCTAACACCTTTCCTCTGGTTACATAATGCGTATAATCTTCATAAATCGTATGATAGGTATGGATCAACGGCAAATTCAGCTCTTTTGCCATAATACGTCCAAAAATCCCCAGAGAAAACTCCGTATGCGTATGAATCAGATCCAAATCCAGCCGTTTGATAATGTGCGCCAGCCGAGGCTGGTAAAACATACCAATCCGCCGCTCCGTAATCAGAAAGCAGGGCAGGCTTGGAACGCGGAAAACATTAAACTCATGCTCCGGCGCTCCCGGAGTCGTCGTTGTAATCACATAGACATTATGCCCTTGACGTTCCAGTTCACCCTTTAATAAAAATACCGAATTTGCTACGCCGTTTACCTCGGGATAATAAGTTTCGGTAAATAGTGCTATGTTCATGTTCTACTCCCATTCCACACAGCCGCCCCCCCTATTAAGCGGCTGTGTTTCTTGTTTTTCTCCTAAACCTGCCAGTCGATTTGCTAAACTGTCCCTATCTCTTTGCTATTCTACTTCTATCTCATACGTATAGGATATCTTTCCGTCCTTCGTCTTAACCATCAGCTCTACTGTCCCGGAATCCCTCGCCGTCAAAACGCCCTTTGAAGTCACTCTGGCTACACTGGTATCGTCTACCGACCAGATAAAATCCGGCTCCTTATCGCTTTCTGGATACATCAGCATTGCGGTCAAATTCAGCTTATCGCCGACCTTTATACTCTTTTTCAAACCCGAAACAAAGATAAATGGCTTGCTCTGTCCGCCTCTTAAATCGGCTTCCTTTAACGTCTGCTTATCACATTCTAGCAGCACATAGGTTCCGCTCCGATACGCATAAAACTCATAGACATTGGAGGATACCAGACCGCCGCCCAGCTTTGCCATGACGCTTTCCCGGTTCGGCGTATAATAAACGGCCACCTTGCTGGCATCAAAGCCGTCCGGAATGGCAATCTGCGCCGTCATATACTGGTTCTCTGCAAATTCAAAGCCATCTACCTCCAGTTCAAAGCCGAAATATTTGCCCTTCTTTGTTGTCTTTCGTACGACCTTTTTCAAATCGGCCGACTCATATACCTCTGCCTCTAGCTCCATATCCTCTCGAATCAGCTGGCCGTCTATCAAGGCCACCAACGCTACGCCCTCATAGTCCTCATTATCCATTTCTACCGTCATCGTCCCGGAGCCTGTAATGGTTCTGGCAATCCCGATAACCTGGAAATTTGCTGTCATCGTACCGTATGTCACCTGGAAGGTATTTGTTCCCAGATTCGGCACCAGCGTAGACGCCAGAATAAAGTCTGTCACCTGCTCTACCTCTCCATTGTTAAAGGTCGCAGTGACAACTACCTGATCCCGGTTAAAGGAGCTGTTCTGCACAATCTCCGGCCCCTTATACATTGCCTCTAGCGCCGTCACCATCCTTGGCATACAGACAATGAAAATCGTGGTGGTTACTTTTTTATACGTCACCGTTACAGTATTGGTTCCTACGGTCGTCAACATATTCATCGAAAGGGAGAAATCCGTTACCGTTTCATTGGTTCCGTCATTAAAATAGGCAGTAACGGACACGTCATTTGTATTGATCATACCGCCTTCGATAATCGGCTCGCCCCGGTAAACGGCTACGATATTATTCGGCTTCTTTTCTGCACCTGTAATATTGATTGTCACACTCTGGCCGCCGTAGGTAATCGTAATCTTATTCGTTCCTTTCTTTTCCAACACTGTTGTCGATACGAGGAAATCATAGACCTGTTCTCTGGAATCATCGTTATAAATCGCCCATACCTCCAGGTCTGTCGTCAAAAACGTACCACCCTCAATGATCTCCGGTCCCTTATATTTGGCCTCAAGCTTGCTGACGGAACGCTCAATACCAAGTACAGTAAAGGTAGCTGGCATAACGCCACCCTTATCGTATACTACTGTAAATTCATTTTCTCCCGTATGAGTAATCATGGTTGGACTGATGGTATAGTCGTCCGGCGACAGCTTTTTCGTTGTACCATCCTTATACCACATCGTCACCGCCACCTTGCTGGTATCGATTTCCTTTCCGACTACGACTTCTTTTCCTTTGTATTCTACCGTCATACGGTCATAACCATATACCGTAACCTCCGCTGTCAGATCTCCGCGCCCCGGACAATAAATCTCAACAGATGTCATCCCTTCTACTGCAACCGTACTGCCTTCCTTTAAGGAAAAGGAATCCCCAATCTCGCTGGTTTTCTCCTTTCTATTATTAACAACATCCTGTTGTACCTCATACAGTTTAAAATCGCTCTCTTTAATCGTATCCCCTACATGATAGCCCTTGGAGTTGGTACAAACAGCCGTCAACCCAACCGTTTCAAACTGCGTCACGTTGATAGAATGAGAAGTCTGCAGTTTTTTTCCGTTTTTTGTATATAAAATTTTTACCGGATGGAATGTTAGTTTATCTTCAAACGGCACTTTATCCGTCCCCGGCTCGAGACTATAATCCTCTGGCTTTAAAATAAGAGTTTTACCGGAAGAAAGTTTTGCCTCAATAACAAACTCCGCCTTATCCAAAGTCGTTCCTACTAAAACCTTTCCGCCGTTTTTATCTGGATATCTATACTCTAAAAAGTTAATCGCGGTTACATCCCAGTCACAGCCAAAGACCGTATCTGCGCCGATTTGTACGTTTGCCTCTGATACCTTCTTGTACGTATCTCCTGTTTTCTGATACCAATAAACATCCTCTGATGCAATGCTTCCGCCACTGGTGACTTTGTTTACCATAATCGCCGTCCCTGACACTACCCTATAGCTTCCGGAAGAAAGGTTATAGTAATCCTCGTACTTGCCGGTTCCCTCTGGCAGATTCTTTCCCTCTTCCTCTGACAAGGCATTGCCGCTGCTGTCCCTTATTTTATTCTTATCGTTTTTATTTATATACAGCTCTACCCAAGCCTTTTCCCCGTCCTCTGTCAAAGCAGTCGTCCTGGAAATGGAATAGCTCTGCTCTGCCTTTGCCGCCTTCTTCGCCGTCTTTTTCTTTCCGGCAGCCTGTGCCTCTCCTGTCAGCGCACAGCACACCAAAGCCAGCAGCAGCACTGGCAAAAGACACTTCCTGATCCATCCTGTTTTCCTTTTTTGGTTTTGTTTCCTTTCGTTCATGGTTCCCTCCATTCTGCACGGCTCTCTGGCTCGTGCAAGCAAACTTTCTCCTTATCTTACATATCGGCTTTTCCCTCAAATCCTTAACCCTTTCCCCGGGATTCTAAAAACTTTAAGAAAAATGTAAATTTTGCTTTTCTTTTTCCCGCACAGGCTGTATAATAGATGATAACGTTACAGCCTGCATGATACTGTATATTTTTACCATATCATGCGTATCATATTATTGTGTGCCGCTGGCAAGAAAGGAAACGGACTCATGAAAAAATTATTTAAACTGATTGCTGGACTTGGTATCGTGGCTGCTATCGCTGGCGCCATCTACTATGTCTACAAAAACTATCTCCAGGACAAGGAATTTGATGACCTGGACGACGAAGACTTTGACGACTACGATGACCTGGATGACGAGGATAGCACGGATTCCAGAGGCTATGTAACACTGGACATCGAACCAGAGGCCGAGGCTGAGAACGCAGAGGCTTCCGATTCCGAGGAACCAGAGGCCAAAGAAGCTACTAACGAAGCCTAATCTATCCGTCAAAGTGTTCTGCCAGGGGGGATACTGCTCCTTATTTGCCGGTATCCTTCCTGGTTTTTTCTGTTATCAGCCCATAATGCAGCATAGCATTCCAGATCCCGTCCTCGCCAATATCCGTTGTAATATATTCCGCCGCTGCCTTGGCTTCTCTTGTCCCATTTCCCATACAGACCGAATGCTCCACCAGCCTTAGCATTTCCAGATCATTGTTGCTGTCTCCAAACGCATACGCCTCTGATACAGGTATGTTTAGATAATCCAATGCAATCCGAATCCCGGCAGCCTTGTCACAGCCATTCGGCAAAAACTCTGCCAGCCCGTCCGTAAGTGCGCCCTGGCCTTCCTTTGTGAAAGCCGCTTCGGTCAAGCCCGGCTCGGCGGACGTATTCCGAGACCGGGGAGCCTGATGAATCACCACATGAAAACTTTCTTTTAGCGCCTCTATCATCTGTCTCCCATAGTCCCACTGCCCTTCCTCCATTGTCACCGAAAATTTCGCAGTATGAATTTGCTCCGGGTGCTGCAAATCGATCACCTCATAAGGCGCACCGATCCGTCTTACATGCTCCTGGTAGCGCCTTGCATTCTGATAATGCTCCCACGGCATAACATGGACACAGTCTCTTCCTTCATATAAAAAGCCAAACCGTCCTTTGCTCAGCCAAAACAAGGAGGCCTCCACCTCAGAAGGGGTTAGCTCCCGATCTAAGAGTATCTCCTCTCCTACCTGGACATACGTCCCTGCACCGCCGACTATCCCGTCAAAGCCCAAAGCCCTCACCTGCGGCGGCAGCATCGAGCAGGTTCGCCCTGTACACAGAAGCCGGAGATGTCCTTCCTCCTTTGCTAACTGCAGCGCCCGCTTCGTAGACTCTGAAACCCGGCCGGTATGATCTAGTAATGTTCCGTCAATATCAAAAAAGAGTATTTTCAACTGATATCCTCCTTCTGTATTCCTTACTTGGAGCGTACTATATGGAAATGGCAAAATTATGTCATGGCTTTACGCTCCGTACAGGAAACACACAAACTGGAAACCATTTTAAAAAAAGATTGACATAGCGTTTGTTTTGGTGTATGATTGTATTAGATACTTAATACAGCGCTACATTAGTACAGTGTTACAGCAATACCGTATCACCCAGACCGCCGATGTATGCAGCGTAAACAGTACCAAATCAGCCCTACTATAAAACCAAAGACAGGAGGTTATGCCATGTGGGAATTTTCTACAGACCGTCCCATTTATCTACAGCTTATGGACCGTCTGCAGCTTCGTATTGTCAACGGCACCTATCAGCCAGGCGATAAGCTTCCATCCGTCAGAGAGCTGGCGCAGGAGGCTTCTGTCAATCCCAACACGATACAAAAGGCTCTTTCCGAGCTGGAACGCAGCGGGATTCTTTACACGCAAAGAACAAACGGACGATTTATTACGGAGGATGCAGCTATGATTGATAAGCTAAAAAGCCAGCTTGCCGAAGAGCAGCTTGTAGAATTTTTAAAGAAAATGAAGGACTTTGGTTACGAGCCAAAGGATATCATCACCTTGATTGAAAAGCACAGCCAGGAAACGGCTGCTGATTAGAGCATGCTATCACTTATAGGAAAGCAGCGCCATAGCCTGCTTTAGAATGGAGGAAGAAATGGACACTATCTTAGAATGTAAGGATCTGACGAAACGGTACGGCAGCTTTACCGCCCTTTCGTCCCTGAATCTTTCCTTGGAAAAGGGGCAGATCATCGGACTGCTTGGTCCAAACGGGAGCGGAAAGACCACACTGATCAAATGTATGAACGGACTGCTGGCTCCGACCTCCGGAGAAATCCTGGTGGGCGGCTACCGTCCAGGTGTAGAAAGCAAGCGTATCCTCTCCTATCTGCCGGAACGAAACGCTCTGCCAGACTGGATGAAGGTCAGAGATCTGGTTCATTATTTTCAGGATTTTTACGCAGATTTCCGCACGGAAAAAGCCTTTGATATGCTCAAGGATTTAAAAATCGACATTCACAAACGATTAAAAAATCTTTCTAAGGGAACCAAGGAAAAGGTACAGCTTATTCTGGCTATGAGCCGCAAGGCCGATTTGTATTGCCTGGACGAACCGATTGGCGGCGTTGATCCAGCATCAAGAGACTATATTTTAAGAACGATTTTAAACAACTACAGCGAACAGGCTGCTGTACTTATTTCCACGCACTTAATTCAGGACATCGAAACCGTGCTGGATCGGGTTTTATTCCTGCAAGACGGAGAATTAAAGCTGAATGCAGCCGTAGACGAAATCAGAGAACAAAGGGGTATATCTGTAGATGCCCTGTTCCGGGAGGTATTCAAATGTTAGGAAAATTATTGAAATATGACTTCAAGGCCGTCTCACGTTATTTGCTTCCAATCTTTGGGCTGCTGCTTATTTCTACCTGCGGCACCAAGCTGACACTGGAGCTTCCGGAAAATAATCTGGTCAAGGTATTTCGCTCCGTCTTTCTTATTGCCTATGTGATTTCCTTGATCGCGATTGGTGCAGGCGCTCTGATCATCCTGATTCTGCATTTTTATAAAAACCTGATGACTGACCAGGGCTATCTTTCCTTTACCCTTCCGGTTACACCGACCGCACATCTGGCTTCTAAGCTGATCAACGGCACGATCTGGACACTGCTGACTCTTGTAGCGATTTTTCTTTCCGTCCTGCTGCTGACGGCCGGACATATCGGTCGGGAGGAATGGACTATCCTCAAAGATCTCTTTGACAGTATGTTAAGAGAGCTGCATGCAATAGGCTTTACCAATGGGAAGCTGCTCTTCTATCTGATCACTTTCCCGCTGGCCGGTACTATCGGAAGCCAAATCACAGTTTACTTTTGTATCTGCGCCGGACAGCTTTTTTCCGGACACCGCATCATCGGCGCCTTTGTCTTTTACTTTGGTGTCTATGTCGTAAACCAGGTGGTTGAGGTGGTACTCCTGATGCTTAACGGCAAGCTGTTTGCCCAGCTTACGCTCTCCTCTGATTTTACCGGAGTAGGAACCGTCGTAGGGAATCTGATGATACAGTCTCTCCTGTTTTCCCTTCTTCTGTATATCGTTCTCTTTTTTGTCACTCGCTATCTGCTGAATCATAAGCTGAATCTGGAGTAAACAGGAAAACACTCTGCCTCTGCCGTAAAGAATAGCCATTTTTATGACAGAGGCAGCTTTCTGTTTGAATCATTCACCTAATTCTATATCCTTCTCCATCAATTCTCTTTCTGTAATTTTTATTGTACCATGAAAATTTTTACGAAGAAAACGTACTAGATTTACATAATCTGGTGTGGCTTTGATATTAGGTGCCATAGATGTCACTACAATCCTTCCGTGTACCTGCGAAAAGGTCTGAAAAAAGGTTCGGAACAGCAATAATGTACCAGATAACTGCTTGAGAGCATGTGCCACATCCACACCCTTTAGTTCTACCAAAATAACCTTTCCCTTCAAGCCTCCTGTAAAAAGCACATAATCACATTTGCATGTTCCCTCCGGCACCAGTCTGTCTTGTAAAATAATACCCCCATCCATTTTATAACAAAGCACCCGTTCCTTTTTGGTATTTTCAAGTATATACCGTTTCCTTTTTTCTTCACATTTTACTTTTGAACGGCAATCAGAGGATTCTATACAATGGTCACGGTTTTGATTGACACATATCGGCAGCGTTCCTTCTATAAACTGGCTTTTTACACAAGCCTGCCATCTGTCACATATCATTATTCCATCTCCATATCCAACAAACTTTCCAGTTCCTTATTCGTAATCGAAGAAACTTCATCTATATAATCTGTCCTAATCATATGACTTTCTTCATCTAGGATAGATTCCAAAAACCGTGTTTTCTCTTCTGCGCCTTCCATCTTATAAGCTGCAAAGCTTTGAAAAGAGGCTCGCTGATTTTTAGGAATAATTGTCTGTTTTTTCCCCTTCTGAAGCCCTTCTACCTTTTCCGAATATAATAAAATATTCCAGGAAGTTAAAATATAAGGACTATGCGTTGTCAGAATTACCTTACTCCCTGTGGCATTTACCATGAGAGAAATCAAGCAAACAATATCCTTTTGTGCAATCGGAAATAAATGAGCTTCTGGTTCCTCTATTAAGAAAAAGCTGTTCCGCTTTTCTAAAACAGCAATAAACAGCAGCATCAGAATCCACAATACCTCCTGTTGTCCCGAGGAAGCATACATCAGCTTTACCCAATGTCGTTCTTCAAAATATAGTTTCTCTCCATCGCTTTCATTGGTATAATCCGCCTTAAAAATTCTCCGAATCAATTCATAAGCTTTTTCTACAGATGTATTATTTATTTGTCCCTTTACCGTTTTTGTATAATTTTTTACCATATCAGGAATTTTAGTTCCAAACTTTCCCTTTGTATTTCGGATCAAATGAATAAACTCCTGCATCGTCAAATCCATATCCGTAGTAGAAACATCATAAAGCTGTTCAGACATAGTTGCCAAAAGACTTCTTCCTGCAGGAATATAGATAATCTCTTTATCATTTTCAAACAAATGATACAAGGCTCCCTGAAACTGCTGCTTCATAACTGCTAACGCAGTCATACTATCTAAAATAGAACGTACTTCATTTTGACTGAAACCATTCAGAAACAGTTCTGAAGCTTCTTTCATTAAAGCTTCGATTTCGTTCTTTAAGCTTTTGTCAAAGCTAAACCGGACATATCCGTCCTGGTTTAAATGAATCACAATCCTTTTTTCTGCAAACTGATGGCAAATACGAAACTTCTGCATATGGGTAGTTTTCCCAAAGCATCCCATAAATTGTCTTGTAAGGTATTTCAGATAATTATTAAAATATTCATTTGGATGATTACTGGCAAACTGCTCCTCATTCATCAAAAAATCTAACGTATAATCCCGAATCTTCTGACAAAAATAAATCGTTTTACAAATGGTGCTTTTACCAGATGCCTGGGTTCCTATGAATACCTGAATATTTTTTTCCAAATCAATCTCTGCTTTTTGTATTGGTCCAAACTGTTCTATATAAATAGTATTCATAAATAACTCCTTTTCCTTTATCCTCTTTCTCTTTGCACATACTTTCTTTTCTGAGATTCTCTACTCCTATTATACAAAATTTCCTATCCTTTTGCAATTACAAAAGAACGGCCAGAAGGATATTCCATTCCTCCCAGCCGCCCTTTATACAACAATTCTGCGTAAGAAATTCTACCTATATCCCCTGGAACACAAACCGCAGCCTTACTGTTTTTTCTTCCTGAATCTGATACTCCTCATGGGTTTTGGCATGCCAGCTATCATCCCCGCCGACCCCTAGCTGTGCCTTGGCCACCCGGACTATCGTAGCATGGATTGGCGGCAGCTCATAGGCATGTCCTGCTGCCTCCAGCTCGTGCGGAGTATACGGAAGCGCTGAAAAGCTTAGATCCTTGCCGCTAAAGAGCAGGCCTCTTCCCTTCCTGTCCATCACCCTGGCCAGACGAACACCGATTTTATTGCCGCACTCCTGCGGGGTCAAATAGGCAGCCAGATTATCCCTTACCTCATTATGGTAGATGCCAAGCTTTGCCCCACGGCAGCGATCCGCATAGGTCTCCTCCGGCCCATAGCCGTACCACTCCACCTGGTCATAGTCTGCAGGCATCCGGAATAAAACACCGAACTCTGGCATATCCCCCAGTTCCGGCACCCAATCATAGGTCAGCTCGGTTTCTATCCTGCCATCCTTCCATACCCGGTAGGATAGCTCACAGGCAGCTTCCGGAGTCGTCGGCATCGTATAATGATAGCAAATCTGCACCGAATCCGCCTCCTCTATCACCTTTGGCAAAAACCCGGCCGCGTTTTTGTGCGTCAGATATAAGCTGGCAAGCTTCCACTGCGCATACCTTCCCGGCATATTGCTTCCCCAGTCGTTATCCGTAGGCGCACGCCAGAAGTTCGGCATCGGAATACCGGACAACAGCTCCTTCCCGGCGTAACGATAGGACACCAGCCCGCCGCTGTTATAGGAAAACAATGCTTCAAAGCTCTCTCCACGCACTCCCAAATTCCAGACACCATGAATCACCTCTAGCGGCTCTGCACAATACGCCTTTATCCTGAGTGCTTCTGCCTCCTCTGCCTTCCCTTCAGGCTCCCATACCCGCTGCCCAAATGCTACCTCATGACCAGCCTCTGCATAGGCAGTCCATTCCTTTAAACAGAAGGAAACCGTCACGGCATATTCTGCATCTGGCTCTGCCGGCAGGGAAAACGGCAAGGAATATCGTTTTTTAGAAAGCGGTTCTACCTCTGTTTCTACCTTCTCCTCCTGGCATACTCTCCCATTTTTTAAAAGCTGCACCACACAGTCATATTGCCCTGTGCCGGTAAACAGATTTTTATTCCAGACCCAAAAGCCATCGTTCTCTATTTCTACGCTGATATTTTGATAATTATACTTTACCTCCTGCATTTTCGGCGATTCCTTGCGGCTGCCGTAAACAATCCCGTTTCCGCTGAAATTATAATCCGTCGGACGGTCGGCAAAGTCACCTCCATATGCCTGAAATTCCTCTCCATAGCGGTTCTTTTTTACAATCGACTGATCCACATAGTCCCAGATAAAGCCGCCCTGGTATAATTCCTCCCGATCCGTTAAATCCGTATACTTGTGCATGGCTCCGCAGGAATTTCCCATCGCATGACTATACTCGCAGCAAATAAACGGCTTTTCTCGATGCTCCTTTAAAAATTCTTCAATTTTGGCCACCGGTGTATACATCTGGCTTTCGATATCACTCGTATCGCCATAGCGCCTGTCGTGGCAGATTCCCTCATAATGCACTAAACGGCTGCTGTCTAGCCTATGGAACAGGCATGACATTTCATAAATATTCCTGCCGCCCCACGATTCATTTCCACATGACCAAATCAAAATCGACGGATGGTTTTTGTCTCTCTGATACATCGAATTGGCACGGTCTAACACTAGATCCTTCCACTCTGGACGGTCGCCAGGGACTACCTGCTCCGGCGTCGATCTTTTCCGGTACATTGCCTCCCAGGAGCCGTGAGACTCCAGATTCGTCTCATCAATCAGATACAGACCATACCGATCACAAAGCTGATAGAGATACGAGCCGTTTGGATAATGACTGGTACGAATGGCATTGATATTGTTCCGTTTCATCGTCAGAATATCCTGCAGCACCTCCGCATCGGAAATGGCGCGCCCGGTCAGAGCGCTAAACTCATGACGGTTTACCCCTTTTAAGACAATCCGCTTCCCGTTTAGGCACATCACGTTCCCCCTCAGCTCAAACCGCCGAAAGCCTACCTCCTGAGAAATCACCTCTTTTATCTGATTATCCTCTCCGTAAACCGTCAAAGCCAGTTCATACAAAGCAGGGCTTTCCGCACTCCACAGCCGGGGAGCCTCCACCGGGATCTCTAAGGAAGCCTCTCCTTTTTTAGAAAGCTCTATGCTGCAACTTCCCAGACCTTCCTCCTGCCAAAACAGCTTTGCCTCTATTTTCCCGTTTCCTTCTGTCTTTACCCCTACCTGCAGCTTGGCTCTCTGGAAATCCTCTGACAGCTCTGTCCTGACAGCAATATCCCAGACATGAGCAGATGGAATCGCATAGAGATAAACACTGCGGAATATCCCGGAAAAACGGAAAAAGTCCTGATCCTCGCACCAGCTTCCGGCCGTCCACTTATAGACCTGAACCGCCAGCTTATTCCGTCCCTCCTGTAAATAGTCGGTCAATTCAAATTCCGCTGGAGTAAAGCTGTCCTCACTATAGCCTATATAGTGACCATTGAGCCAGACGGCCATCCCGCTCTCCACCCCCTGGAAAGAAACAAATACCCGTTTCCCGCTCATTCTCTCTGGCAGCCGAAAATATTTGACATAGCTGGCAGTCGGATTAAAGCGCTCCGGAATCTGCCCTGCCTGAATTTCCTCCCGGCCGTCCCATGGATACTGCACATTCGCATATTGCGGCGCATCATAGCCTTCCATCTGAATATGAGCTGGGACACGGATATCCTCCCAGCCGTCGCAATCATACTCTATTGCTTCAAAGTCTGGAATTGTCGAGGCCATATTTCTGGCATACGCAAACTTCCAGACACCATCTAACGAATAGCGATAACTGCTTTTTCCCTGCTTTTCCTCCTCCCGGCTCGCATAACAGATATGGTCGGAATGCGCGTCCAGCCGATTTTCCCGGAAAACGGTTGGATCGGCTATTTTTTTCTTATCAAACATGGTCATCCTCCTATTTCACTTGTTTGCTGTTTCAGGCTTCTCTGTCAGTTTATCAGTCATGTTGCTTTCTGACAATGCCATACCGCAAGTAGATGTCTGACACAACGCCCAAAACTGTGCCTAAAAACAAGATCTACTATTTGGATAGCTCCCTTGCCATAATTCGTATTCTGTCAAGTAAACAATCACAAGGGCGGCTGTTTTTTCTATCACAGCCGCCCTTGCCCGGATATTCCGTTTTCTTTTTTGCGTTATTCCATCTTATTCTTGAAGGATTCGCAGTCTACGCACTCCTTCTTGGTTGGATTCGGCTCATGTGTGCCAATCTGGATCGAATCCAGAGTACAACGGCATGCCTGCTCATTGTTATAGGCACAGTTGTTGATGGTACAACGGATACACTCATTTTTTCCATTTACTACCATAAAAAAACACCTCCTTCGTCTTTCGACTTCCTGGCTAGTATGTGCAGCCTGGAGGTGTTTTATACGCTAACGCAGTCCTTTATTTCCAAAGCATTGCTTATATTTTTTTACATAATGGTGCTGGTTAATCAGGAAATACAGCGTTCTTTTTAGTCCGGCATCCTTTTTAAAATAAAGAGACTGGCAATATTTTCCTTCTTTGATGAGCTGTTTTGCCTTTTCTTTTAACGCCTTATCCTTGACATAGGTAAAAATTACCTTTTTCGGAATGATCGACCAGAGTACCTCCCGATTTGCAATGACACATGGTTGTTTTTTATGCAGCAGCACATCCTCTACCAGAAAGCGTGCCAGGTTATAGCCTCCGGCCGTTACAAAATAGCTGCTCCGGCCTTGGCGCAGGTTCATTTCAAACAATTTATACGTCTGATCACGCGGATCGAGCTTCATATCAAAATTGGCAAAACCGATATAGCCCAAATCTTCCAGAAAACGCTTCATTCTGGCAGAGAGTTCCTTGTCATAGCCGTTGATAATCGCCGCATAGCTTCCGATTCCTTCCGGCGTATGCTCCTCTAGCAGCGCATTCCCCAAAGAAATCAGGCGTACCTTTCCGTCGCTGCCGCAATAGCAATTCATCACCCGCATCTGACTGTCCTCTCCCGGAATATACTCCTGTAAAATCAGGGTATCCCGATAAGAGGAGCCATAAATCGCCTCTAAAATCTTCCGGTATTCTGTTTCATTTTCGGCAACAAATACCTTCTTTTTATGCGGAAAACGGCAGTTCCAATACGCCACGGAATTAGACGGCTTTATAATCATCGGAAAATCAAAGGCCGGCCGATGCTCCTTATAATTTTCATACGTACAGGAATCTGTTTTCGGAAAGGCAAAGCCATATTCCTCGCAGACCTGATAAAAGCTTTCCTTCATCGACAGCTGCATCAGCAGCTCCTCGCTGATACACTCAAAGCAGTACAAATCCCGGAGCTTGTCCTGATTGCGGACCAAAAGCTTGATGTAATTATCTCCGCACGGAACGAGCAGCAGGGTTTTTCCCGGATGCTCTCTGGCAAATTCGGTCAAAGTACGGACGAATACCTCATCCTCCTCCAGTCTTGGCTCTTGCTTTACCACCTTTACAATCCGGCTGTTCGCCGTTGCAACTAACGCTCCCTTGCCGATTGCCAGGGAGCTTATCCCATACTCCTCATAAAAAGACCTAGCCATTCCATAGGCGTTTGCATCTGTTCCCAGCAATACCGGAATAAACTCTATCTGTTCTCCCATTTGTTCTCTTCCTCCACTCCTGTTTTTTTCAGCGAATTTCCTGTAAAATCCGGCCAAGCTTCGTTTTGATTCTCTGCAGCGCATTGTCAATCGACTTTGGCTCCCGCTTCAGCCGTTTTGCAATTTGTTGATACGGATATCCCTCCCGGAACAGGACGAACACCTGCTTTTCCATCGTACTCAGGCTTTGATCGAGCCGTTCCTCTAGCTGCTCTAAATTTTCCCGGTCAATCACAAACTGCTCCGGATTTCCGTCCCCATCCGGCTGCAGCAGATCCAACAGGCTTTCACCCTCCTGCCCATCCTCCCGATAAGCCGGAGTATCGAGAGAAATATAATTATTCAACGGCTGGTTTTTCATTCGGTTCTGTGCCTCGATTGCCTTGTAAATCTGTCTGGAAATACAAAGCGAAGCAAAGCTGGCAAAATTACTTTCCTTCCTCTCATCAAACTCTCTGATCGCGCGGAGCAGCCCAATCATGCCCTCCTGTATCAAATCATCGTGATCGCCCCCGATCAAATACAGCGCCTTCGCCTTTCCGCGAACAAGATTTTTATATTTCTCCATTAAAAAATCAACTGCTCCGCCGCTTCCCTCCTGTACCAGCCGAAGCAGCTCTTCATCTGTATACTGTTCGTACTCTTCCTGTCTCACCTGCTGCCCTCCCTATTTCTCTTTCTCCCGCACATCTTTCCCACGCCCGATTTCCTACATATCTATTTCCCCACCCATTTTCTGAGTATCATTCATTTCCCGGATGTCGCCCGTTTCCTAAATGTTTATTTTTTCTCTGCTATCAGCCGCTGACGGACTATCTCATAGGCCAAAACTCCGGCGGCTACCGAGGCGTTGAGGGAATCGATCTGTCCAAACATCGGAATCCTCACAATAAAATCACACTTTTCCCTGATCAGCCGTCCGACGCCTTCTCCCTCGCTGCCAATCACCAGACCAATTGGTCCTGTCAGGCTGCATTGATACATCGTCTCGCCGTCCAGATCCGCACAGGCAAACCAAAGTCCCTTTTCCTTTAGCTCTTCTATCGTCTGTCCCAAATTTGTCACTCTGGCAACCGGCGTATAGTGCAATGCCCCGGCAGAAGCCTTCGCTACCGTGGCGGTCAGTCCGGCCGCCCGGCGCTTTGGAATAATCACGCCATGCGCGCCTGCCTGATTGGCGGTTCGAATAATGGCTCCCAGGTTGTGAGGATCCTCGATATTATCTAACAGAATCAAAAACGGCGCCTCTTTCCGCTCCCTTGCCAAAGCTAGCATGTCCTCTACTTCGGCATATTCATAAGCAGCCAGATACGCCAAAACACCCTGGTGCTTTCCGGTATCCGACATTTGGTCTAAACGTTCCTTTTTTACATATTGGAGAATCGTATCGCTCTTTTTCGCTTCCCGCAAAATAGATAGAATCGGTCCATCCTTGCAGCCGTCCTGGACAAACAGGCGATCCACCGTCTTTCCGGAACGGAATGCCTCTAACACTGCATTCCGTCCCTCTATCGTAAACTCTTCGTCTCTCATTTTTTCCTCGTTTCTTCTTCATTTTCCGATTCCGTTTCTGCTCTCTTTTACTTCTATTTATCTCCAGAAGCCCCATCCAGACCGGCCTTTATCAGAGACAGCAGCCGCTCCGTCTGCCCGGTCAGATACAGATACCCCAGCAGCGCCTCAAAGCCGGTTGCAATCCGGTAATCTCTTACGCTCGCATTTTTCGCCGTCGTATACGATTTTGCATTTCTGCCGCGCCGATAGACGGACTGCTCCTCCTCCGTCAAAAGCGGCTCAATCTGACGCAGGGACGCCTTCTGTGCCTCGGCCTTTACCATACTGCTGGCCTGTCTGTGCAGTGTATTGACCGGCGCATTCCCCCGTCCCACCAATAGCGTACGGATGACCAGATCATAAATCGCATCCCCGATATAGGCTAAAGTCAGCGGAGAATAGGTACGGATATCCTGCTGCCCTTCTCCAAAACAGGCTTCAATCCTCGCAGCCAGCTCCATTCCCGTTTTTGCTTCGTTTCTTTCTTTTTCTTCCTTTATTTCTTCAGCTCCCATACTACGCCTTCCCTTGTATCCCGAATCACAACGCCCCTGTCTGCAAGCTCTGCCCGGATCGCATCCGCCCTGGCAAAATCCTTAGCCTTTTTGGCGGCTGTTCGTTCTTCGATTTTTGCCAGAATCAACTGCTCCAGCTCTGGATCAACAGCCATGCCATCCTCCTCCAGTTCCTTTAGCAGATCCAGACTTAACACCTCGTCAAAGCTCTCTGTCAAGGCTCGTTTCGTCGCATCGGTGATGTCATCCTTTAACACATCATATAGCACAGTCAATGCCGTTGCGGTATTCAAATCGTTGCAGATTGCCGCTTCGAAACGCTCCCTATACCGGGCAAAGGCCTCCCTCTCTACTTCGCCCTCGGCCTTTAACGCCACAATCCGCTTCCTCAGCTTTTGATAAGCCCCTGCCGTCTGATCCAACACCTCATAGGAAAATTCCAATGGCTTCCGGTAGTGGGATTGCAGGCAAAACATCCGGTATACCATCGGATCATAGCCCTTTTCCTGCAGCAGCGATACCGTCAGAAATTCTCCCTTTGATTTGCTCATTTTACCGGAACGGTCGTTTAAATGATGGACATGGAACCAGTAATTACACCATTTATGCCCTGTATACGCCTCACTCTGCGCGATTTCATTGGTATGATGCGGAAAAATATTGTCCACGCCGCCGCAATGGATATCCATATATTCTCCCAGATGCTTCATACTGATACAGGAGCATTCGATATGCCAGCCTGGATATCCAGTTCCCCATGGACTATCCCATTTCAGTTCCTGATCCTCAAACTTGGATTTGGTAAACCAAAGAACAAAATCACTTTTATTCCTCTTGTTCGCATCCTCCTCCACATCCTCCCGTACTCCGACCAAAAGCTCCTCCTCGGCCTGACTGCCAAATACATAATAATCCTTTAGGCGCGAGGTGTCAAAATAAATATTTTCTCCGGCCTGGTACGCATATCCCTTTTCCAGCAAAACCTCAATCATCTGAATAAATTCCGGAATACAGGATGTGGCAGGCTCGACCACATCCGGGGTTTTGATATTCAGTTTGGCACAGTCTGCAAAGAAAGCATCGGTATAAAATTTAGCAATTTCCATGACTGTTTTATGCTCCCGCTTTGCCCCCTTTAGCATTTTATCCTCGCCGGTATCCGCATCGCTCGACAAATGCCCGACGTCCGTAATATTCATGACACGCGTCACCTGATAACCCACATAACGAAGCATCTTTTCTAACACATCCTCCATCAGATAGCTCCGCAGATTGCCGATATGGGCAAAATGATAGACCGTCGGCCCACACGTATACATCCCGACCTTTCCTTCCTCATTCGGCACAAAGGCCTCCACTCTTCTCGTCAGCGTATTAAATAACTGTACTTTATTTTCCATATTCATTCTCCTGTTTTATGTTCTGTTTCTTCACGACTCCAGTTTCTTTAAAATCTGCCCCATCGTTTCCCGCAGTGCTTCGTTTTCCTGTTTTAAGCGGTTGATTTCGTTCATCACCGGATCGGGCAGATGAATCTGATCCATATCCTCCTTTGGTATCCGTACATTATCCCGCTTCACCACCCGGCCCGGAACACCTACCACCGTCGAATTCGGCGGCACCTCCTCTAACACCACGCTCCCGGCGCCGATTTTTGAGTTTTCTCCTATCGTAAAGGAGCCTAAAATCTTTGCCCCGGCACTGACCATTACGTTATCCCGCAGCGTCGGATGGCGTTTTCCCTTTTCCTTGCCGGTTCCGCCTAAGGTGACACCCTGGTACAGTGTTACATTGTCTCCCACAATAGCCGTCTCGCCGATGATCACCCCAATCCCATGGTCAATAAAGAAGCCCTTTCCAATCTCTGCTCCCGGATGGATGTCAATCCCGGTCTTGGTTGCTCCCCTCTGGGCAATCCAACGTGCCAGGAAATAATGTTTTCTTTCATAAAGCTTATGTGCCAGACGATAGCGCAGCACAGCCCGAAAGCCCGGATACAAAAAAACCTCGGCCGACGATTTGATCGCCGGGTCCCGCTCCCTTACCACCTGGATTTCCTCCCTGAAATAACGAATCACTCCCATAAACTTCCCCCTTCTGCCAAACAGGAAACAAGCCCTCATCCCTATATAGAGACGAAGGCTCGTGGTTCCACTCTAATTCTGCCGCACCCGGTCAGGTGAAGCACTCTTAAAAACGGTAACGGGCGCCTGCCGTACCGGAATACTGCTCTGGCAAAGAGCCAGCCTTCCTCCGGTCTGCTCACGGGCGCACTTTAGACAGCTCCTGACCGGAACTGCTTTCAGCCTCTGGCAGCTCCTCTCTGTCGGCGGTTTTCTGTCCTACTCTACCCGTTCCCTGCATTTGCTTTTTATTGTTATTCTATTCTATGCGAGAAACCGTATTTTGTCAACTCCCTGCTAACTCAATTCTTCCATAATAAACGGCAGCAGCGTACCCAGCCGGTTATTCTCCCCCAGCCATTTGAGCATAATCTTTTTTGGCTCTGGGACAGGCTCCCATTCGTCGCTTTCTTCAAGAGCCTCTAACATATCATCACCTACCGGATCGTAGAGCATCCAAAACTGTCCCTTCCGCCCCAACCCGGCCACCCCGGACAGCTGTCCATCCTCTTGCAATACATACAGGCTTCCGTCCATCGCCTTACACTCTGCCGCCCTTTTCTGATAATACTCTGCATCTCGAAAGGTAAAGGAAACGGCCTGGCTCTCCAGCCAGTGATTGGCAAATTCAGCCAGACGTTCCCCCTCCAGCTCTCCGTTAAGCAAGTTTATCTGTTCTGGAAGCTGCTCCTGCCATACTGCCGGCGGCTCCTGCCCTTCCCTGATCAGATCCGTTCCTTCTCCGCCTGCCCTCTTCTTCCTGGCAGCCTCTTGTTCAGACGATTTCTTCCCAATCAGATTTCCTGCTAAAAAAGTTCCCGGCAGCTTCCGATACTCTGGCAAACTCAGGGTTCCCGGCAAGCCCGGCAGCCCCATCGGAAGCATCTGTGCTTCCTCCTCCGCCCGCCAGCGTACCAGCTCATCATGCCGTACCGGACGTCTCCACGTATGCTGCTCCCCTATCGTCTGAAACCCAAACGGCAGATACGCCAGTTCATTTTGCGGAACCAGATAGACAAAATCCATTCCTTCCTTCTGGAAGGTCCGCAGTGCGGTATTCATCAGCCGTCCCATACAGCCCTTGCGCCGGTAACGCGGATCGGTTGCGATTCCTACGATAAAGCAGCTTTGCAGCAGCGCCCCGTTTACTTGTATCTGGTAAGGATTGGCATGAAGCATGGCAATCAGACGTTCTCCGTCCCACAGCGTCCAGATTCGGTTATGGTGCAGATGATACCGATGATAAAAGTCCAAATAGGCCTCCTCTTCCTCAAAAGCCTCCTGCCAGAGCCTTCTTAGCTCCTGCTCCTCTCTTTTGCTGATTTCCTTTTGCAGCAGCTTCATTTCATAAATGGCATCTGCCATCCTTCCTCACTCCTTTCCCTTACTCTTTTCTATCCTCCTGACCGCCCCTGTGGCAGCCTGGACAGCCCGAACAGCCTCTGTTGCCCTCCATCCCAGAAAAATCTCCTGCCATCGGATCGGACTGTATCAGCTCCTGAAGCAAGGCTACTGCCTGAGCCGAAATCCCCTCCCCCGAGCCGGTAAAGCCAAGTCCCTCCTCGGTCGTCGCCTTAATGTTTACCCGTCCCGGCTCTAAGCCTAGCGTCTCTTCTATCTGCGCTGCCATCTGCGGTAAATAAGAGGCAAGCTTTGGCCTCTGGGCTATGATCGTTGCATCTACATTTTCAATCACATACAGCTTTTCCTCTATGATATCCCCTACCCGGCGCAGCAGTTCCAGACTGGAGATTCCTTTATAAGCCGGATCGGTATCCGGAAAATGCCTGCCGATATCACCCTCTGCAGCAGCTCCTAAGAGAGCGTCCATTATGGCATGCACCAGCACATCCGCATCTGAATGACCCAGCAGCCCTTTTTCATAGGGGATTTCCACCCCTCCTAGAATCAGCTTTCGATC
>CASCWU010000021.1 GCA_949155905.1 uncultured Lachnospiraceae bacterium
GGATAACGTCCGGTGGAGGCGACTCCAAGGCCAGTGCAACAGAAATATACCGCCGTGGATGCGGGAATCCCCGCCTCTGCGGTAAGGGTGGAAAGGTGGTGTAAGAGACCACCGTCCTGCTGGTGACAGCAGGAGCCATGTAAACCCCATCCGAAGCAAGACCGAACGGAAGCGATACGGCGGCCCGCCGTGCTTCGGGTAGGTCGCTAGAGCCTGACGGTAACGTCAGGCGCAGATAGATGACCATCACGGCAGTATATCGCAATAAATTACGATATCGTAATTTATTACGGTACGTGGTATCTGCCACGACAGGCTGCCGGACAGAACCCGGCTTATCGTGCTGCTTGAATTTTACCATTGATCTAAAAAGCCCTGTCTGATAAAAAATAACCAGACAGGGCTTTTCGTTTTTTCTTACTGAATCACCTGATCATGCAGGAAAAAATAAGCATTGTTGATAATCTTTGCCACTCCCTTAGAGGAAATCGTCGCAGCCGTTACGGAATCAAAGCCTGTAGCGGTTAAACCGGTATCCTCTTCCGGCGCCTTAGGGTTCTTTGGAAGCAGCCCGCCTACGGTTACAGGTGCGGCGATGCCATCAAACTGGCTGACGAATTCATCGTCTGCGATTTTAGAACCAAGACCCTTTGTCTCGCTCTGTTCTACCACCTTCATCTTCAGGACATTCTCTCCGGCCGGATCAAATACCACTGCAAGCTCGATATTTGCCGATTCATTGTAGCCAACACCGACTGCATGCACGATGTAGTTTCCGTCCTTACTCTGCTCTAAGGCTGTCACCTGATAGGTCTCAGCATCCAGCCCGCCGATGTCCACGGCGTCTCCTTCAAACAGCTTGTTGGAATTGTCCTTTGTCGCAGCTGCTGCCACGATCACCCCTGCTGAGCAAAGCAGCATAACGACGAAACCCACAATCTTTGTCACCATTTTGTTCATGTCACCAATCTCCTTTGATCTCATTGTTTCTAACCAATACCTATTGCCTATCATAGCAGATTTTGTTTCTTTTGTAAAGGGAGTTTCTTGACTTTTGGCACAAAGACAGTACAATAAAAATAACTATTTAAGAAAGGATTTTATTTATGAAGATTACCGCCTCAAAACGATTCTCCCTTCCGTTTCTCTTTTGTTCCCTGTTCCTTGTGCTTTTTGCTCTCCTTCTGCTCTCCGGCTGCCATTCTTCTGCCGGAGAAAAAACAAACCAGGAAGCAGACGCTGGCAGTCCCACTCCCCTTCCTCTGCTTTCCAAACCGCTCAGCCGTTCGGACTTCCTGTTAGATACGATCATCACGATCACCTTGTATGATCGGGGAAACGACGCGTTGCTTGAGGAATGCTTTGCTCTCTGCCAGAAATATGACGCGCTTTTTAACCGGACAGAGGCAACCAGCGACATCGGCCGTCTGAACCAGGCAGAGGAATTTCCGGTTCTCGTATCCCCGGAAACCGCAGAGCTTCTCTCTCTGGCTCTCTCCTACAGCGAATGCTCCGAGGGCGCTTTTGACCTGACGGTTGCCCCGCTGACCTCTCTGTGGGATTTTACCTCCCTCCAGCCGGTAAAGCCTTCTGATTCGGCTATCCAACAGGCTCTCAAGCATATCGGCTACCAGACGATTCGGCTTAACGGCTGTGCTGTCACCCTGGACGACCCAAAGGCGGCGATTGATTTAGGCGGGATTGCAAAGGGCTATATTGCAGATAAGCTCAAGGAACATCTGCTCTCCAGGGGAGTAGAAAGCGCAGTCATTTCCCTTGGCGGCAATGTCTTATGTGTTGGCGGAAAAAGCAGCGCATCCTCTGCTTCCGCCTCTCCGCCAGCCGTCTCCGGCTTTCGGATCGGTATCCAAAAACCATTTGAGGACAACAGTAAAACAATAGCAGCCTTAGAAATCCGCGATTGCTCCGTTGTTTCATCAGGTGTCTACGAACGATGCTTCTGGCAGGATGGTCAGTTTTATCACCATATCCTCAACCCAAAAACAGGCTATCCTTATGACAATGGCCTGATCGCCGTCACCATTATCAGTCCCAAATCCGCAGACGGCGACGCACTGAGTACGGTCTGCTTTGCATTAGGCCTAAAAGACGGAATGGCGCTGATTGATTCCCTACCAGATACCTATGCCATTTTTATAACGGAAGATGAAGAACTGCACTATTCCGACGGCTTTTTGGAGGAACTTACTGTCCTTTCCAAAACTCAGTCAGCTTTCCGGCCAGTTCTGGTTTCGTCACAACCTCATACGGATACCATTCCCGCGGGAACAGGCTCTGATGATCCGGTCTTAAAAAGCGGTCGTCAAGCAGCAAAATCACACCTCGATCCTCGGTCGTACGAATCACACGTCCGGCAGACTGCAGTACCTTATTCATCCCACCATAAAGATACGCATACGCAAAACCTGCCCGCTTCGTCTCTTCATAATACTCCCGGAACAGCTCCCGTTCCCGACAGACCATCGGAATCCCTGTACCGACGATAGCCGCCCCGATAAGCCGCTCTCCGGTCAGATCGATTCCCTCACTGAAAATCCCGCCCATAACACAGCACCCCAGCAGGGTTCCTTCGGTATTGGCAGAAAACGCAGCCAGAAACTCCTCTCTCTCTAACTCCTCCATCCCGCTTTTCTGTATCAAAATCCGTATCTGCTCTGGCTGTGCGCTGCGCGCCGCAAGCACCTTTTCTATCAAAGGAAGCATGGTTTCCATATATTGATACGATGGAAAAAACGCCATATAATTGCCCGCCTTTGCCAGCATCATCGTTCCGATATAGTCTGCTATCCGCTCGTATTCCTCCTGGTTCCGTCTGGTATAACGGGTACTGACATCCCTCCCTACCACGATCAAACGGTTTTCCGTCTGAAACGGCGACGGTGCATAGACTGCGTAATCCTCTTCCTCCCCGCCAAGCTGCTCCTTATAATACCGAATCGGCAGCAGAGTTGCAGAAAAAAATATCGTGCTTCTTCCTTTTTTCAGGCATTGCGCCAAATTAGAGGAAGGATCCATACATTGCAGATGCAAGGCAAAGCTTCCGTTTTCCTGATGTTCCGCATAAATCTGATATTTTTCATCCAGACACTCATAGATATTTAAAAAATGCCGGATATGAAAATACAGCTCCAACACCTGTTCCCGTCCGTCAAATACCCGATGCTCCTCCAAAAATTCCTCATATGCCCCTAAGGTACGCTGCAAATGCTCCGGAAACTCCGTCATATAGGGAATGATCATCGCTTCCTCACATTCTCGCTTATAATGCAGCAAATCCTGATTGCATACCATCAGACGTTCTGCCAATAATCGTCCCCGTCCCTCAATAAAACGCCTTACCGCCAGAAAATCCTCCTTGACCAGAGTGGCACTATACATCTCTCTGGCACGATCCACCAGGTTGTGCGCCTCATCCACCAAAAAGAGATACTCTCCGCCATTGCCTTCAAAAAAACGCTTTAAGTACACCCTCGGATCAAATACATAATTATAATCTCCAATTATCACATCCGCCCAGGTAGCCGTATCCAGACACATCTCAAACGGGCAGACCTGATGCTTTTTTGCATACTCCAAAATCATTTCCCGATCTACCCTGGATTCATGCACCAGCAGATCAAAAACCGCTGCATTCACCCGGTCAAAATGTCCCTTGGCACGCTCACAGGCTCCCGGATTGCAGTCCGGCCGCTCCAACAGGCAAAGCTTCTCCTTGGAAGTAATTGTCACTGTAATCGCCTGCAGACCACGCTCTGTCAGCAGATCCATCGTCCGCTCTGCCACCGTTCTGGCAATCGTTTTTGCCGTCAGATAAAACAGCTTCTCCGCCAGTCCCTCTCCCATCGCCTTCACTGCCGGATAAACAGTCGAAATCGTCTTTCCTACTCCGGTCGGCGCTTCGATAAACAGCTTTTTTTTCCGCAAAATCGTCCGGTATACCCCTGCCGCCAAATCCTTCTGCCCCGGACGGTAATCAAACGGAAACGCCAGCCCTCGTATGCTCTCATTTCTGGCCTCCTGATGCGCCTGCTCCCAGGCAATCCATTTTCCGTACTCCTGAATCAATGATAAAAACCAGTCCTCTAATTCCTCATACTGCCAGGTGCTGTTAAAGTATTTCAGCCTTTCGGTCTCCAGGTTGCAGTAGGTCATTTGAATGTCGATCTGCGTATGTTCTATCTGTGTATGTTCTATTTGTGTATATTCTTTTTTGCGGGCAAAGAGATATAAATAGGCATAGCACTTTGCCTGTGCCAGATGTACTCCAACCGGCTCTAAGAGATGCTCCAAATCCCGGTATACCCCTTTGATTTCGTCAATCATCACGCGATCCGGCTCGATTAAAATACCATCTGCACGGCCCTCCACGGTCAGGGTAAGCTCCCTCGGCGAACAGGACAGAACCGACGGAACCTGTAATACAAAGGCTTCCGACAGGCTTACCTCTGCCCGATAGTTTTTCGGCATACTTTTTTGTATCTTTCGATGGATACGGCTGCCCTCCTGCATCGCGTCCGCGTCTCCTACTCCGCTTCCTCTGGTATTGTCAAGGTCGCCCCCGCGGAGAATGAACTCGACTAATTTCCGGACAGAAACCTTGCTTTGCATGGCTTCCCGGAAGGCCTTCTCCTGGCTGATATCCTGGTTTGACTTCTTTTTTTCGACTATGCTACTTTTTTCCGCCATATCATCACATCCTTATTCTGGAGTACTTCTCTTCTCTTTTCTTTCCTTTTATCTTACCAATAAAATAGGCAGATTGCAAGTTCACAAAAAAGTTGTTTCCTCTGACCCCATTTCTTTACCACCCACTTTTTTGAAACAAGATAAAATATTGCCTAATATTCGGCTTTTTCTATCTATACAGAGATATTTTAGAAACTTATTGGATTTTAAGAAAAAGATTCACACAATCACAAGGCCTTATGCTATAATAAAGAAATCACGACAAGCTGATATCCTGATAAGCTATCTAAGCCATCCAGGTTTTTACAGCAAAAAAGAAAGGTGTGGTATTGTGACTATATACACAATATTCATTTCCTTGGTTTTTCGGCATACTGTAAGAAACGACAAACATAAAACCTTTATTATTTCCTATCATGTGCGAAAGGATACCTCGCTTGCCAACCAGATCGGAACAGATAAAATTCTTTCTTACAAAAAACAAAAGAAAAGGAGAACTACTATGTCTTTTGATCCTTCCTTTCCGTCCCAAAATGCCTGGAAACAAGCCGGGGACAGGGAAAAATTTGCCTATCTTTATCAAAACTATCAATCCTATATGTATCAGGTTGCCTTCTCTCTCCTGTTCAACTCTACACTGGCCGAGGATGCGGTACAGGAGGCCTTTCTAAAGCTGATACACTATCTGGATTGTGTAGAAGATGTGGATACTGCCCGCACCAGAAATTACATCAAGGCAATTGTTAAGACTACGGTTTCTAACATGCAAAAAAGGAGCCGGCACGAATCCCTCTGTGAACCAACCCTTTTTGAAGAATGGTGCAAAGCAGAAACGAATTTACCGGAAGATTTTGTTCTGAAAAAGGAGCTGGCTGGTTATATCCAACAGTTTGTAATAGAGTTAAAGCCTAAGGAACGAACTTGTATTTATTTGTATTATTTTCAGGAACAAAGCATTCTTCAGATAGCAGCGATTTTGAATATTTCCTCGGCTGCTGTTAGAAAACGGCTGCAGCGGGGCAGAGAAGCACTGAAGAAACGAATAGAGCAGGAAGGATTGCTTTGATTGCTTTTTATGGGATGAGGGTCTGAAAGCGAGCAGAGAGGGCAGAGGCTGTCCTCTCTGCTTGGGGTGGAAAAAATTGGAGCAGTCGTCATATCGGAACCAACTGTATCTGACAACGTCATTCTCTCCTATTTCTATCAAACAGTCATTTCTCTTACTGTTAATTCTGCTTGTTTTATTGTCTCTTCTTTATTTCCCAAAACCTCCTTGATTTCCTTTGTTAAAATACCATCCTCCGTTAAAAGCGGCGTATCAATAATTACCTTTATCATTTGAGCCAATTTCAGGCAGGCAGCTGTTGTTTTCTTTTCCTGTCCGCTAAATAGCTTCCAATTTCTTTTTCCCCTTTGATTTACAATCTCATCCAGCTTCCTGTTCGCCTGTTGTTGTAAGCTCGCTAGCTGTTTTAATAATCGTTGAATCTGTTCTGTCTTTTTACAGATTGTCTGTAATTCTACACCTGCGGTCTTTAACTCTTCACTAATCCTTTCCGCTTCTGATAAATTACTATACGCATTGTTTAATTTTTCCTTTGCTTTTGATCCGAAAATCCCACCTGCAATCAGCAACGCCGGCCCTGCGACAATTCCGCCCAAGACTGCAGTTCCCAAAGCCATGCCGCCTCCTCCGGCTGCCAAAGCGCCACCTCCGAGCCAAGCCAGGGTAGCGTTAGTCGCCGCAATTCCACTTAGCCCGCTGATAGCAGCTCCGGTGCTGGCCGTCCCAAGAGCCATCACACCGCCATAAGCACCCCAGCCAAGCAAGGCTCCTGCTCCGATACCAGCCACTCCGCTCGATAATACCTGGACGGCGCTTAACACTGTATTTTTCATTTCTGCCAGGTTCTCCGTCAGATGTACCATTTCCTCCTGGCCAATGCTTTCCTTCAGATTGATATGCTTGATTTGGGAAAAGCATGCGACAAAGTCCTTTAATTCCGTCGCGTAAGTTTCCGCTTTTATCCGGCCTAATTCCTGAATCGCTCCGTTTGTCTCCTCCCGGATGCTTCCTACCTCTCTTTCTGCCTTTCTTAATAAGCGCTCTGCTTCCTCTTGGATACGGTTTGCTTTACTGCTGTCCGCAACTCCTTTTGCTCCCTTGGCAAGCCCTGTAGCACCTGCCGCTGCCATTCCCAGCAGCACAAACAATGGTACTGCCATTCCATATTCCCCCTTTGCTTTCCTTACAGCTCCAACACTGTAGTTTCATCTGACATAAACTCGTCCAGTTCCTGAAAATTCTGGAATTGCAGTGTAACTCCAAAAAGCGTTCCAAAGGAATTGATACGGCTAATAAAATCGTCTATCTCATTATGACGCATACTTTGATACAAGCCTTCCAAAAACTCCTCTATCTGTATTTCCCGTTTGTCATAGGCTTCTTTGGCATACTGCTCCAGATCCTGACGGTATCTTCTCGTTCTTGCAATCGCCTCTTCCGCTACCTGCTTCAGCACCCTTCTACGCTCTTCGGACATCCGCTCTCGTTTTAAGGTGTCCACCGCTCCATGATACAACACACTGCAAAGCTGATAGCCAATCATTCCGCCTATTATCGCCCCAGCCGTCCCGATTGCTGCCGCCGCCACGCCTGTCAGTCCCAGGGCGGCTCCTGCTCCGGCCAAAGCTGTCGTACCTACACTTGCCCCAAAACCAGCCGCTACCATTCCAGTTCCCTTTTCCCCTAGCTCCTCTAACAGCTCCAGCTCATCCAGTTCCCCTTTGGCATAACGAACCATACTTTTCGTTACCTCCAGTGTGCCGGATACGATCATCATCGGGGCATTGGTCGTTCCCAGCTTCCGGATCACCTCCTGCTTCGAGGTGTGCATAATCGCCTTTAGAGCCGTCCCCGCCGCACTTACTCCATAAGCGGTCAGGCCAGCTTCTGCCGTCGTTTCTCCTACCTCTACCGCTGCCTCCTCTAATGACTTTTCTCCTTCCAGAACTTCGATGGTATTTTTTCCAATCGAAAACGCCCCTGCAAACAGAGCCGCACCTCCTGCCGCCTGAAGTCCTGCCTGGTGGCTGTCCTTCAATACCTCCTTTGCGGTAAAAAGCTTCGGATTCTTTCTGGCAGCCATCGCGTCTGGTTCTGTCGTATTGGATTTCCGGATCCGTTTTTTGGCCTTCTGAAATCCGTCTGCCTCTTCCTCCAGCTTTTTGGCCAGTTCCTCTTTCCCCTGCTTTCTGGCATGCTCGGCCTGCCTGGAAAGCTTGTCAGCCTGCTTATCCGCATATTTTAGGGCATCCTCATAATCTTCCTTAGGAATATCCACAACCGTATCATACCGATCCCATTTTTTATCCTTCGCCAGATTATCGATCACCTGGAAGGTACGGTCTCCGTCCCCGTCCACCCCGCTTTTTAAAAACTTCATCTGCGAACCGGAGCCCGCAATTTCCTGTCCCTGCCCGTCTACCTCAATATGATCGTATTGCGTATCGTTATGTCTGCCTTGTCCGTCTGTCGTCCTGGTCCGCTCTGCCTCTCCCTTTAAAATATGCTGCTTGTTTTTTCTTGCTTCCTCTACCAGCTCTGCGGAAAAACCAGACTGCTGCTTATAGTTTTGCTCCTGGTAGTCCGGATTTATTTTATAGTGGCTGATATCCGCCAAATTGCGGCCGTGATACTCCAGCTCCTGTCCGCTGGTATCATAGCGCACTCCTTTGTATGCCTGGAGCATCTGGCTCGCTGCTTCCCCATGCCGTTGTACCAGATCGTTTTGCGCCATCTCCAGGCCGATGTCTAGCTCTCTGTCCGTTTGGTTATTCTGCTCTTTTTGCTTTTTCTTTAACTCTTTTTCTTCTGGCAAAGCATCTCACATCCTTCATAGTTCCGCTTTAAGTACTCCTCCCATTTTAAGGACCGGGAGAAAAATGCTTCATAGCTAGCTTCTACGTTGCATAGTAGAGGACGGGTTTCGTAGATCCTGCATAGGTTCGTTTCTTGATCCAGATATTTGCATATCCCGTCGCCGTTGTGATAATCGGATAGGGCTTCGATGAACTGGATGTTACGGCAGCAGGAGCCACAGCGGCGGCAGGAAAAGGGTATATTATTCACTTTGGACATAATTGTTATCCCACATTATTCCTATCTTCAAGGAAATGACAAATTATTTTTTCTTCTGGGTGTATACGAGCAAATTTGAGATTGGTTTCTAAATGGTTTCCAAAAATCTTTGTTTTTTGACCAGCTAGACTGTATTCTTCTCCTAAATCGTATGCAAACTCAGCAGCACCACAAAAACAGTTTATAAAATAAGGCCATTCTCCCTCCTTCCATAAAAAGTCCATTACTTCTCTTTTTATCTCCATATTATAGTCATAAAATTTTAACGTACATCCCTGAATCTCACTGGCAAAATCAGAAATTATTACTGTATAACCATTTTTATTTTTGTCTCTATATATCGCCTCCTCTGTCGCCCAACATCTATTAAAAGTGGAAAATTTAAAGGCTATTTTCGTGTCATCCGTACTTTCCCAAAATACATCATTACTACTATAATTTCCTCTTTTTATATTAACATGAACTAAAGGCAGCATAGAAACAGTACAATCTTCAAAAATACAGCTTTCAAATGTAATATCCTGCCCTTTTTCTAAGTCAAATATCCTGCTCTTAAAATTATAAAAATGACATCCTAAAAACACTACCTTCTGGCATCCGCTGCATCTTAAATAATCACGATCTCCTACAAATTCACAATTTTCTACCAACACATCTTCACAACCATCAAAATATAGTCCCATCTCAAAAAAACCACTAATCCGAAGATTTTTTAAAACAATTTTTTTGCTTTTTAGGACATTGGCCATACGGATAATTTCATTTGATTTTATTTTTATGTAACCTTTTGACATCTTCTCCAGGGTAATATCTGCCTTTTCTTCGCTATAGTTGCAAATCAAGCATAAGTCAGGAGTGGCCTCTGCTACTACTCTCTGACGAATCCCTTCTACAAAATCAGCTACATAAAAAGAAAAACGTTCCCATTTAATATTTTTCGGCCTATTTTCTTCTGCTTCAATATATAAAGCAACGCTTTGTCTTTGGATCGATTCACAAATTTTTTCCAGGTATTCTTCTTCCTCTTCCTCTATTTCCAATGTCTCTATCAGTTTATCAACTACTTGTTGCAATTCTTCTTCATTTCCTGCTGCTACCAGTTGAAGCATATCCATAGAAAAATTAACGCCCCAGCCATTTTCTTTTAATTCCTGCAAAAAAGACTGAAATTCTTGTGGGGTAATTTCCATAACCAGATCCAGACATCCGTTTAAATCATATTCTGTTCCAACACCCTCCAAAAATTCTGTCATATAGTTCTGTTGCTCTACTGTCATATTTTCCTCATATTGCAATACTAAACACAACATTTTGGCATAAATATCCCGTATCTTTTCTTCCTTTGCAACTGGATGAAGTGAAAATTTGTTCTTGGCAGTTGCTTTCTTTTCCTGTTCTGAATTTAACGCTGCAAATAATTCATCCATTTTTCTTCTTTTTCCTTGCATTGTTTTTTCCTTCTTTCTTTATTTTTAATGACTCGAAAGTAAAAAGCTTAGATTAACAATCAACTCAAATTTCATCAAAAAACTTTCCTTGATAAATTTTCTAAAACGGTGAAAAATATACTAAACAACGTTGATTTAGCCGATCATAAATATCAGCGATTATCTCGGTTGAAATTTGTAATTTATTTGCAATTTCTTTTACTGTAAAACGTCCATTTGACTTATGCCAAACTTCTGCCTCTAAACCTTCTAAAATAATCTTCTGATCTATTTCAATCCTGTTTTCTGATTTTAATTTGGCTGTTCCGACACGAATCGGATATTTGCAAAAAGAGTATTCTTGTTCTATCTGGGAAGTATGCTGAAGGAATTCCGCTAAATGTGGTATTTTAGCATAAGCATCATACCATTTTGAACCTAATATTCCCATTTTAAGCCCAGATGCCTCTTTTCGTAATACATCCTTCCGTGTACAAAGTAAAGCCTGATTATAATAATGTTTTTGCAATTCTTGATCAAATTTTTGTTTCCACAGCATAATTTCTTCTACAGACAGATCATCTGTTTCTACTACGGGTTCTTTCATAGTAGTAATCATATTTTCTATCTTTTCTGGAAGAATCCGGATTCCAAACCGCTCTGGATATTTTGTGATAGGAGTATCAAAATAAGGAGCGAAAAAAACAGTCTGAATTTCCATCATGCCACGTCCCTCTTCTAGCAAACGTTTTGCATGAATCAGACTTTCTGACAAGGTTTTATCACTTTCAAACGCCCCGCCAATGATATAATTTCCCTCCAAAGTACAAAGCCCTTCCTGATAGCAATAACGTACTACCGTTGTAATCATTTCAGGTGTAATATGCTTCTGATACGCGTCTAAAACCTGCTGGCTCCCACTTTCTATTCCAATCTGCATAGCGAGCAGCCCAGATTCTATCATAGTTTTTAACATTTCAGGATGCTGATAGATACAAGAAACATGAGCCTCACAAGTCCAATGCAATTTACGCCGCTTCATTTCGCGACAAAATTCATAGACTCGATCTGGCTTCAAAGTAAACGTATCATCAAAAACATTTACGGTTGTAAGAGACGGATTATATTCCAAAACCTCGTCAATTTCACCCATTACATTTTTTATACTGCGATACCGAACTATTTTAGATGTTGCTCCTTCATAGCAAAAAGTACAATGAAACGGACATCCTCGGCCTGTCAGCAACCCAATAGAAGATGTTTTCCTAAATTTTTTATGGAAGCTATCTATGCGTCTTGGATAAGGTAATGAATCTAAATCCATAATCGGTTCATCCAAGGGAGTAGAACAAAAAATCCCCTCTGTACTTAAATAACGAAGGCTTTTTACTTCTTTTAAATTTCCAATACCATCCTCTAGATAGGAGAGTAACTGCAAAACCGGACGTTCTCCCTCTCCAACAATAATAAAATCACAATTTGTCTTTCTAAGAAATTCTTCTCCTAATGCGGCAGCCTGTGGCCCTCCCACAAAAAGTATTAAATTGGTTGTTTTTTTTAGCCTCTTTATTAGATTTCCTATCATAATTACATTGTCTGCCGCCACGTAAAATCCTACATATTGAATTCCTTTTTCCTTCATTTCCTGAAGAATAAAAGCTTCACCATTTAAAATATCACCGGAGTATACCTTTGCCCGAAAATCATGCTTTGCCAAATATGCTGCTATCATATGCTGTCCAATACATTCTTGGAAATAGGCTGCCTGTGAATTTGCATTTCTAGAAAGACTTAGTAAAAGCAACTCATAATCCATATTTGTCCTCCTGACTACGCAATAGTTTTACACGCTCCTCTAAAAGCTGACGGCGCAAAATTTCCATACCCTTTGTTTTTAAATAATGAATTAGATATTTTATATCTTCACAATTAGCTGATGGTTGCATTCTGGTTTTATCCCAGGCTTGATCGGAACTACAACCGGCATAGCAATATTTTAAATATTGGCATGTTTGACATTCTGTCGGTAAATTTGTTGTCCGCCTCGCCTCCAGCATATCCAGAATCCGCTCACCCTCCTTAGTAATTCCCGTCTCTATCGTCCCTAATTTATGCTCATACACATCTGCAAACCTTCCACACGGATAAATTTGCTTATCTGCCCCTACGCATAGAAAACGACGATGGCAATGAGGATTACGATGGCATCCACGAGGATTATTTTCGTCTAAAATGTTATAAAGCAATTCATCTAACGGAGATAAAAAAAGATCCAAATTTTCTTCCGCAATATATTCAAAAACTTTTGCTAAATAACGTCCATACTCTCCTGGTTCCAAAAATAATTCAGGATGTTTTACTGCTTCTCCCAAAGACATAAGCGGGTTGATCTTCAAAGGAATCTTCAATAAAGCAAATTCCTTTAAAAAATCCAGGCTAGAAAGCAATGCAGGCTTTGTCAAAACCATAAGCGCTGAAACCGGGATTTGATTTTCCTGTAATACATGAATATGCTCCATTACTGTTTTATAAGTTCCGGCACCAGAAATATCCAAACGTTGTTTATCATGTATTTCCTGGCCCCCATCTAAAGATATACCTATATGGATTCTATGGGTACGAAACAAGTTCAAATATTTTTCTGATAATATAGTTCCGTTTGTCTGCATACAAAAGCGAAACTTGAAATCAGAATGGTTTTGTATAAGATTACGAATACAAATATCATATTGTTCAGCAGGTAACAGCATGGGCTCTCCACCATGAAAAATAATATTTACCTGATTTTCTCCTTTTTCATGTGCATACTTCACGAAAAACTCAAGTGCTTCCAACATTTGTTTTTCTGTAAGAGCCGCAACACATTCCTTACTACCTACTGAACAATAAGAACAACGCAGATTACATGCCGTCAAAGACTTTAGGATTAAAGTCAGCATTTCAAGCCCTCCAGTTCTGTTTGTGTCTTTTTCAAGATTTCTACAGATGCTTGAAATAATTTTGATATCTGCTGTAAGTAATGTTCACTGATTTTTTTCATCAAACCTGGTACTTCTTCCTGAAAAAGCCTGTTTAACTGTCCATGTGCAATAGACATTACTTGTTGTTCATTTACCCCTAAATCAATCTCTGTAAAACGCTCTTCCGTATCTCTATGAATACTATAATATTGCCTGCCAAAAAAATGACCAATATGCTCAAATAGCCCTTCGGGATCTCGCGGTATTCTTTCCACTGTTTTAACAGTATAGCTAATCACATCTTTTTTTTGTTTAATATCGCTCATTCCCTCCAGATGTACTGTATAATCCGACAGAATCTGCAAACTATTGGTAAACTCATCTGCACAAGTATTCAAAAGAACCTTATGGATTTCTTCACTAAGCATTGTTCCTAATTCATCCGCTGTAATAGAAGATCCTGTTTCTTCTACCTGAACAGCTTTTTGACGTATCAAGGTATCTGCTCTATTCAAACAATCCTGATACATCTGACTTAATAACAAGTCACCACGTGTACTCATACTTTTTTGTTTTTCTTTTAAATCTTTTTCATAAGTTTGAAACGTATGTATGGTTTCATCCAAGCGCTTTAATATTTCCCCAATTGTTGCGTTAATACGCTTATTCGGGGTTTCCTTTTTCATTTTTGCCCCTTCTGTTTTAGTAATGTCCGTTAATACCTGAAGGAATTTATCCATATTACTTTCGCCAAAACGTTCTCTATTTCCCTCTTCTAAAGCTGTCATTGCTAACTTTGCCGATATGGTAAGAAGTTCTTTTTCCTTTAAATAGATTCCATCTTTCTTTAATTCTCTGACCATGTAGTTTTCTGTATCCGAACGATCTTTTGAGTTTTTTGCAACCAAAATACTAATAATTTTGTTTGGGTCATTCTCATCACAGTCTTCTTCTAGCGTATCTGATTGAGTCAATAACAGTAAAAATGGTTTTCCCTTTTCATGAAGAGTCCTCATTTCTGTAAAATCCTGCCTGGTTCCTGCAGCATCAGAATTGCAGGCAAAGACTACCAGATCTGCATTATCTACGTATTCTTTTGCTAACATTTCATTGTCCCACGTAAGGCTTCCTATTCCCGGAGTATCAAACCAAGTTAATCCTCCTAACCGAAAAAGCTGAATCGCACTGGTAGCCTCATTTGCTGCTACTCCAAACCCATCCTGTCCCTCTTCTGTAATCTCAGCCATTTTTTCTTCCACCGAAATATTTCCCCGGTCATGTACCTCTACGGTTGGTCGAGGCAATTTATTATAAGAAGTTTCTATACCCAAATCCCGTATTTCATTTCCCATAATAAAATTACCAAGATAGCTCTTTCCTGCCTTTACCTTTCCAAATACTGCCACATTGAAAGATTGCTCATATTTTTTAATAAACTCTGTCCCCTTTTGCGTTTTTCGCATATCTTCTGTTACACCTGTCAGCAATACTTGTAGATTCTTTTTGGTGTCATCACACAATCTTTGAAGCTCTTCATCTTCTGTTTCTATTCCTTCTGATAACAGGCTAGCAATTTCTTTTTTTAATTTTTCGATGCAATTCGTTACTGCTGCATCCTTCTGGCTAATCTGTACTTTTACTGCTTCAAACATTTCTTTACTGGAAATCATAGTATCTACAAAGCTATTAATTGGCTGAATCATTTCCGGGCTCATGCCTGTTGTTCCTCCTTTTCAATTTCTCGAATTCTTTTCAGTAAAAAATCAATATCTTCTATCCTTTGCAGCTCTGTTTTAACCGCATTATCATTTTTCCGGTTTTCCTCACTAGAAATTTTTTTCATCGCATCCTGGTTCATCGCATTCTCAGATACCGTCATAGCTGGAGTTCTTTTTAACGTTTCATCCACCAGTTGCGGATTTACCGTAACTTTTTTATAACTGGATAAATCCCTTGCCACAGCTTCTGTTTCCTGCTTACCTGCTTCTAATCTTCTTCGCCTACGCTCTGCTGCGTCGCTGTATTCTCCCCAATCATCATAGCTGTAATGATCACTATAATGATCACTATAATCGTCATGTGACATTGCTGCACCAATCACAGCAACCGCTCCGCCTCCTATTGCAAATATAACTGCCATAATTTTCTCCCTTCTTACATTTCAATGATTCTATTGATAAATCCATAAAGTGACGAATCTGAATTTTCAGATTTTAATTCATTTAGTTTTTCTTCTACCAATCCTCTTTTATAACGGAAATTTTCCAAAATTTTCTTCCAGCTTTGGTATGCAGGTGCATATTGCTTCTGAATGTTCTTTCGCTTTTTATCTATCTCCATTTGTAACTTTGCACGATCCAATTCTAGCGTCTGCATAGTTTCTGAACAAAGTGTATGTAATTCTTTTTTCCTTTGCTCCACTACAATTTTTCGTGCTTCCGAGGCTCTTTCCAATAAAAATGCCTTAAACTGTGGAATTTTACTGGCCTGTGCCAAAGCCTCGCTCCCTTTTTGGTGCGCCGCGAAATAACGTTTTGCAGAAACCTCCCAAAATGGAATTTCCATTCCAACAGCTTCAAATACCTGTCGTTTGGTTTCATCTATTGCACTTTGATAATCTTCTTGTCGTTCCCTTTCGTCAATCCAGGTACAGACAAAAATCAACCGACGTGCAATTTCTTCTTTTTCTATTCTTTCTGCCAAGTGCAACAACCAGTCATATTCGCCTTTATTTAACATCCCCATCTTAATATTATGGGTTGCAACAATTAAATCTGCTTCCATCAAAGTTCTATATGCCACATCATCATCTTCATCTGTAGCATCAATTCCAGGAGTATCCATAATATCCACCCAGTCAAGCAAATGTTCTTTATCTCCTTGTTTGGTTGTCCGAATGGCTCCTACCGGAAAACGTTCTTCATCAAAAGCATCTAACAGTGCGTTAAACAAACTGCTTTTTCCCGAATTAACCAAGCCTGTATTTGCAATCGTGATAGTATCCTTACTGGAAAGTTTTTTTTCCACTCCCTGCCATCTCTGGACAAATTCCCTGCTTGTCAAATCAGTAAGCTTTCCTAATTCTCTTTCTTTGAAAAATGCCATTTTCTTCCCTCCCTAATTTGCTAATCGCAATACAGACAGTTCCTGCCGTAATCCATGTAGACTTTCTAATAACAATTGTACTTTTTGTTCTGTCTGTTGCTGTTTTAACACATCTTCATCTAAGGCCTGAAGGATTGCTGCATAAGTAGTCTCAATTTGAGTTTTGGCAGCAGAGCATAACTGATGCGCCCAATCATCTAAAAAGGCATTTGTTTTAGTACGGGCATCCTGTCGGATACGAGCTTGTTCTGCTACACTTTCTAAAATCCGATTGTTTTCCGCTTCTACTTGCATCTGCAGCCTTTGCCATTCTTCTTCCTGCTTTTTTCCAGAGCTTCCAAATAAGCTTAAAACTCCGCCTAGCAATGCTATTGGAGCCAATACAGGAAGAATAGAACCTAATACTCCTCCGGCTGCGCCTAATGCTCCCGTTACTGCAGATCCTACTGCTGTCGAACCCAAGGCCGCCCCTGCAGTTCCCAATGCGCCTGTTATCGCTGCTCCCGCAGTTCCGGCTGCCGCAGAACTCGCAGCATTAGCCAACATAGCTCCTGCTGCTACTGCACCTAATGTACCCGCAATATTTTTATTGGAATCCTTAGAAGGTAAAAAGAAATTTTCATTTTCCATTCCTTTTTGTAGTCCTTCTAAAAAATTTAATGCCTCTTCTTCTGGAAGGTTAGCTGGAACACAAATAAATTTTCCATCCTCTCTTTGACGAAGACGCGGAAATTTTTCTTTTATATACTGGTTTAAAGAATAAACAGTATGTTTATAAGAATTTTCTACTTCTTGTGCAATTTCCTCTGTTGTTTTTTCCAAGCTTGTCTGAGATTCCCCACAATAAATTGCATAAATTTGATCAAAACGGGAATAAACAGTATTCCGAATTTGATCAGAGGCCATATTCAATATTTTCGCCGTTTGTGCCTGAATACTTTGCCGTTCTTTTGCATAATCATAATAACCGGACAAATTATATAACTTTGATTCTATCCCATTAATGTTCGCATCTAATGCTGCTATTGGAGCCTGAAGCCAAGTAAGCGCCCCATCCTTTTCCAAAATTGTTTCGATTCTGGAACGAAGTTCTGGCACTCCGCTTGCTTTTATCAAGGTATCACTATGTTTTTCAATTCCCGTCCATGCACGTTTCGCATTAATTGTCATTACATCATATTTCCGATCAATGCTCTGATCTCCGCTAATTCCTATTAAATTTTGGATAATTTTTTCCTTTACTTCATTTAGTTCACCAGGAACCAGATCACCTTTTTGATTTAATATAATATAAAAAGGAATATCCATCTTAATCAAATCCAACATTTTCTGATAATTTGCACGGCTTTCAAAGCCCCCTTTAGAACTAACTACAAATAAAATAATATGGCATTGCCTAAGCTGGGCATCCGCTATTTTCTCATGTTCTTCTGGAGCATCCACTCCTGGAGAGTCAATCAGAATATAATTTCCTACATCATATTCTGCAATACAGTCCGTCATTGGACGATCTGCTACTTTTGCAACTGATTTTTCGCAAATAGCATTAACCAAGGTACTTTTTCCACTATTGTAAATACCATAAACCAAAATCTTAGGCTTTGGAGAATCTAACTGCTGCCATACTTCCTTTTGCAGTTTTTTTTCTACTTCCTTTACTTCATCATCTTGCAAAAGATTACTTTGCTTTATCATAGAGTAAAAACGTTCTGCAATATCTTGTACCTTTTCTTTACACATTCCTTTTTCGTTCAAAAAAATTCCCCCTGACTTTGTTCTGAATCTTTCTTATGTAGCAATTCATCTTATTACTACGATGCTACTATCAATATTCCTTGTTTAAAAAGGTATTTGATAGCCTATTTTTCGACATATCTCCATCCCTATTATACTCTACCTCCCATTCTTTTTCAACATTTTTATGGTTTTTTTAAAAGAATTTTTTGTTTTATATTCGATTATTAAGTTGTTTTTTTGACACTATATAAGTTTAATATCAACTTAATTAAAAGTCATATAATTAAACGCTGTTTTCGTGTAGAATAAAAATATTATCCAGGAGAAAAATTATGAAAAATTTAAAAACTTTACGGCTTCAAAAAAAACTAAGCCAACAAGCACTGGCAGAAAAACTTCACACCAGTCAACAATCCATTTACAAATACGAAAATCATATCACAGAGCCAAATCTTGATATGCTCAAAAATATGGCCGATTTTTTTGACGTTTCTGTCGATTACATTATCGGCTATTCTTCGTATACCCGTAAAATAGAAGAAACCTTTGACACCTGCTTAAACCACGATGAATTACTTCTTCTCCAAAAATACCGCTCCTTCCCTGCCTCTACCAAAAAAGCCCTCCAGAACCTCCTCGACGAATTTACCAAGCCCTCCTAACCCCCCGCTTTATCCCCTGTCCTCTCCCTCAATCCGCTTTTCCCTTAGTATAGCATATAGGGATGACACATTCTGTCATCCTTCGACTTTTTTCCATTTCTTTTTCCCTTTTTCTTCTCAAATTTTTCAGAGGATAGTTTTACAGTTATCAGCCGTAAAACTATTGCTTTCCATACCGCTATGCGATATACTAAGAGAGAGCCTTAAAGCAAAGGGAGGTGCCTGATGTGAGCCAGCAAAAAAATCCAATTAAAATTACAATTCCAGAAGAGCAGCTCTGGGAAAATCTAAACATTTCCAATGACTTTATGTTTGCAAAGGTTATGCGTAACCCCGAATTATGTAAAGGGATGCTGGAGCGGCTGCTGGATATCCAAATCGATCACATCGAATATCCGGAAGAACAGAAAGTCATTGATATTTCAAAGGACAGTAAAAGCGTACGGTTAGACGTGTACCTAAGGGATGAAAAAGGCACTGTCTACAACATAGAAATTCAAACCACAAATAAAAAAAATCTTTCCAGAAGAACCAGGTATTATGCTGGAATGATAGACCTGAACGCACTTGAAAAAGGAGCCGATTACACGGAACTGCCGCAAAGCTTTGTTATCTTTATCTGTACCTTTGATGCGTTTGGAAAAGGATTGTGGAGATATACCTTTGAGAATATGTGTAAAGAAGATACTAACCTACTTTTAAAGGATGGTACAGCTAAAATTTTCTTTAATACTACAGGAACTCAGGGCAATATCAGCGAAGATACAAAAAATATCTTAAAGTTTATAGAAAATAATACAGCAGAAGATGATTTTACAGAAAAACTGGCACAGGAAGTCCAGAAAATCAAAGAAAATAAAGAATGGCAGGTGGAATATATGACATTACTGATGCGGGAACGGGAAAAGTACAAGGAAGGCCTAGCCGACGGAAGGGAGGAAGGCATAGCCGAAGGTGTCATACAAGGAGCTGTTCGGACATGCAAAAATTTCAATTTATCCTTCCAGGAAACAGTCCAGTATCTGATGGACAATTTCGATCTGTCCTCCTATGAAGCAGAGGAAGATGTTCACAGGTATTGGAGTTAAAAATCCGAATGAAGAAAAGCCAGTCAAACGCTCTTCCGTCTGCGTCTGACCGGCTTTTTTCTTTGTTCCTTTTTTGTTGTAAGCTTAAAACGTCAGGCTGGACTTTTTCGTCAGCAGCCGGACGGCTGTCACGATCATTGTCACCCCTACTGCCACTGATCCTGCGATCAGGCAGATTCCCAAGACCAGGTTGAGGATGCCTGCATGCTTCATCGTCTTATATACCTCTTCGCCCATCATTTCACCTCGTCTCCTGATTGTTTCTGTTTCTCTTAGTTCCATATCCTAATCCTCTTTTATTTTTATCCTATCTTTTTATGTTACAGGATTGCTGCACTGCTACATTACTGCACCATGGTACATATTTGTTACACGTTATTCTTCTGTACTATGGTACATATCCTGTTACATGTTATTCTTCTGCACCGTATTGCTCATAATAGGCATCAATCGAAGCCTTTAGGGTATCGTCAATGATGATCTGTCCCTGATAAGGACGGTTATACAAATGCTCTACAACCTCCTTCATTGACACTATTGCTCCCGTTGGGAAGCCGTACAGCTCGGATACCTCCTGCAAGGCGCTCTTGGTTCCTTTTCCTCGTTCACAGCGATTTAGGGACACCATCAGTCCCTTGATCTCGATGTTCCCCTGCGCCTTTAAAATCGGGAAGGTTTCCTCAATGGATTTTCCGGAGGTCGTGACATCCTCAATGATGACTACCCGGTCGCCATCCTGAATGCCACTGCCGAGTAAAATTCCTACATCGCCGTGATCCTTTGCTTCCTTCCGGTTGGAGCAATAACGGATGTCCTTTCCATACAGCTCGCTGTAGGCTATCGTAGTGGCAACGCTTAATGGGATGCCCTTATAGGCCGGTCCGAACAAGACGTCAAACTCGTCTCCGTAGCTTTCATGAATGGCTCTGGCATAATATTCCCCCAGCTTTCTTAGCTGTGATCCTGTGACATAAGCTCCTGCATTCATAAAAAACGGAGATTTTCTGCCGCTCTTTAACGTAAAATCCCCAAACTTTAGTACCTTACTGTCTACCATAAATTCGATAAACTCTTGCTTATATTGTTCCATCGCTCCGATTTCTCCTTCTTCCTTATGTTTTCCATCTGCTCGTGGCTGTCAGAGGCAACGCTGTGATGCGGATTACCTTGATTACCTTCTGGCAGCGCGCTTTCAACTTACTCCACACAACCAATCAGCTCTGCAATATCCTCTACTCCATACCGCTCCATATACTGCTCGATTCCCTCTAGCACCTGCAGGGTGGCCGTCGGATCACGGAAGCTTGCTGTCCCGACACTGACAGCCGTTGCGCCTGCCATCAAAAATTCTATAGCATCCTCCCCGGTACAAATCCCCCCCATTCCAATGATCGGAAGCTTGACGGCATGAGCCACCTGATAGACCATCCGTACTGCTACAGGCTTGATCGCCGAGCCGGAAAGACCGCCGGTCTTATTGGCCAGAGCAAAGCAGCGTTTGTGGATATCTATTTTCATTCCGGTCAGAGTGTTGATTAAGGAAAGGGCATCTGCTCCGCCTGCCTCTGCAGCTCTGGCTGTTTCGGTAATATCGGTTACATTAGGACTTAGCTTCATAATCACTGGCTGTCTGGCATATTTTTTGACCTCTTTGGTAATCGCCTCTACCGCCGCCGGATTTTGTCCGAACGCAATACCGCCTTCCTTGACATTTGGGCAGGATATGTTGATTTCCAGCAAATCAACCGGTTCTGCTGCCAGACGCTCCACTACCTCACAATAATCCTCCGTCGTCCTTCCGCAGACATTGACACAGATTTTCGCCTGCTGTTGTTTTAAGGCCGGAACATCGCGCTTTAGAAATACCTCAATTCCCGGGTTCTGTAAACCAATCGCATTGAGCATCCCGCTGGCTGTTTCTGCAATCCGCGGGGTAGGATTTCCCGGCCAGGGTACATTTGCCACGCCCTTTGTCACGACCGCGCCCAGCTTAGATAAATCAACAAACTCCTGATATTCCAGACCAGAGCCAAACGTCCCAGAGGCTGTCATGACCGGGTTTTTTAGCTCTACCCCCGCTATGTTCACACTTAGCTTTCTCACAGCTCCACCTCCTCAGCATAAAAGACCGGCCCATCCTTACAGATCCGCTTGTTTTTCACATGGGTATGGGCATCGGTTTGGGTGGATTGGCAAACACACGCCAGGCAGGCTCCGATTCCGCAGGCCATTCGCTCCTCTAACGATATCTGCGCTGGAAGCTTCTGCTTTGCGGCATACGCCTGAATCCCCCGCAGCATTGGCGTAGGGCCGCAGGCATAGAGAATATCTGCCAAAAGCCCTTGTTTCCAAATAGCATCTAACACCGTTCCTTTTGTCCCAACACTTCCGTCATCGCTTGCCAGAAAAACCTCGGCATACGGCGCAAATTCCTCTGCCAAAAAGGTGGTGTTATCCCGGTAGCCAAGGACTGCCTTCCCTTTTTTCCCTCTTTTTTGATACAAAGCCTTTGCCAGCTCGAGCATCGGCGGGATACCGATTCCTCCTCCGATAAGAAGAGGTTCCCCGTCTTCCAGGGAAAAGCCATTGCCTAAAGGCCCCATCAGTTCTATTTTGTCACCTGCTGTCAGTCTGGAAAATTCCTCTGTACCGGCTCCGGCCACCCGGAAAACCAGACGCAGCCAGCCCTTTTTCTGATCCAGCTCACAAATGCTGATCGGACGCGGCAACATACGGCTGGCGTCCTCACAATACAGCGCGACAAACTGTCCGGCTATGGCCTGCTCCACGAGGGCTGGCGCCTCTATCCACATGCTGTAGATTCCGGCACACAGCTCCGTCATTTCGATAATGTTCGCTTTACCTGTTATTTTCATTGTTTCTTCCCGTTTCTGTTTTTTCAATTTCTACGTTACGTATCTTATCCTCTTGTGTTTTGACATTCTACTATTTCATCTGTATCTGGCGCCAACCTTGTTGTTTAAAAAATAGAAGCAAGATCCGCCTTCATATCCAAAACGGCCTGTCTGGAAGCAGCTGCAAAGCCCTCTGCGCCAAAGTTCTGATATTTTTCCTGCTGGTATGCTGCAATGATGCCTCTGGAGGAATTGACGATAGCGCCCAGTCCGTCTTTGTTAAAATAAGGAGCCAGTTCCTTTGCTCCGGCGCCCTGTGCGCCATAGCCCGGCACGAGAATACAGGCCTTTGGCATAATGCTTCGCAGCACTTTTCCCATTTCCGGATAGGTCGCTCCTACCACGGCTCCGACATAGCTGTAGCCGCCTTTTCCCATCGCTTCCTCGCCCCATTCGGCCACCTTTTCGCCAACCCATTCATACAATGGTCTGCCGTCGATTGGCCGATCCTGAAACTCTCCGCTGGATGGATTGGAGGTTTTTACAAGAACAAAAATCCCCTTCTTTTCTTCCTTGCAGACCTGGATAAAAGGCTTGACGCCATCGCTCCCCAAATACGGATTGACCGTAGCGAAATCCAAGCCAAACGGGTAAAAGCTTTGACTGCCAACCTTGACCTGCCCCAGATGCGCCGTTGCATAGGCCGCGGAGGTAGAACCGATGTCGCCTCGTTTGACGTCTCCGATCACCACCAGCCCCTTGGATTTGCAATACTCTACCGTCCTCTGAAAAACCGCCAGGCCAGGGAGACCAAACTGCTCATACATGGCAATCTGCGGCTTTACGGCTGGAATCAGTTCATAAACAGCATCTACAATCGCCTTGTTAAACTGCCAGATAGCCTCTGCTGCCCCCTCTAAGGTTTCTCCATGCTCCGCAAAGGCGGCTTCCTGCAAATGTTTTGGCACAAAGGCCAGCGTCGGATCTAAGCCGACCACAATCGGAGCCTCTAGCTCCTGGATTCTCTTATTTAATTTATCTATCATAATTTTCCTAATCCTCTTCCCTTTCTTCTTTCTCACCGCTCATCCTATGTGCTATCCCTCGTACACGACGTTGCCGTCCACCAGGGTATAACAGATTTTCCCGCTTACTGTTCTTCCGTCAAACGGAGTATTTTTCCCCTTGGAGGCAAATGCAGCGGCATGGATTTGAGAAACATGGTCAAAATCGGCAATCACAAGATCGGCGGCGCGCCCTTCCTCTAAGCTTCCCTTTGGAATGCCCAGCACACGCGCCGGGTTTCGGCTCATTTTTTCGACCAGCTGCATCGGAGTTAAAATATCCTTTTTTACCAATTCGCTGACCGAAAGAGCAAAGGCGGTTTCCAGTCCGACAATTCCAAACGGTGCTTCCTTCATGGATTTTGCCTTTTCCTCCGCGCTGTGAGGAGCATGATCCGTCGCAATCACATCCATGATTCCGGTACGCAGTCCCTCCCGCAGAGCCTCTACGTCCTTATGGCTGCGCAGAGGCGGATTCATCTTATAGTTGGCGTCATCCCCCGGGATATCCTCCTCGGTCAACGTAAAATGATGCGGACATACCTCTGCTGTCACCGGAAGTCCGTCCTCCTTGGCCATCGCCACAAGGCGGACACTGTCTGCAGTCGAGCAATGGCACAGATGCAGACGGACGCCGGTTTCCTTTGCCAGAAAAATATCCCTCGCACAGATAACATCCTCTACGGCATTGCTGATGCCGGGAACACCGAGCGCCTCCGCCCGTTTCCCGGCGTTTAGGACGCCGCCTGCCACCAGGCTTTTGTCCTCGCAATGGGCAAAGACCGGCATCCCAATTTCTGCTGCGATTCGCATTGCCTCCCGGTACAGCCCGGCATCCATTACTGATTTTCCATCTTCGCTGAGCGCCGCAGCGCCGGCCTGTCTCATGGCCTTTATTTCCGACAGCTCTACCCCTGCCTGCCCCATCGTGACAGCACCTATCGGAAGCACATGTACGATGGCTTCCTCCTGGATTTTCTGAAGCTGCAGTCCTAAATGCTCTACGGTATCCATTACCGGCACAGTATTGGGCATCGTACAGACCGTCGTAAAGCCACCCTTTGCAGCAGCCTTAGAGCCGGTTCGGATCGTTTCCTTGTATTCCAGCCCCGGATCCCGGAAATGCACATGCAGATCAATAAAGCCCGGCATGACATACAAACCAGCCGCATCTATGATTCGATCCGCTGTGTGCTGCTGCCCTGCCTCCACTGCCTGTTCTACCCGGCTGATGATACCATCCTCTATCCATAGGTCATAGATTCCGTCCCGCCCGGAAGCCGGATCTAACACATGTCCATTCTTAATTACGATTTTCATGCCCCTCCCGCCTTTCCTCTTATCCCATTGGATTATTCTATCCTTTCGCTACCATATCTAAAATAGCCTGCTTAGGATTGGCAGCCGGTACGCCGACAGAGGTTGCCACCTGTTTTCCTCCTTTAAATACCATTAGCGTCGGAATGCTCATGATTCCAAACTGATCCCGCAGCTCTGGCTGTTCGTCTACGTTTACCTTTCCTACCTTGATCTCCGGGGTTTCCTCCGCAATCTGATCCACCAATGGGGAAAGCCTCCTGCATGGCCCGCACCAGGCGGCCCAGAAATCTACTAACACCGGCTGCTCTGCCTGCAATACCTCTGCTTCAAAATTTTCGCGTGTAATCGTAACAACTGACATAATCCTGTTCTCCTTTCTCAGATTCCATTTTTTATTGTTATTTTCCCACAAAGGAAGTATACTTATACTATACTACATGGAATATGCTTCCAATTTAAAAATGAGGTGACTTTTTATGGCAAACATCATCGACTACCTGGACTGGCGCGGCGACCTGACCTTTTCACAGTCTCCCTTTAATGCGGTAGACAGCCTGATTTTGTGCCAGCTTTCCTACATGGCCTTTGATTCGATTCTGAGCAAAGACCAGTATCATGCACAGCATCCGCTTTCGGACACCGTTACTACCCTACTGATTCAGACCGAACAGACCGACAAGCTTGCCAATACGGTGATGCCGCAAACTCCAACGGATCGGAGCTTCCTTACTGCTCTGGCTAAAAGCAAACGGTTCGGGCCTCTGCTTTTGACGCATTATGTGAATCAGATTGATTACGAAGCGCAAAAACAGTTTTCCGCCCTTACGATTCTGACCGGAGACGATACGGTCTACTTAGCCTTCCGCGGCACAGACGATTCGCTGATCGGCTGGAAGGAAAATTTTAATATGAGCTTTTTGACCCCGGTACCGGCACAGGAGGAGTCCGTCCGCTATCTGGAGGAAGCCGCACTTGCCTATCCGCAGGCGCTTCGGATAGGCGGACATTCCAAGGGCGGAAATCTCGCCGTCTTTGCCGCCTCCTTTTGCCAGCCCCATCTTCAGGACTGGATTCTTGACATATACAGCCATGACGCCCCCGGCTTTGACAAAAAGATCATTGCCTCAAAGGAATACCACCAAATCCGGGAACGCATCCATAGCTTTGTCCCGCAGACCTCCATCATCGGTATGCTGTTGGAACATCAGGAAGCCTATACCGTCGTCCGCAGCACCAACTCCGGCCTGATGCAGCACGATCCCTATTCCTGGGAGATCAAGGGAGCAGACTTCGTCCGGCTGGAGTCCGTCGATGAAGACAGCAAACGAATCGACACTACCATTCGAAGCTGGATCAACAGCATTGACTACCAGCAGCGGGAGCGGTTCGTCAATGGATTATATGACGTCCTTACCGCTGCCAATGTCAAAAGCGCCTTTGATTTAACCGAGGACGGGTTAAAGGCCATCCGTCCAATCTTAAAATCCATGTCACAGCTTGACGAGCCAACCAGAAAGCTTATCAATCAAACGATTTATGCTCTCTTCCGCTACGCCAGGCTTAACCTGTGGAAACGGGATCGCCCAAAGAAAACCCACTAACCTTTTCTATCCCGGTTAGGCCAGACCTCTTTTTTGCAAAGCAGCCAAGAAGCGATTTAATGCTTTTTCCAGTACATCCCGCGGGCAGGCCAGGTTGATCCGTTCAAAACCGCTGCCCGCCTCTCCGAACATATAGCCTTCATCCAGGAAAAGCTGTGCCTCCTGCTTCATGAACTGCTCTAGTTCCTTTTCCTCTAACCCGAGGCCCCGGCAATCCCACCATTGAAGATACGTCCCCTCTAACGGGAATACGTAGATTTGAGGCAGATGCTCCTTCATAAATTCCTCTGCCAGTTTTCTGTTTCCATCCAAATGCACAAGCAGCGCTTCTAGCCAAGCCTCGCCCCGGCTGTAGGCCAGCTCACACGCCTTATAGCCCATGGCCGTCAGAGAGAAATATCCTCTGGCTCCTTCCAGCTTGCTCCGCCAATCTGGATTTGAAATAAGGATATTGGAAGTCTGCATTCCGGCCAGGTTAAAGGTCTTGCTTGGAGCCGTACAAATCGCACAATTATCCAGGTATTTCTGCTCAAAGGTTCCCATCGACACATGCTGATATCCCGGCATAATCAAATCAAAATGAATTTCATCAGAAATGATAAACACATGATTCCGATAACAGATATCGCATATCCGCAGCAACTCCTCCTTCGTCCAGATCCGTCCTACCGGATTGTGCGGGCTGCATAAAATAAACAAGGTCACTTCCGGCAGCGCCGCCTTTTTCTCAAAATCCTCAAAATCCAGCTCGTAATGCCCGTCCCGGATCACCAGCTCGCTCTCCACCAGCTTCCGATGATTCTGCTCGACCGACATTTTAAATGGATAGTAAACAGGAGGGGTAATCAGAACCGCATCCTCTGGCTTGGTAAAGGCGCCTACCATCTGGCGGATAGCCGGAACCACACCGGCCGTCTCAAGAAACCATTCCTTCTGCGGACGGAAGCCATGCCTGCGCTCCATCCAGCCAATCGCTGCTTCATAGTAAGCATCCGTCGGACCGGTATAACCAAGAATACAATGATCCAGGTACTCTTTCAGTCCTTCGATGATCTCTGGCGCATTTTTTAACTCCATGTCTGCTACGGAAAACGGAACGACATCCTCTCCTACCTCCGGATTGGCCCGATACATGCCCTCCCACTTTCCGGAACCAACACCCTTTCTTTTCACCAGTGTTTCAAAATCGTACTTCATATGTATATCTCCCTTTCTTTTTTTCAGAGCCAAGGCTCTTTTCTTTTTTTATCTTGTTAGAACCCTTCTTCTAGTATAACATAAAGTCAGAAAAATGGAACTACTGTTTCTGCTTAGAAACGAAAATTTTTTTATGGAAAAAGGTTGACAGATGAAATATTTTGTGGTATAGTAGGTTACGCAGTCAGGAAATGATTGTTTTGCACGAGTGGCTCAGTGGTGGAGTATCGCCTTGCCAAGGCGAGGGTCGCGGGTTCGAATCCCGTCTCGTGCTTTTAAAAATCCAGGATATCTCATTCTGGATTTTTTTGATCCCTGCGCCCCTCTGCTCGTAGTTGCACCGCTGCCATGGGCAGCCGGAGCTGTGAAAAACTACTTTCTCACAGCCCCATAAAGCATTTTTACAGATACTTTTCAAACCATTTCTCCAGCTCTTTCAGCCTGGTTATCCGGTTTTCCGGCTTCCCGCTTCTGGAAAGATCATGATTTTCACCATGAAACAGCACCAGACGGGCATCTGTCCCCTGACGCTTGACGGCGGAAAACATCTGAATCGCATCTCCCATCCAGCACCGGTAGTCCTCGTCCGACTGCAGCAGCAACAACGGCGTTCTGGCGTTTGCCGCAGCGCTTAGCGGAGACATTTCCCATACCTTATGGAAATCCTCCCATGGATAGGCCCCCATCTGCAGACGGTTTGCATAGTAACCGATATCCGTATACAGACATTTCGTCAGATAGTTGGAAATCGAGCGCTGGGATACGGCGGCCGCATAACGATTTGTATGGCCTACCATCCAGTTGCACATAAAGCCGCCATAGGAGCCGCCGCAGATACCGATCTTAGCTGCGTCGATCTCCGGGTAACGTTTTAACGCCTCATCGGTAAATTCCATCAGGTCGTCAAAATCATCCTTTCCAAATACCTCTGTAATATCTGCGTAAGCCTCGCCTCTTCCGTCCGAGCCACGCGGATTGCTATACAACACGAAATATCCGTCACTCGCCAGACATTGGTACTCATGAAAGAACACCGAACCGGAAGCGGTTTTCGGCCCTCCGTGAATTTCCAGGACGGCAGGATAGCGCTTTCCCGGTTCATAATGGGCAGGCTTTATCACATAGCCCTCCATTTTATAGCCGTTTTTCCCCTGATAAGAAAAAGCCTCTGGAGCAGAAACCATATGAGATTCCAAATAGCCGTCGTTAAAGCTGGTCAGCTTTTCTTCTCTCCCGTTTTCTGGACAAAGCGTATACAGCTCCGCCAAATGCTGTCCACGCATAGCCGTCATGACTATCGTATCTCCCTTGATATCAAATCCAGAGATAGCTCCTGCTTCCTTGCTGACAGAATGAAGCGCACCCTCCTTGTCTATCGCCACAAGCTCGCAGTCCCCCCAGGAGGTCTTGAGCATATACAGCACATCCCGCTCCGGGCAGTAAACCATTGACTTCCCGCCGCCGAATTTCGCATCGCTTCCTATGGTATTGCCAATCTGAAAATCATGAAACGGAAGCTCTTCTGATACATCCGCTGCCAGGTCATACACATAAAAGCGCGGATTTTTGCCTACCCGCTCATAGGTTCCTCCGGTATAGAAAATACGATGTTCTCCCAAAAAGCAAAGCTGTCCGATGTCATAAAGCTCCTCTGACACGAGCTGCCTGCTCGTTCCAGCCGCTACATCGTATAGATACAGCCCGCTCGTCCGTGGCATCAGACTATCGTAAACCGGACCGGCATAGACGATTTTACTGCCGTCATCGGAGACATCATACGAGCCTGTATCCAAATACTTTGGCGTAATCCTGGTCAGAGCTTCTGTTTCCTCATCAAACAAGTACAGCGCCAGACGTTTCCTGCTGCGTACTCCTTTGCCGTTAAACCAGAAGGGAAGCTCTTCATAGATATAGTAATCCTCGCCTTCCTTTGCCTCGTACTTGTTCTCTTCCTGCGGAGAGTTCTCACTGTTCTTTCTGGTTTTTTCCGAAGTGTCCTCCGAAATTTCTGCCTCGTCGTTTTCGTTTATCGTAGCTGCCACCAGCCATTTTTCTCCCAGCCGTCTTAGCTTTTCTACCTTTAGCGGAATGGACATTGCCCTTTCTGCTTCGCCGCCGTATAAGGAAATCCGGTAATACTTGGTACTGTCATCGCCCTGTTTGCCCGTTTCCCCGTTTTTCTTTCCTTTTTCTTTCTCTTTCTCCCGTCCGGAAACGAATAAAAGCGTCTCGTTATCAAGCCACTGCGGACTTTTCGCTCCGCCTCTGGCAGCCAGCAGTTTGTTTTCCCTGGTATGCAGATTGACTGCCCAGATGCTGCTGTGATAGCGGTTTTCTTCCTCGTCTGCCTCATTTACCACATAGGCTGCCCACTGTCCGTTCGGAGAAAGGGTGGCTTCTGACAGAAAACGAAACTGAAACAAATCCTCCCTGACTACGGGCTTTTTCTCTGCCTGCTTCATCGTACTTCCTCCTTCCCGCCTACGCTTATGCTTTCCAGTGTCTGATCTTCTCCTTCGGATTTTAAGTACCGATCCATCCAGTTTAAAATCTCTCTCATCCGCACGATTCGATTCCTCGGCCTGCCGGATCGGGACAGCTCATGCGTCTCTCCCTTTACAGCAAGCATCCGGGTATCCACGCCCAGCACCTTTAGGGCAGCGAACATCTGCATGCCCTCTGCGATATTGCAGCGGTAATCCTGCTCTGAATGAATAAATAACGTAGGTGTCTTGCAATTTGCGATGTAGTGAATCGGAGAATGAAGCCATAGCTTTTCCACATCCTCACAGGCAAAGACAGACTGTTCGTTTTTTGTAAACGTATGCCCGATATCTGACATATATTCAAAAGAAATCCAATTGGCAATAGAACGCTGGGAAGCGGCAGCCCGGAAACGATCCGTATGGCCGATGATCCAGTTGGTCATAAAGCCGCCGTAGGAACCGCCTGTCACTCCTACCCGTTCTTTATCAATATCCGGTGTCTGCTCCAACACATAATCGGTAAATTCCATCAAATTGTCATAATCGACAGTACCATATTTTCCATTGATATCTCCGAACTCCGTACCGAAGCCGTCGGAGCCTCTTGGGTTAGTAAAGAATACAAAGTATCCTGCATTTGCCCATACCTGCATCTCATGATGAAACACCGAGCCAAAGACGGTACGTGGACCGCCGTGAATATGGAAAATCGCCGGATACTTCTTCCCTGGCTCATAGCCAACCGGCTTCATCACCCATCCGGTCAGCTTATAGCCGTCCGAGGCGGTTAAGGCTAACGCCTCCGGGGTCGATATCTGCCACTGGCTCATATCATTAAGCTTTGTCACCTGCTTCCCGTCTAAGTACAGCTCCGCCAGCTTATCCCCATACATGCCGCATACGACAAGATGTCCGTCCCGGATATCAAAGCTGTCGCAGGAGCCGCTCTCTGTCATGACTCCTGTCAACGTCCCGTCTCTCTGGATGGAATAAAGATGAGCGTTCTCCCCTCTGGTCGTGATAAAATAGCAAATGCCGTCCTCGGTCTTTACCGTCCGCCCGCCGCCAAGTCTTGCATCGCTGCCTACGCTTCCAGAGCCGCTGCTGTAATCATACTCCGTCAGCAGCTTCATCTCTCCGTTATCCAGATTCATTGTATAAAAATCCAAATATTTGCTGTTTCCATGTGGATTCTCCACACTGGAGGCTACGACCGCCTCGTTCTCTGCCCAAAAGCCTATCATCCCTGTCCTGCGGATATCCTGCGCAAGCAGGCACTTTGTCTCTCCTGTTTCCAGGTTATAGAGATAAATACCGTCGTACATGTTGTGAACATCCGTCCACGGATATGCCTTGTAGAGAATCTTCGTTCCCCGGACGGAATAGGAGGAAACGTCTGCCGTCTCTTCTGAAACCGGAGTCAGTTCTTTTGTACCAGTATGATAGACATACAGACGGTTTCTCCGGCCATTGATAAAGCCTCTGCCGTTAAACCAAAACGGAATTTCATCTACTACCTCATAGGCATCATTTTTGCTCTCGATCCGCTTTTCCAGCTCGATGGCAGCAGTCAGCAAATACCGCTCCTCGTCGATGCGATACATCCCGGTAGCCTTTAGAGGAACCTCAAACACCCTTACCGCCTCGCCACCCTTAGGGGAAATCTCATAATATACCGTGCTATCCTCCGACTGCTCTTTTCCACCGTTCTTCTCACCTGCCCGGCTGCCCTCTTGCTGCTTGTCTGACTTACCCGCTGCCTTTTTGTCTGCCTGCTTCCTGCCCTCCCGCTTTGCGGATGGGAAAAGCAGAGTTCCCTTCGCTGTCCAGACATAGCTTTTTGCATCGCCTGCCGTAGTCAGCCGGATTACATTCCCGGTTCCGCTATCATACAGGTATAAATCTCCCTTGTAGTCGTTTTCCGCTACATCCCCCTGCTGCACCACAAAGGCAATACTCCCGCCGTCCGGGGAAAAGCTCGGGTTGCTGACAAACCGGAACTGGGTAAATGTTTCCACGTTAATCGGATTCATTTCAAACCTTCTTTCTCTTTGTATATTTCGTACCTGTTTTTTATTATAACGAATCTACTTGCAAAAAGAAAGATCTACTTGCAGTTTTCTCAAAAATCTGTTACATTTTTCTGGTGATACAATCCAATATGAAAGGCCAGGTGAGAAAATGAGCCGGATTTATAAAAATAACGAATATGAAAGCGAGGAGCTAGAAGAGCCGATGCTTCTCCCTGTAACATTAGACGACGGAACAGAAGTCGAATGCGAAGTATTGGCTATCTTCCCGGTAAAAAATCTACCGGACGGCGAACCGGAACGGCAGTACATTGCCCTGCTTCCAGTGGACGACGAGCTGTCGGATATTTTCCTCTACCGTTTTATCCCGGTAGGAAGCGAGGAATTTAACCTTGCAGGCATTGAGGACGACGAGGAATACGAGGCTGTCACCGATGTGTTTGACATGCTTTTGGACGACGCCGAATTTGATTCGATGATAGAGGAAGAGGAACCATAAAAAAAGATAATTTCTGTTTAAGAAAGGAAGTTTTTTCATGAATCGAGTAAGGACACGCTTTGCTCCAAGCCCAACCGGACGGATGCACGTTGGCAATCTGCGTACTGCTCTGTATGAATACCTAATTGCCAAGCATGCCGGGGGCGATTTTATTTTAAGGATTGAGGATACCGACCAGGAGCGTTTTGTAGAAGGCGCGCTGGAGATCATTTACCGCACGATGGCCAAAACCGGACTGCTCCATGACGAGGGGCCGGATAAGGACGGCGGCTTTGGGCCATATGTGCAGAGCGAACGCCAGGCCTCTGGTATTTATTTAGAATATGCCAAAAAGCTGATTGAGCAGGGAGAGGCTTATTATTGCTTTTGTGACAAGGAACGTCTGGAGGGTCTGCGGACAGAGGTGGCCGGAAAGGAAATCATGGTCTACGACAAGCATTGTCTTTCGCTTTCCAAAGAAGAAATCGAAGCAAATCTGGCCGCGGGCAAGCCTTATGTCATCCGCCAAAACGTACCAAGAGAGGGGACAACCTCCTTTGTCGATGAGGTATATGGAGAAATTACCGTGGATAATGCAGAGCTAGACGATATGATTTTAATCAAATCTGACGGCTTCCCAACCTACAATTTCGCCAATGTCGTAGATGACCATTTGATGGGGATTACCCATGTCATCCGCGGCAACGAATACCTCTCCTCTACCCCGAAATACAACCGGCTTTATGCTGCCTTTGGCTGGGATCCGCCAATATACATTCACTGCCCGCTTATCACCAACGAGGAGCATCAAAAGCTTTCCAAACGGAGCGGTCATTCCTCCTATGAGGATTTGTTGGAGCAGGGCTTTGTTTCCGAGGCCATTGTCAATTTTATTGCGCTGTTGGGCTGGAGTCCGGAGGGCAATCAGGAGATTTTTACTCTGCAGGAGTTAATCGAACAGTTTGACTATCATCATATCAGCAAATCTCCAGCGGTTTTTGATATGACAAAGCTTCGTTGGATGAACGGCGAATACATCAAGGCAATGGATTTTGAAGCGTATTATGAGCAGGCTCTTCCCTATATCAAAGAGGTGGTCAGGCAGGATTTGGACACCAGAAAAATCGCAGAGCTTGTAAAAAGCCGAATCGAAACCTACCCGGATATCGCCGACCATATCGACTTTTTTGAAACGCTTCCAGACTATGATATTGCTATGTATACGCACAAAAAGATGAAAACTACCGCAGAAAGCTCTCTTACCGTGCTGACCGAGCTACTGCCGCGCTTAGAGGCAGCGGATGATTACAGTCGGAACGGTATCGAAGCATTGCTGATGGGCTATATTGCAGAAAAAGGAATCAAAAACGGACAAGGTCTGTGGCCGGTTCGTACTGCAGTTTCCGGTAAGCAGATGACACCGGGCGGTGCCTATGAGATTATGGAAATCTTAGGAAAAGAAGAATCTCTTAGAAGAATCCGGATCGGAATCGAAAAACTTTCTGCCCCTTCCCATACACGTTGAAAGGATGCTTTATGGAATATACATCAGCTCAGCTTGGGGCCATCACACACAAAGATGGCCCTATGATGGTTTTGGCGGGGCCTGGCTCCGGTAAAACCATGGTGATTACCGGACGTACCCGCACTCTAATTGAGGAATATGGTATTCCGCCGGAACAGGTTTTAGTCATTACCTTTACCAAGGCTGCCGCTATCGAAATGCGAGAGCGTTTTACCCGTATGAGGGGGGCTGCCTGCGGCGTCCGTTTCTCTACCTTTCATTCCCTGTTTTTTCTTATTTTACGAGCCGCCTATGGCTATCAGCCGGAACAGATCATAAGAGAGGATCAGCAGTATGCGTTCCTGCGGGAGCAGGTTAGCCGCTTACAGCTGGAAACCGGCGATGAAAAAGACTTTGTCAAGGATCTGCTGTCGGAAATCAGTCTGGTCAAATCAGAGGAAATCGATCTGAACCACTACTATTCCATGAACTGCCCGGAGGAAACCTTCAAACAGCTCTACCAGGCCTATGATGCCTTTTTACGGGAGCAGCACCTGATTGATTTTGATGATATGATGCTGCTTTGTAAGGAGCTGTTTTCGGCCAGAGAGGATATCCTTTCCGCTTGGCAGCAGCGCTGCCGCTATATTTTGATCGACGAATTTCAGGATATCAACCGGCTTCAATACGGTCTGATCCGCCAGCTTGCTGCGCCGGAAAACAACCTTTTTATCGTAGGCGACGACGACCAGAGCATCTACCGCTTCCGCGGGGCAAAGCCGGAAATCATGCTGCAGTTTCCAGACGATTATCCCTCTGCCAAACAAATTTTGCTGGATCGAAATTATCGTTCTACCGAGCATATCCTGACTGCCGCCGGACGTGTTATCGTCAACAATCACAAGCGATTTCCCAAGCAGATCCAGGCGGCAGGCGGCAAGCAGGGACCGCCTCCCTCCTATCTGGAATTTCCGGATCGCAAAGCAGAAAATCATGCGGTTGCCAAGGAAATCTTAGCCCTAAAGCAAAAAGGTATCCCCCTGCCTCAGATCGCGGTACTCTACCGTACCAATCTGGAAGCCCGTTCCATGGCGGAAACTCTGATGGCCTACAACATCCCCTTTACCTCGAAGGAAGCGATTCCAAACCTGTACGAGCATTGGATCAGCCGGAATATCCTTTCTTATTTAAGGCTTGCCAGACTTTATGGAAAGCAAAACAGATTGCGCTCGGAAGGAGAACCGGATGAGGTGACAGTGGAGGAATTGTCCCAAATCCGTTCCTGGTTTTTGGATATCATGAACCGGCCTAACCGATATCTTACCAGAGAAAGTATGCCGGATATCCAGCGTTTGCTTCCGTCTGCGAACCAAAAGGGTGTGTATGGCCGGACAGGCACGATAGCAAACTATATTGCCCTTTGGAAAACCAGCTTTCCAGACAAAAACTGGATGGCAGATCGGTTGGACAAACTGGAGCTTGATCTCAGACAGCTCTCCACCCTCGATCCGTACGCCGGTATCCACTATATCCGTCATGTGATCGGCTATGATGAATTTTTAAAGTCCTATTCGGAATTCCGCCGGATTTCCCTGGAGGATTTGACCGCCCAAATCGACGAATTGCAAGATGCCGTAAAATCCTTTTCTTCTCTTCGTGCCTTAGAACAGCACATGGACGAATACGCCGAAGAATTACGCAAGCAACGCCAGAACGGGCAAAAATCCTCCCGTCAGGGCGCACCTCCTCCCGAGGCTGTCAGCCTTTCTACAATGCACGCCAGCAAGGGCTTAGAGTATCAGGCAGTGTTTCTGCCGGATGCCGTAGAGGGCATTACCCCCTATAAAAAAGCACTCAAGGAAGAAGATCTGGAGGAAGAACGCCGTCTCTTTTACGTTGCCCTAACCCGCGCCAAGCAGTATTTATATGTCATCACGATCAAATCCCTGTTTGGCAAGCCACAGACACCGTCCCGCTTTGTCGGAGAAATGAAGCTTTCTCTCTCTGATCTAAAGCCCGGCGCCCGGATTTTACATAAATCCTATGGAACTGGTACGATCCAAAAAATTTCAGGCGGAAAGCTGACGATTTATTTTGACAGCTTGCAAAAGGAACGGGTTTTGGATTTGAATTTCTGCGTCTGCCATCAAATGCTGACATCGGCAGAAAACGGATTGCTTCGTAATCCCCCTTAAAAAGATCCCTGGCGCTCTTCTCGCACACATGGCGTTTTAACGATAATAAAAAGCACTAAAAAAGGGACTGTGACAAAATAAGGAAAACTTTTTTCACAGCCCCTTTTTACTATTTCTTAAAGCTTATTCCAGATTTTCTTCCAGCTTTATCTTGTACCCAAAGCGAAGCGCATACTGGTAAGCGGCGCTTCCTTCCTTACAGTGCATCGTCACATCCGGCTTATCATAGCCAAACAGAGACTCCGGAATCTCCTTCAGGCTTTCTGGCAGGTAAACGTCCTTCAGGCTCTCACTGCCGTAAAACACAGATTCTCCCAGGCTGGTCAAGCCCTCCGGCAGCATGACCGTTTTTAAATTCCTGCACCAGCCAAACGCATAGCTTCCCACTGTCTCTAGCTCCTCTGCCAAAATAACCTCTGTCAAATTGTCACAGGAAGAAAAGGCATTATGTCCAATCGAACGCAGTTGTGCCGGGAAATAAAGATTTTCCAGTTTCTCGCACTCATAAAAGGCATACGCTCCAATCTCCTGCACGGAATCCGGCAGATCGGCCAGTCTTAAATTTTTGCAGTAATAAAACGTATAATCTCCGATTTTTTCTACACCCTCCGGCAAAGTGATTTCCTGCAAGGCAGCGTTTCTGTAAAATACGTTATCTGCAATCGCCCGAATCTCCTCCGGCAGCTCCAAAGCAATCTGCTTGCCGGTATATTTTACCAGCACGCCATTATTGGTGATAACCATTCCATTTTTTTCCTGTGCCACAATCCATTTGGTTCCGCTGAACGCATAGGCTCCGATATCCGTCGCACCAGCAGGCAGTGTCAGCTTTTTTAACGGCGTACATCCATAAAAGGCTCTGTCTCCGATTTTCTTTAAGGTCTTTGGAAATGTTACCTTTGCCAGCCGTTTACAATCCCGGAACGCACTCTCTCCAATCTGCGTCACACCCTCTGGAAATGTGATGCTTTTCAGGTTAAAGCATTCCTTACACAGATAATTCGGCACCCTGGTCAAATCCTCCGGCAATACCAGTTCCTTTAAGGACGAGGCACCGGAAAAGCAGAAATTTCCTATCTTTTCTATGTTGCGGCCAAGAGAAATCTCCTTTAGGCTGCTGCAGCCGGAAAACACTCTGTCCTCTAAAACAGATACCGAATCCGGAATCTCTATTTCGGTCAGGCTCTTGCAGTTCTCCAGCATAGACGAGCCTAGTACCTCTGCGCCCTCCGCCAAGATAAGGCTCTTTAAAGCAGTACAGCCCTGAAACAAGAATTCTCCGTTATACTCCACACCTGCAGGAATTTCCGCCTCCATCAAGCCGGAACAGCTCTGATAGACTCCCCTTTCCAGATTTTGTAAGGAAGCCGGAAGCGGCTGCTCGGTCAATGCACTGCAGCCTGAAAACGCATATTCTCGGATAATTTCTACAGAATCCGGAATCACAAGCTTTTTTAGCTTCGTACAATCCTCCAGGAAATAGGCTGGGATTTCTGTCATCGTTTTAGGCAGCGTAAGCTCGGTCAACGCTTTACAGCCGGAAAATACACGGTTTCCTATCTGTTCTAATGTCTCCGGTAGCTCTATCTTTTTTAACTTCCGGCAATATTGGAACGCACCGCTCTCTAAAATCTTTAAGTTCTTAGGCAGCGTAACAGCAGTCAGAGACTCGGACCAGGCAAACGCATTGCTTTCTATCGTTGTAATCGAATCCGGCAGCGTAAGTTTAGTCAGCGCATCACAATTATAAAACGCCTCTCGCGGAATTACGGTTACGCCCTCTGGAATCGTAATATTTTTCAATCGGAAGTCATAATAAAAGCTTCTGATGCCAATATGTGTCAACGTCTCCGGCAGCTTTATCGTCGTCAGTTGGTAGCAATGAGCAAACGCATAACGGGAAATCCAATTCAGCTTGCTTCCAGACGCAAACGTTACGGTTTTTAACGAATTGTTTCCATGAAACGCCCGGATACCGATGGTTTTTACCGAAGCAGGAATGGTGACGCTTTTTAAAGCATAGCAATATTCAAAGGCAGATTCTCCAATCGACGTAATCCCCTCTGATAAGGTTACAGAGGATAATACATCGCAATCATAAAACACTTTAAACGGAAGCTTTTTGATTCCCTTTCCAATCCGCACGGTCTTTAGCTTAGAACAATAGGCAAACGCTTTTTCCCCGATCTCCTCAACCGAGTCAGGAATCACTACCTGGGTAATTTTCCTGTTATTTTCAAACGCACTTGCCCCGATTTTTTTCACATCCTTAGGGATTGTTATTTTGGTATCCTTCCCGGAATAGGACAACAGCTCTCCGTCCACAATGTAAAAATCCTCTGTCTGTCCCCCGGCTGCCGCAGCAACCATCCGGCAAGGCTCATAGCCTGCCACTGCCAACGCTGCCAATACGACACAAGCAACCAGTACGGCAGCCATCCGGCTGATTTTTCTCTTAGGTTTCCGGCAAGCTTTCCCTTTGATTTTTAGAAACCTGTTCATCACCTATCCGCTCCTTTCCACGCTTCTGATCTTTGCTCATATCTAATTGGTTCTCCTCCAGTATATCACAGTTCCATGGCTCTTTCAAGCCCTGTCAATATTTTCAAGGTATCTGCCAGACCGCGTTTTTTATTCCGGGCAAGCCAGGTTTCAGACAGCAATTCCTGCAGTTTTCTTAGCTGTTCCAAGCAGTCCGGGGGAACCTTTCTTTTCTCCAGCCAGGCGCGCCGTATTTTCGCGCAAAGCTGTACGAGCCCAATCGTCAGATGATATTCCTTTTTCATCAGCGCCCGTTCCGGGTGTATCATCTGCTCTCCCTTTAATTCCTGCAGCAGCTCCTCTAAAAAGGCCTCTAGTCCCTCTCCGTCGTATCCGCTGTCTGCTGCATCGAGCAGCTCTCTCTCCCTTTTCTGTCCGATTGGATCACAGATCATATCCGCTAGCTGATAGGCGAGCCGTCTGGTTATTTCCGGTAATTTGTCCTTTTCCATTCCGGCAAACCAAAACACGGTATTCGTCAGCGTCCGATTGACGACCGGATATTCCTCAAACTGCTGATAACACCCCATCTGCAAGGTTAATTTTCCCATCACACCCGCCTGATCCTGATAAGCAAATTGATCCAAAACAGCAGCAAGATAGCTTTTCGCCTCTCTTCCAGACTCTGCTGCTCTCCAGGAAAGAGCGGCAGCATACAGATACGCCGGATAGCTGATTGGCAGCGGATTCATATGACCGCCGTCTCCCCAGTCCGTCAGCAGCAGCCCCTTTGCGCCATAACGCTTTCCGGTCAAAGCTGCATCACGGATATTTTCCAGCATATTTTCGGTTCTTCCGGCAAAGGAAGCCCATGCGCTGCTTCCTGGGCAAAGCCAGAAATCTCTTCCGGCCTCGGCTAACATCCTGGCATGCGCTTCAAACGGCGTCACTGCATCGTAGTTCCAATCCAATATAGTTACATCCTCCGGCAAGGAGGAAAGCGTCTCTGGATGGCGGGTTAAAATATCTCCCCATAACAGCATATGCTTTCCTTTTTTTGTCACCCTCTGATATATCTTCCTCACATATTCCAGATAAACGGCGCCGATGCCCTCTCGTTCTGCCCGTTCCCGGTTCTTTCCTTGTCCTAGTTCAAACGGTTCGTCCATATTGACGTTAAAATTCTTCGAGGTAAAATTCCTTAGCAAGTCCTCTGTCATCTGTTCTATCAGCTCCAGGCTGCCCGGATCGGCCGGATCTAACGTATTTGGCGGCGCCGGAATGCCCATTATCTGCCCGCCGCCAGGCTGCTCTGCCAGATTCGGAAAGGCTCCGGGCGTCAGCCAGGCTCCCATATGCCCCAGACAATTCTGATTCGGCGTCAGATCGATAAAGCGTTCCTGACAATACGCATCCAGCAGCCGGATTTCCTCTCCGGTAAACGGCAGGCTGTCCTCCTGCGCCCTCCAAAGCGCTTCAAACGAAGGATACGCAAAGGCAAAGCCCTCCAGATACAATTCCAAATGGTTTAGCTTGACAGACGCAAACAAATCCACGAGCCGATACAACGTATCCAAAGAAGGAATTTTATTCCGGCTGATATCCAGCATGACCCCACGTACTGGAAAATCCGGTTCATCCTCGATCCGGCAGCAAGACAGCGGCTGTTCTGTCTGCGATATCATCTGCCGTAACGTCGTCAGGGCATAAAATGCGCCCTCCTCTGCAAAGCATTCAATTTCGATTTTGTCCGGCCGAATCGTCAGCCGGTAGCCTTCCCTAGAAAGCCCCTGTTCCTCCTGAAACACTATCACGCCGGGCAGGAGGCGGCCAAGCCGCTCCCTCGTTTCCCGGACAATTCCCTTTGCCAGCTCATCTGCCAGTATTTTATAGCTATCCTCAGAAAGCAGCAGCCTTCCGTCCTCCTCTAGCAAGCTTTTCGGAATCGGACACAATACCATATCGTATTCCTCCTTATCTGGCCAGATACCGATCATACGCATTCTGGCGGATTTCCAGACACCGATCCACTCCGTACTGATGCAGCTTTTCTACAAAGCCGTCATAATCCTCCAGGCTTTCGGCGCCGGTAATATATTTCACCGTCATTTCCTCTACCATTGTCTGCACAGAGGTATACAACGTATAAAATTCATTGCTTTCCTCGGCTGTCATCGTCGCGGCAGATGGAAGCACATGCTCTAAGGACGCCTGATCCCATACCTCCTGGCAAAGCTTTACAGATGGATCGTAGAGAGAATCATAGCGCTTCCAGTTATACCAGCCGTTGCTGTAGCCAATGACATATTGCTTGAGAGCATCCATCATTCCCAGCCCGTCTGGATTCTGCTGAATCTGCTCCGTTAGCTGCGGCTTTCCGTTTTCATCTATCGTATAAGATTCCCCTTCTATACCGAAATTGTTTAACAGCATGGCATCGTAGCTGTATTGGTAATCCAGCCATTTTAATGCCAGCTCTGGATTCTTGCACGTTGCAGAAATGCTGTAAATCGAACCTAACACCCGCTTATTCGGATAGGCGCTAATCTGCTCATCTCCCTGGTTCTGAACCGGGAACGGCGTTCCGACTAAATTGATCTTCTCATCCTGAGAGTATCCGAAAGTCCGATAGTATTCATTGGCAGAAAACACGTAGGTCGAACAGCCTGCTCCGGCACGTCCGGTCGCCATATACTCTGCCGGCGCCGTATAATCTGCATTATTGGAAATAAAATTGTAGTCAATCAGGCCTTCCTCATACCACTGATGGAACAGCTTTAGATACTCTCTGTAGCCCTCCTCGGCAGGTCCGTATTTTACCACAGAGCCATCCCGGTAAAAGCCCGGCAGCACACCAAAGGCGCTGGCAAAATAGCCAATCGGAATCGTTCCCTTTGTACCGATCATCAGCGGCGCCTCCGCCCCCTTTTCCTCTTTAAATGCGGTCAGTACCTTGTGCCAGTCCTCTAACGTTTCCGGAACCGGAAGCTTTAGCTCCTCTAACCAATCGCCGCGGATTAACAGTCCCATAAAGGTCGGCTCATAGGCAGGCCCCGTCTCGTCCCCGTCAATTTCATAAATCGTAACAAACCGTCCGTCGTCTGTCCGAACATCCCGCCACATCGTTTCATCGGCCTTGACAAAGCCCATATAGTTTGGCATCAGACGTTCTATATAATCCGTCAGGTCTAAAAAGATTCCATCCTCTACGGCCTTTTGCGACCCGCCGGAATACATGCTGCTGCCCTCCTTGACGATATCCGGGATCTCCCCCGAAGCTAACATCAATCCATATTTTTCCTGCTGCTCGTTCATACCTACCGTAATATAACGGATATGTACGTTCGTCAACTCCTCCATTTTCTGCACGCTCGGCAGTGTATTCGGGTCCTCTGCCATCAGATTATCATATGGAAGCCAGAAGCTTAGCTCCGTCTTTTCCTCACTGATCGGAAGCTGCCCTCCTTCGGCTTCCTGCATACCGCCTGGCTGCTCTCCGCCGGCTGCTTCCGAATCGGTCTGATTCTGATTTTCCTTATCTGTTTCGTTTTCTTCTGTTTGATCTCCTTCTGTCTGTCCTAGACTGCTTTGTTCCTCTTTTTGCTCCTGCTTAGTACCAGAATCCTTCCCGGCTGTCCCCTGGCTTTCCTTTTTTCCGCATGCACTCAGGGAAAACAGACACATAGACAGACATACCAGTACAGCAATCCATCTGCTCAGGCTTTTCTTTTTCATTCTTATTTTTTTCCTCTCTTTCTTCTTTCTTTTCTCTGCATTACTGCTTCGCTGCTTCCTTTCCTCTCTTGCAGCCGTTTTTTTCTTATTCGTTACCAGGAATTCGTTACCAGGATGCCGTTCGCCTTTTCCACAAACGCTCTGCGGCCTCCTGCCAACGACCCCAGTATAGCAAGAAAGATGAGGGAAAAAAATAGCCTCTTTTTGTATGTATGATTTTTTTCTAAAACGCTCTCTAAAGCAGCCTCTCTCCGGCCTGAAGCTTCGCATATTCTCCGGGTGTCATCCCGACCTGCTCCCGAAACGCTCGCATCAGCGGGCGAACCGTATAGTATCCAACCTCCTCTGCCGCCGCCTTCACAGTACGCCCCTCCTGCAGCAGCTCCTTTGCCC
>CASCWU010000022.1 GCA_949155905.1 uncultured Lachnospiraceae bacterium
GATGCACTGACCGGAGGATTTAATCTGCAGATTGCCTGGTCTACAGGTTGGGCCGCCGGGCTCGCTTGTTATCAGGAATAGAAGAATCAAAAAAATAGCTAAAATTTTATTTGTCATTTTGTGAAAGTTTTGGTATACTAAAGCCTACACTATAAAATGGAGGATTTTTTATGATGAACAAGATTAGCACAGAAAAAGCGCCTGCTGCTATCGGGCCGTATTCCCAGGGAATGGTACATGCTGGCCTGGTTTTTACGAGTGGCCAGATTCCGGTTGATCCGGCGACAGGAGAGATAGCAGGAAGTGAAATCGAGACACAGGCAGAGCAGTCCTGCAAAAATGTCGGAGCAGTCCTAGAGGCAGGCGGCGCTTCCTATGAGCAGGTGATTAAGACGACCTGTTTCCTTGCAGATATGGGAGATTTTCCAAAATTTAATGCCGTATATGAAAAGTATTTTACCAGTCTTCCGGCTCGATCCTGTGTAGCGGTAAAGACACTGCCAAAGGGTGTTCTCTGCGAAATAGAGGCAATCGCTTATCAGGCAGGCTAAGAGAAGCGCTCCTTTCATAGCCGCTTCCGTTTGTCAGACGGCAGGAAAGGGATAGGAGCGGTTTCGGCAAAAACAAGTCATAAAGGGGAGTAGCGATGAATCGGAATATTGCGATTGACGGGCCTGCCGGGGCGGGAAAAAGCACGATTGCCAGACGGGTAGCAGAACGGCTTGGCTTTGTCTATGTAGATACCGGAGCGATGTACCGGGCGATTGGGATTTATATGCTGGATCACGGCGTTGGGAAAGAGGATAAGGAGGCCGTAGGGCAGGCTTTGGAGGAGATATCCATAGAGCTGCGCTATGTAGACGGACAGCAGCAGGTACTGCTAAACGGAGTACTGCTGGGGGATCGTCTAAGGAGTGAGGAGGCCGGTATGGCAGCTTCGGATTTTGCACCGCTTCCTATGGTAAGGGAAAAGCTGTTAAAGCTGCAGCAGGATCTTGCCGCCAAAATGGATGTGGTGATGGACGGACGCGATATCGGAACAAAGGTATTGCCGGATGCGGCCTGTAAAATCTATTTGACAGCCAGCAGCAGAGAGCGGGCGCAAAGACGCTTTCTGGAGCTAAAGGAGAAGGGGCAGACAGCCGATTTGGATCAGATCGAGCAGGATATCAAGGCCAGAGATGAGCAGGATATGAACCGGGAGGTCTCTCCGCTGCGCCAGGCGGAGGATGCGGTACTGGTGGATACCTCAAGGATGGGAATTGAAGAAGTGACAGAACGGATTTTGGAGATAGCTGCCAATGGAAGTTAAGCTAGCCAAAACAGCAGGCTTTTGTTTTGGCGTGAAACAGGCCATAGATCTGGTGTATCGTCAGATAGAAGAAACAGGCGGCCAGCCGATATACACCTATGGAGAAATCATTCACAATGAATCCGTGATAGCCGAATTGAAAAAAAAGGGCGTCCGGGTCGTGGAGGATTTAGAGGAGCTAAACGACTTGCCGAAGGGCGTTCTGATCCTAAGAGCGCATGGTGTATCCAAAGCCGTTTATGAAAGGCTGGAGGAAATGGGAATTTCCTATCGCGATGCGACCTGTCCGTTGGTCAAAAAAATTCACCGGCTGGTAGAGGAGTATTCCGCCGATCCGGCAAATCAAATCGTGATTTTAGGAGATCCGAGCCATCCGGAGGTACAAGGCATTTGCGGCTGGTGTAAAAGCGAGCCTGTGATGTTAAAAGAACCGGAGGAAGCCAGACAATATGAGGAAAATTCCGGGAAAAAACATATTATCGTATCGCAAACGACATTAAATTATAAGAAAATGCAAGATATGGTTGAAATTCTGAAAAAAAAGCGGTATGATAGAATTGTTAAAAATACGATTTGCAGTGCTACGGAACAAAGGCAGGCGGAAGCTGCCAGGCTTGCCGGGGAAGTAGAGGCAATGATTGTGATTGGAGGCAAGGCCAGCTCCAATACACAAAAATTATACGAAATTTGTATAAAAAAGTGTGTAGATACTTACTATATACAGACACTTGATGACTTGGATTTGACCAGGTTCAAATCCTTCCGTTGCGTAGGTATTACCGCAGGGGCTTCCACCCCAAACAATATTATTGAGGAGGTTCATTCCACTATGTCAGAGATGAGTTTTGAAGAATTACTAGAGGAGACGCTGGTGACAATACACAACGGAGATGTCGTTGAAGGTACTGTTATTGGCGTAAAGGAGGACGAGATCATCCTAAACATCGGTTATAAGGCAGATGGGATTATCACAAAGAGTGAATATTCCAATAACCCAGTTGATCTCACGACGGTTGTGCAGGTTGGCGATACGATGGAGGCAAAGGTCTTAAAGGTAAACGACGGAGAAGGGCAGGTTCTCCTCACTTACAAGAGGCTGGCTGCCGAAAAGGGAAACAAGAGACTGGAAGAGGCTTACAACAGCAAAGAGGTTCTGACCGCAAAGGTAGCACAGGTATTAAACGGCGGTTTGAGTGTGGTGATCGACGAGGCCAGAGTCTTTATCCCGGCCAGCTTGGTTTCCGATGTCTATGAAAAGAATCTGGAAAAATATAAGGATCAGGAGATTGAGTTTGTCGTCAGCGAGTTTAACCCTAAGAGAAGACGGATCATCGGAGATCGGAAGCAGCTAATGGTAGCGAAGAAGGCAGAGATGCAAAAGGCCTTGTTTGCCCGGATCAGCGTAGGGATGACAATAGAGGGTACCGTAAAGAACGTAACAGACTTCGGCGCTTTTATCGACCTTGGCGGAGCAGATGGCTTGCTGCATATTTCTGAGATGTCCTGGGGACATGTAGAGAATCCGAAAAAGGTATTTAAGGTAGGCGATCTGGTTCGGGCGTTTATCAAGGATATCAATGGAGAAAAGATTGCATTGAGCTTAAAGTTCCCAGAGTTAAATCCATGGACGGATGCCGCTAAGAAATATGCTATCGGCACTGAGGTGACAGGACGGGTAGCAAGGATGACGGATTTCGGTGCTTTCGTAGAGCTGGAACCGGGAGTAGATGCGCTGCTGCATGTTTCCCAAATTGCGAAGGAGCATGTGGAGAAGCCAAGCGACGTATTAAAGACCGGGCAGCAGGTGACAGCAAAAATCGTAGATTTTAACGAGGATGCCAAAAAGATCAGCTTGAGCATTAAGGCGCTGCTTTTAGACGCTCCGGCAGAACCGGACGAGGAGGACGAAGACGATTATGACGAGGAAGAGGCTGTTTCTGAAGATACGGCTGACGAGGAGGAATAAACGTCTGACGGTAAACCACCGTATTTGCTCTGCAAAAGCGTTCTGGCGTATAAAGATAGAAAAGAACCCTGATTTCAGGGTTCTTTTGTTTTGATTTATTTTTTAGTTGATTTCTAGGATAATATCTAGTATATTGATTAGTAGCAGGAAAACAGCGGGAGCCTGTCGGGTATCCGGCTGTTTGCAGAATCGCCTGACAGTTCCGTGAGAACAGCGGGCGGTTTTGGAGGAAAGGGGGGAACAAAAATGCAGGAGTTCGTCCGGGTAGCCGTAGATGCTATGGGCGGTGATTACGCCCCCACGGAGGTCGTAAAGGGCGCCGTAGAGGCAGTAAATGAGCGAACCGAGATAAAAATTCTCCTGGTGGGCAGAGAGAATATTCTGAATCAGGAATTGGCCGCATATACCTATGACAAGGAGCGCATCGAGGTGATTCATGCAGAAGATGTGATTACCAATGAGGAAGCCCCTGTGATGGCTGTCCGCAGAAAGAAGACTTCTTCGATTGTGGTAGCGATGAATCTGGTAAAAAACGGAGAGGCCGATGCGTTTGTCTCTGCCGGAAGCACAGGAGCCGTCCTGGTAGGAGGCCAGTTCATCGTCGGCAGGATCAAGGGGGTGGAGCGTCCTCCATTAGCACCGTTGATTCCGACGGCAAAGGGTGTTTCGCTTTTGATTGACTGCGGCGCCAATGTAGATGCACGCCCTTCCCATCTGGTACAGTTTGCCAGAATGGGCTCTTTATATATGGAGCATGTCGTAGGAGTGAAGAATCCTAAGGTAGCGATTGTGAACATCGGAGCAGAGGAAGAAAAGGGCAACCTGCTGGTAAAGGAAACGTATCCGCTGTTAAAAAACTGCAGCGATATCAACTTTACCGGAAGTATAGAGGCCCGAGATATTCCGGCCGGAGCAGCCGACGTCGTGGTCTGCGAGGCGTTTGTCGGAAATGTGATTTTAAAGCTGTATGAGGGCTTGGCGGGTACGCTGATTGAACAGATCAAGGCAGGGATGATGACGAGCCTGAGGAGTAAAATCGGAGCCCTGTTAGTCAAGCCGGCCTTAAAAAAGACATTAAAAAGCTTCGATGCCAGCCGTTATGGGGGCGCGCCGATGCTGGGCTTAAACGGTCTGGTAGTAAAGACGCATGGAAATTCCAAAAGTCTGGAGATAAAAAACTCTGTGATTCAATGTATTGCGTTTTGCAAGCAGGGTATCAATGAAAAAATCAAAGAAAACATTGCGAAAAACGAGTAAGGAAGGATGAACAAAATGGAATTTGAAAAAATTCAGAAAATTATCAGTGAAGTATTGAACGTAGAAGAGGACGAAATCTCTATGGAAACGACATTTGTTGACGATCTGGGCGCCGATTCTCTGGATATTTTCCAGATCATTATGGGGATTGAGGAGGAGTTCGATATCGAGATTGATAACGATACCGCAGAGAATATTACGACGGTTGGCGATGCAGTAGAAAAGATCAAAAATGCACTGAACCAGTAACCGTTTGCAGAGGCTTTAAGAGAGACGCAGGCACGGCAGAGAGTACATAGAGCCGTTTCTGCGTCCCGCTTCTGTCAGGCGGTGGGCAGAAAGGAGAAAATAACATGGATGAGGAAAAGCTGATCTCCTTCGAGGGACGGGCAGGGTATTGCTTTCACGACCGAAGACTATTGTTAAATGCCCTGACGCACAGCTCCTATGCCAATGAACGGCATCTGCACAAAAACAGCTGCAATGAGCGTTTGGAATTTTTAGGGGATGCCGTACTTGAGCTGACGACAAGCGAATTTTTATTTTTAAAGCATACGAACATGCAGGAAGGGGAAATGACAAAGCTGCGGGCAAGCCTCGTCTGCGAACAGACGTTGGCCTGGTGTGCCAGAGAGCTGGCGATAGGTGATTATGTCCGGATGGGCCGGGGAGAGGAAGCAACCGGAGGAAGAGAGCGGAATTCGATTCTTTCCGATACGTTGGAGGCAGTCATCGGAGCCATTTATTTGGATGGTGGTTTTGCTAATGCAAAAGAGTTTATCCACAAGTTCATCCTGACGGATCTGGATCGAAAGCAGCTCTTTTATGATAGCAAGACTATCCTGCAGGAAATGATACAGGGGCAGTTCCAGAATCAGGAAACCATTCGTTATGAGCTGGTACAGGAAATGGGGCCGGATCATAACAAGCAGTTTGAAATCCGGGTGATTATCCGGGGGCATGAGTATGGGAGAGGAATCGGACATACGAAAAAGGCCGCAGAGCAGGAGGCTGCTTATCAGGCGATTTTAGAGCTGCAAAAACGAGCGGAGGAGACAGACGGCAAGGTTCTCCGGATCTAGCAGGCCGACAGCCAGGAGAGAGAAATGTATTTAAAAAGTATTGAAGTACACGGCTTTAAGTCCTTTGCGAATAAGCTGGTGTTAGAGTTCCATGACGGCATTACCGGAATTGTAGGCCCGAACGGGAGCGGCAAAAGTAATGTGGCAGACGCCGTGCGTTGGGTACTAGGAGAACAGAGTGCCAAGCAGCTTAGAGGAAGCAGGATGGAGGATGTGATTTTTTCCGGGACAGAGACCAGAAGGCCGTTAGGCTTTGCTTATGTGGCGATTACATTGGACAACAGCGATCATAAGCTGCCGATTTCCTATGAAGAGGTGACAGTAGCCAGGCGGGTGTATCGTTCTGGAGAGAGTGAGTATCTGATCAATAAAACTAGCTGCCGCCTGCGCGACGTTCAGGAGCTGTTTCTGGATACCGGTATCGGGAAGGAAGGCTATTCCATCATTGGACAAGGACAGATTGACAAGATTTTAAGTGGGAAGCCGGAGGATAGACGGGAGTTGTTTGACGAGGCAGCAGGGATTACCAAATTTAAAAAGCGAAAGGCGCTGGCGGAGAAAAATCTGGAGGCAGAGCGCTTAAACCTGTCGCGAATTACCGATATTTTAGCGGAAATCGAAAAGCAGCTTGCTCCCTTGGAGCGCCAGGCTGCGGTGGCAAAGGAATACCTGCAGCTAAAGGAAGCATTAAAGGGCTATGAGATCGCTTCGTTTATCGAAGAGTATGAGCAATCGCAGACAGAGCGGAAGCAGACCGAGGAAAATCTGCAGACAGCTTCTGCTCAGATGGAGGAAACCACAAAGCATTACGAAGGAATCCGTACGGAATACGAACGCTTGGAGCAGGAATTGGAAAAAAAGAACCAGGAGTTAGAGGTCTGCGGCACCACAGCAGCAGATATCCGCATTCAAAAGGAGAAGCTGGAGGGCGGTATCGAGGTACTAAAGGAGCAGATTTTGGCTGCCAGACAGAGTGACGGACATTACCGGGAACGGATGGAAACCGTCATGCGCCAGCTAACGGAACGAAATCAGGAGTATACAGGCCTGGTTCGTCAGGAGGAGGCCGTAGACGAGGCTCTAAAGGCCGCTGCCGCCAGCCAGGAGGAGGCGGTAAGCAGGGCAGGAGAGCTTCAGCGGCAGACACAGGAATTAGCCGAACAGACAGAGGCTGCCGGACAACGCTTATATGAGTTTGTCACCAGAAATACAGAATCCAGGGCAGCGATAGAGAGCGAAGAGCGGGCTTTCGAGCAGGAGGGCATCAAGCGGACTGCCTTAAACCAGCGTATCCTAAAAAACCGCAGCGAGGAAGCGATGTGGGAGGAGTCTAAAAAAGGCCATCAAGGCCAGGCAGAAGAAATCAGTCAGAAGGTAGCGAAGCTTTTCGCAGAGAGAAAAGAGGCAGAAGAGGAAGCAGGACGGCTGGCGGAGCAGAGCAGAGAGCTGGCTGCCGAAGCGGCACAGGCCAGACAGAGCTATATGAAGGAGCAGTCCAGGCTGGATTCTCTGCGAAATCTGGCAGAGCGCTATGAGGGATACGGCACCAGTATCCGGCGGATTTTGGAGCAGAAGGAAAAAAACTCCGGCATTATTGGAACCGTAGCCGATATGATTCAGGTAAAGAAGGATTATGAAACGGCAATCGAAACTGCACTTGGAGGAAGCATCCAAAATATTGTCACGGACACCGAAGAAACGGCCAAGGAAGGGATTGCCTATTTAAAGAAAAACAAATATGGCCGGGCGACATTTTTGCCGCTGACGGCGATGAACGCGAGGAGGAACCAGAGCCGTCCTTTTTCCAGCCAGGAGGGGCTTTTGCAGGAACCGGGTGTTCTGGGGGCGGCTTCCGAGCTGGTGGAGGCCGAGGAGCGTTTTTCGGGGCTGGTGGCTCATCTGTTAGGAAGAACCTTGGTGGTAGATCAGATCGATCATGCGGTTGCTCTGGCAAAAAAGTACCATTATTCTCTGCGGATTGTGACGCTAGAGGGAGAGCAGCTTAGCCCGGGCGGTTCTCTTTCCGGCGGCGCCTATCGGAATTCCAGCAATCTACTAGGAAGAAAACGGGAGCTTGAGGAATTGCAGCTTCGGGTAGCTGTCTTAGAGCAAGCCTGTCAAAAGCTTCAGGAGCAAACGGAGGGCAGACAGGCGGAGCGGGAGGCAAAGGATCGGATTTTAGCACAAATCCAAAAGGAGCTTCAGGCATTGCTTTTACAGCAAAATACGGTTCAGATGGAGCTGCGGCAGGATCAGGAGCATTTGGATAAAGTGCAGGCAGATTATGCAGAAATCATGCTGGAGGGAAAGGTATTGGACAAACAGCTCCAGGAGCGGAAGGCAAAAATTCTGCAGATGCAAAGAGCTTTGGAACAGCAGCTTTCCGAGGAGGAGGCCTTACGGCAGGAGATCGAGGAAAGCCGTAATCGCAGCACGGCGCTTTCCGGGCAGAACCAGGAATGGAACGAAATGTTATCCGCTCTGCGCCTAGAGGCTGCTTCGCAGGAGCAAAGCCTGCGCTATATCGGGGAGAGCAAAAGCCGTCTGGAAGCCGAGATAGAGAAACTGAAAAAGGAACTGACCGAATTGGAGGAAAACCGCAGCAGCTCTGCCAGGGCGGTAGAGGAAAAGGAAGCGCAGATTACAGGGCAGCAGCAGCAGATCGCTAAGGCTGGAGAAGCGCTTAGAGAAACCGAACACCGCAAGGAGGAGCTGGCAGAAATCCGGCGGAGGATGAGCGAAAGCCACAGAGGATTCTTTGCCAAACGGGAGGAACTGTCTGGTCAGATTTCCGGTCTGGACAAAGAGATTTTCCGGCTCAATGCTAAAAAGGATAAATTGTCCGAGCAGCTAGATGGTCTCGTGCGATATATGCGGGAGGAATATGGCCTGACCTATTCCGAGGCTAGGATGATGCTTCAGACAGAGGCGCCTTCTGAGGCGCTGACCGAGACGGCCAGAAAGCGTTTGATTGGAGAGGTAAAGGCAAATATCCGGGCGCTCGGTGACGTCAACGTCAATGCGATTGAGGATTACCGGGCCTTAAACGAGCGCTACACTTTACTGCATACCCAACAGGAGGACGTACTGCAGGCAGAGCAGGTACTAGTAGGTGTGATTGACGAGCTGGACGGTGAAATGCGCCGTCAGTTTCAGGAAAAATTTGCAGAGATACAAGGACAGTTTAACACCGTCTTTCGGGAATTGTTCGGCGGCGGAAAGGGAACCCTTGAACTGATGGAGGAGGCAGATATTTTGGAAGCAGGCATTCGGATCATCGCTCAGCCGCCAGGGAAAAAGCTGCAGAATATGATGCAGCTTTCCGGCGGAGAAAAGGCGCTGACAGCGATTTCGCTGCTGTTTGCCATTCAAAATCTCAAGCCGTCGCCGTTCTGTCTGTTAGACGAGATTGAAGCCGCCTTAGACGACTCCAATGTCGTCCGCTTTGCCCGGTACCTGCATAAGCTGACAAAGCACACCCAATTTATTGTCATTACCCACAGACGTGGGACAATGAACGCAGCAGATATTTTGTACGGAATTACCATGCAGGAAAAAGGCGTCTCCACGCTGGTATCAGTAAGCCTGATGGAAGCAGAATTGGGAGCGTCCTAGAAGGAAATCTACCAAAACAGTAGAATTCCGGACAGGACACAGTAGGATAGGGGGACGTGTTTCTGTGCGGCACCCAGTCCTACTGAGGAGAAAGTGTCCTGATAGGAATTCTACGGAACTATATATGGAGGGAAAAAATGGGAGAGAAGAAAGGATTTTTTGGGAAGCTGGTGGCGGGACTTTCTAAGACCAGAGACAGTATTGTGTCGGGTATCGACTCAATTTTTAATGGCTTTTCCAGTATTGACGATGAGTTTTACGAGGAACTGGAGGAAACGTTAATCATGGCGGATTTGGGCATCAATACGACGACAGCCGTGATTGAGGATTTGCAGAAAAAGGTCAAGGAGCAGAAGATCAAACAGCCGGCCGAGTGCAGGAGGCTGCTGATGGAGAGCCTAAAGGATCAGATGCGCTTAGATGATTCTGCTTATGAATTTGAAAACCGTACCTCGGTGGTGCTTGTGATCGGTGTCAATGGAGTAGGCAAAACGACTTCGATAGGAAAGATGGCCGGACTGATGAAGGATCGGGGCAAACGGGTATTGGTGGCGGCGGCCGATACCTTTCGGGCAGCGGCGATTGAACAGCTTACGGAATGGGCGAATCGTTCCGGAGTAGAAATCATTGCCCAGCAGGAGGGAAGCGATCCGGCAGCGGTGGTATACGATGCCGTAATGGCAGCCAAGGCAAGGAAAACCGATGTGCTGCTGTGCGATACGGCAGGACGGCTTCACAACAAAAAGAACCTGATGGAAGAGCTAAGAAAGATCAACCGTATCATCGAGCGGGAATACCCGGAGGCCTATCTGGAAACACTGGTGGTAGTGGACGGGACAACGGGGCAGAATGCGCTGGCGCAGGCGAGAGAATTCAGTGAGGTGGCAGAGGTCGGAGGCATTATTTTAACAAAGCTAGACGGCACGGCCAAGGGTGGAATTGCCATTGCGATTCAGTCGGAATTAAAAATTCCGGTAAAATACATTGGAATCGGGGAACAGATTGACGACTTACAGAAATTCGATGCCGATCAGTTTGTAGAGGCGCTGTTTGAGGGGACGGATACCCCATAGGAAGAGAGACTTCCTCAGAGCAGAGCTTACGAAAGGGCGGTACGTTTTTTAGGGAAACTGTCATCAGACAGGGATGATAAAAAGGGGAGAAAAAATATGATAACATTGGAACAGTTTGAGGAAGCGACCGAGGCGGTCAAAAAGGTGATCAACCGGACGAAGCTGATGTACAGCGAATATTTTTCAGAAACAACCGGGAATAAGGTTTATTTGAAGCCGGAAAATATGCAGTATACCGGAGCCTATAAGGTACGCGGGGCTTATTATAAAATCAGTACGCTTTCCGCGCAGGAGAGGAAAAAGGGCCTGATTACGGCCTCTGCCGGAAATCATGCGCAGGGGGTAGCCTATGCTGCCAAGCTTTACGGAGCCAAGGCGGTGATCGTGATGCCGACGACGACTCCCTTGATTAAGGTCAATCGTACCAAATCCTATGGAGCAGAGGTAGTGCTGTATGGAGATGTCTATGACGATGCCTGTGCCAAAGCCGTAGAGCTGGCAGGGGAGCATGGCTATACCTTTATCCATCCGTTTGACGATGAGGTAGTGGCAACCGGGCAGGGAACGATTTCCATGGAGATTTTTAAAGATTTGCCGACGGTGGATGTTATTTTGGTGCCAATCGGCGGCGGCGGTCTGGCCTGCGGGGTTTCTACTCTGGCCAAGATGCTCAATCCAAATGTACGGGTGATTGGTGTGGAGCCTGCCGGAGCCGCCTGTATGAAGGCATCCCTGGAGGCGGGAAAGGTAGTTTCGCTGCCTGGGATTGATACGATAGCCGACGGTACGGCAGTCAAGACACCAGGGACGAAAATTTTCCCTTATATCCAAAAAAACATAGATGAAATCATTACCGTAGAGGATCAGGAACTGACGCTTTGCTTTTTGGATATGATAGAAAACCATAAGATGGTCGTGGAAAACTCCGGGCTTTTGACGGTAGCCGCCTTAAAGCATTTAAAGGCAGAGGGGAAAAAGGTAGTGGCTGTATTAAGCGGCGGCAATATGGATGTGATTACGGTTTCTTCGATAGTCCAGCATGGCTTAATCCAAAGAGGAAGAATCTTTACCGTATCCGTACTGCTTCCGGATCGGCCAGGCGAGCTGCACCGGATTTCCGGGGTTATTGCAGATATGCAGGGAAATGTCATTCGCTTAGAGCATAACCAGTTTATCAGCATCAACCGAAATACGGCGGTAGAGCTTGTCATTACCATGGAGGCGTTTGGGCAGGAGCATAAGAAGTCGATCATTCAAAAGCTGGAGCAGGAGGGCTATCGGCCTAGGGAGACACAAGCCAAGGGCGCATTTTAACCCTTTGCGGCAGGAAGCTTCCCACTGCTAAGGTGAGAAGGAAAGGATGTCTCAGCATTCTGTAATGAAGGACAAAAGCTGTTGTCATTCACTATAAATCAGGGATTGACAAAAACAGGAAAAATGCACAAATTTTTCAGGAAAAAGTTTCCAGGAAATTTTGTGCATTCTTTTTTTCAGAAACAGTTGACAGAATGAAGAAAGTACGATAAGATAGTAATAGAAATGAGAACATAGGTTCGGAATCAGCAGAAATACTGTGTTTTCTGCAAAAAGGACGAACAGTTCACGGCGTCAGAAGGGACGCCCGGCAAATTATAAAAAAGGAGAAGTGAAGTATGGCGCATACAGAAAAGGTAGAACCAAAGAAGGATGAAAACAAGCTAAAGGCGCTGGAGGCGGCGCTGGCACAGATTGAGAAGCAATATGGAAAAGGTTCTGTGATGAAGCTCGGAGACAACAGTACCCATATGAACATAGAGACCGTGCCGACAGGGTGTCTGAGCCTGGATATTGCCTTAGGTCTTGGAGGTATTCCAAAGGGAAGGATTTTAGAGGTATACGGCCCGGAATCCAGCGGTAAGACGACCGTGGCGCTGCATATGGTGGCCGAGGTACAAAAAAGAAACGGCATCGCAGGCTTTATCGACGCCGAGCATGCCCTAGATCCGGTCTATGCCCGGAACATCGGCGTAGACATTGACAATCTTTACATTTCCCAGCCGGACAACGGCGAGCAGGCCTTGGAGATCACCGAGACGATGGTACGGAGCGGCGCGGTGGATATCATTATCGTAGACTCTGTAGCTGCCCTTGTGCCTAAGGCAGAGATTGAGGGTGATATGGGCGACAGTCATGTCGGCCTACAGGCGCGTCTGATGTCCCAGGCACTGCGGAAGCTGACTGCTGTAATCAGCAAATCAAACTGTACAGTTATTTTCATCAACCAGCTGCGGGAAAAAGTCGGCGTGATGTTCGGAAATCCGGAGACAACGACCGGCGGCCGCGCGCTCAAGTTTTATTCCTCGATTCGTTTGGACGTCAGAAGAATCGAATCCTTAAAGCAGGGCGGAGAGGTAGTCGGCAACCATACCCGGATTAAGGTAGTGAAAAACAAAATCGCTCCTCCGTTTAAGGAGGCGGAATTTGATATCATGTTCGGCCAGGGGATTTCCAGAGAGGGGGATGTGCTGGATCTGGCCGTGCGGGAGAATATCATCATCAAGAGCGGTTCCTGGTTTGCTTATCAGGATGCCAAGATCGGCCAGGGGCGTGAAAATGCGAAGCAGTATTTAAAGGATAACCCGGATATTTTTGAAGAGGTAGAGCAGAAGGTACGAGAAAAGCTAGCGATGTTGCCAGGTGCCGGAGAGGGCGAGGAGCCAAAGGAGGAGGAAGGAAAGCCATCCAAGGAGCCGAAGGCACAAAAGGATGCCAAGGACTCTAAGGAAAAAGAAGCAAAACAGGATCAGGAGGCAGAGGCTGTGCCAGAGGCGGCAGAAGAAGAGAAGGTAGAAGCCGCTTCGGAGGAGGCCGCATTTACAGAAGAGGAGTAATCCATGCTACAGATAGAGCGGATAGAGCCGGAAAAACGGTCTGGATATGAGGTAGAGCTGTCAGACGGAACATGCTGGCATTTATACAAAAGCGATCTCAGACGTTATGGACTGGAGGTAGGAAAGGAGCTAAGCGAGGCTGAACGGGAGGAAATTTATCGCATCTGTGTGACGGTCAGGGCGAGAAAAAAGATACTGGCGATGCTAGAACGGATGGATCGCACGGAACAGGATTTGCGGCATCGGCTGACACGAGCCGGATACCCGGAGGAGGCAGTAGACGACGCCATTGCCTATGCAAAAAAATTCGGCTATATCAACGATGAGCGTTATGCCCGTTCCTATGCCCGTTCCCGCTCTAGGACAAAGAGTCGCAGACAGATAGAAGCCGAGCTTTCCCAAAAGGGAATTACAGGGAAAAAGATAGAGGAGCTGTTTGAGGATGCGCTTCCGGAGGAGGAGGCTATCCGAAAGCAGATCCGGAAAAAGACTGCGGATGTAGAGAGTCTGGATCTGGCAAAAAGGCAGAAGCTCGCACTTTCCTTGTACCGGAAGGGCTTTCCGCAGGATTTAATCCGAAAAGAACTAAAGCTGTATTAGAAAAAACGGAGTACCTTAGACAGTAAAATATTTCATAAAAATACGGCGGAATAATTGCTTTTGTAGAAAAGGTTAAGCAGCAGCACTTGACATTGTCTCTAAAAAAGTATAAAATTATTCTGTTGTATTTTGTACAATGAAAATTGAATAAGGAGGTGCTCCAGTGGAATATGTACTTACAGCGTTCATTGCTGTTCTGATTACCAGTGTAATTGTCGCTCCTCTTGTTTGGAAGCTTGCGATTGCCAATCGGATTAAGAACTATGAAGCGAAGGTTGGCAGTGCGGAAGAGAAGGCTAGAGAGATTATAGATGAAGCTATTAAAACAGCCGAGACAAAAAAACGGGAAGCCTTGTTGGAAGCCAAAGAAGAAGCCCTGAAAAACAAAAATGAGTTTGAACGGGAATCCAAGGAACGGAGAGCAGAATTACAGCGGTATGAGAAACGGGTGCTGACAAAGGAAGAGACTTTGGATAGAAAAACCGAAGCTCTTGAAAAAAAGGAATCCAAACTTACGGCCAGAGAAGCAGAGCTGGATAAGGAAAAAGAGCTGGTAGAAGAGCTTCATGGAAAGCGTCTGCAGGAGCTGGAACGGATTTCTGGACTAACCTCCGAACAGGCAAAGGATTACATTTTAAAGACCGTAGAGGATGAAGTGAAGCACGAAACAGCGCTTATGGTAAAGGAGTTGGAGAACCGGGCCAAAGAGGATGCCGACAAAAAGGCAAGAGACTTTGTCGTGACGGCGATTCAAAAGTGCGCTGCCGATCATGTGGCAGAGACGACCATATCCGTTGTGCAGCTGCCGAACGACGAGATGAAGGGGCGAATCATCGGACGGGAGGGACGGAATATCCGTACCCTAGAGACGATGACTGGTGTGGATTTGATTATCGACGATACCCCGGAGGCAGTGATTCTTTCCGGTTTTGATCCGGTGCGCCGCGAGATAGCGAGAATTGCACTTGAAAAGCTGATCGTCGATGGCCGTATCCATCCGGCCAGAATCGAAGAAATGGTGGAAAAGGCTCAGCGTGAAGTGGAGACAATGATGCGCGAAGAGGGTGAGGCGGCTACCTTAGAGGTAGGGGTACACGGAATTCACCCGGAGTTAGTCAGATTGCTGGGAAAGATGAAATTCCGTACCAGCTATGGGCAGAACGCATTGAAGCATTCCATTGAAGTAGCGCATTTGGCAGGTTTGCTGGCAGCAGAGGTCGGTGTAGACGTAAAGCTGGCAAAACGGGCAGGGCTTTTGCACGATATCGGAAAGTCAGTCGATCATGAAATCGAAGGCTCCCACATTCAGATCGGCGTTAATCTCTGTAGGAAATACAAGGAATCTCCGATTGTGATCAATGCAGTAGAGGCACATCACGGCGACGTAGAGCCGCAGACTCTGATTGCATGTCTGGTACAGGCTGCAGATACGATTTCTGCTGCACGTCCAGGGGCAAGGAGAGAGACCTTAGAGACTTATACCAATCGGCTCAAGCAGCTAGAGGATATTGCCAACGGCTGCAAGGGTGTAGAAAAATCTTTTGCTATTCAGGCAGGCCGGGAAATCCGCGTAATGGTGATTCCTGACCAGGTGAATGATTCGGAAATGGTTCTTTTAGCGCGTGACTTATCAAAGCAGATCGAAAGTGAACTGGAGTATCCAGGTCAGATTAAGGTAAGTGTCATTCGTGAGTCAAGAGCAGTAGATTATGCAAAATAACAACAGGTTAAGGTTGTTGCCTTGGAACGGAAGTATCCGGTTTCAGGGCAGCAGCCTTTTTTGTATCATAGGAAAATTCTCCGAACTTCTCTATGATACAAAAAATAAATTTTCTGCTTATCAAACCCTATGTATCCATAAGCTGTACTTATGGTGTGGAAAAGATATTTGAACTTGATTCTTTTTTCGGTATCCGTTACAATAGTATGTGATGATACATGAATACTTGTATACAATAATAAGGATACCAAAATAACGAGAAACAAAAAAGGGGAAGATAGGATGGCACTGACACTTTCAAAAAAGGCAATGGCTGTAAAGCCTTCGTCTACCTTGGCGATTACGGCAGCAGCAAAGAAGCTAAGGAGCGAAGGCGTAGATGTAGTAGGCTTTGGAGCAGGAGAGCCGGATTTTGATACTCCGGATAACATTAAGGCTGCAGCAATCCAGGCGATTCAGGATGGTTTTACCAAATATACGCCGGCCTCCGGGACAGAGGAACTGCGCCAGGCAGTATGTGATAAGCTAAAGCGCTTTAACGGGCTTTCCTATGAGCCGGATCAGATCGTCATCAGCAATGGCGGAAAGCATTCTTTGACCAATATTTTTGAAGTGCTGCTCAATCCAGGGGATGAGGTTGTTATTCCGGCTCCGTATTGGCTGAGTTATCCGGAGATTGTAAAGCTGGCAGACGGGGTTCCGGTGTTTGTCACCTGCTCTAAGGAAAACGGTTATAAAATTACAGCCGAGGAATTGGCGGCTGCCTGTACCGAGCGGACAAAGGCATTTATCCTCAATTCTCCGAATAACCCGACCGGCTCTGTCTATACAGAAGAAGAGCTGCGGGCGTTAGCAGAGGTAATCATAGAAAAGGATATTTATGTCGTATCCGATGAAATGTACGAAAATCTGATTTATGACGGCAAAAAGCATATCAGCATCGGATCGTTTGGTGAAGAAATCTATAAAAGGACGATTACCTGCAGCGGAATGGCAAAGAGCTATTCGATGACCGGATGGCGAATTGGTTATACGGCTGCATCCAAGGAAATCGCAAGGCTGATGGGCAGCGTTCAGAGCCATCAGACCTCCAATCCGAACTCCATTGCTCAAAAGGCTGCCTTAGAGGCGCTGTGCGGGTCGCAGACGACGGTAGAGAGAATGCAAAAGGAATTTGACAGACGGCGGATGAACATGTATAATCGTTTGTTAGAGATGCCGTATCTGGAGCCGAATCTGCCAGTAGGAGCCTTTTATGTGTTTGTCGATATGAGCAAGACAATAGGAAAGTTGTATAAGGGCAAACAGATTGATTCGGTGGAAACGTTGGCCTCTATTCTGATTAACGACTATCGGGTTGCCGTGATTCCTTGTGCAGACTTTGGCTTTGCGACGCACATTCGTCTGTCTTATGCTATTTCGATGGAGCAGATAGAAAAGGGCTTAGATCGGATTGAGGCATGCTTAATGGCATTGGAGCCGGCAGAGGCAGAAGTACAGGCATGTGCGTTTCGGACAGAGTCCTTGGCAAAGGCCTCTTAATCGAATCGAGAGGCCGTCAGGCAGGCTCTTAATTTAGAAGATGAGGCGGAGGGTTATGATAAAATTCGGTTTTATTGGCGCAGGAAATATGGGAGGAGCGATGCTCCGCCAGGCAGTCAAGACATATGGGGCAGAACAGTTTCTAGTATCGACCGCTTCTGCAAAAAGCAGAGAAAAGCTGCAGCAGGAGCTAGGAGTATCTATAACAGGGGACAATACAAGGGTGGCAGGGGAGAGCCGGTTTTGTATCCTGGCCGTGAAGCCCTATCTGCTGGAGGAGCTGCTGCCTAAGCTGGCGCCGGTGCTGACCGAACAGCAGGTGCTGATTTCCGTGGCAGCGGGAGTGACGATAGAGCAGATGAAGGCATGGCTTGGAAAGCAGATACGGATTGTACGGGCTATGCCGAACACGCCTGCTCAGGTAGGGGAGGCCATGACCGGAATCTGCTTTGACGACAGCACCTACAGCAAGGAAGAGCGGGAAGAGATTCTTGCCTTTTTTAAGTCTCTAGGACGGATAGAGGAGGTGCCGGAGAAGCTGCTAAACGCGGTAATAGGCATAAGCGGCAGTTCTCCGGCTTATGTCTATTTGTTTCTTGAAAGCCTGGCAGACAATGCTGTCCGTGCCGGTCTGCCCCGCAAAATTGCTTACACCATGGCGGCACAGACGGTTTTGGGTGCTGCCAGGATGGTACTAGAGACGGGAAGGCATCCTGGGGAGCTAAAGGATGCTGTCTGCTCGCCGGGTGGGACGACCATTGCCGGAGTAGCCGCTCTGGAGGAATATGGCTTTCGGAATGCTATATTAAAGGCAGGCGAGGCGTGTCAGAAGCGGGCGTTGGAGATGGAGAAGGAAGAAAAGTAACAAGAGGAGGTCTTAGAAGATGGCATATGAGCGTTTGGAGCGGCATGTCCGCTATCAAGGACGGATTGTAGAGATGTGTACGGATGTCATTGCACTGCCAAACGGAAGGCAGGTAGAATGGGATCTGGTACATCATAAGGGTGCGGCAGCGATCCTTCCGGTAGACGAGAACGGATTGCTGGTGCTGGTACGTCAGTTCCGTAACGGCCCAAGGCAGGAAATTCTGGAGATTCCGGCAGGTGGCTTAAATCCGGGAGAGGATTTTATCACCTGTGCAACAAGAGAGCTGGAGGAGGAGATTGGCTATCATGCAGAGGAGGTTCATCCGCTGATTGAGCTGTATACGACCGTAGCCTTTTGCGATGAAAAAATCGGCATTTACTATACCGAAAAAATGACTCCGGCGACACAGCATTTGGACGAGGATGAATTTGTGACGATTGAGCGGTATACGTTGGAGGAAGTGGTAGATATGATCCTGAACGGGACGATTCAGGATTCTAAAACGATGGCGGCGGTTTTAGCCTACCAGGAGGTAAGGCGCCGGAGAGAAGAAGGCAAAAAATAGTGTTTTTGCCAGGAATAGCAGGACAAAAGCAGCATAAGCTTATAAAAAACTCATGGGAATCAGAGTATGAAAAAGCGCTTATGCTGTTTTTTATTTTTGCTGTTTTATCTCATTGGCTTTTTAGGCGGAGTTCTTGCCAGCGGCTGGCTGTATCCGGCAGCCGCGCCGGAGTCTGGTGAGGGTGAGAGAGGAACACTGTCTAAGCAGACGCTAGAAACCTGGCAGGCAGGCGGTATTACCTTGGCAGAGGATACGGCTGCCCTGGGGGGAGGTCAAAGCCTGGAGAAAGCCAGAAAACAATATCCGGGAAGGGTCTGGGGAAAAAGGCTGATTAGACAGTATCTGCTTTATTTCATCCTTACAGTAGCATTGCTAGAAATCGGGAAAAAGCCGTTTCCTGTGTTCCTCTTCTGGCTGCTTTATGGAATAGCCTCCGGGATGTATGCAAGAGGTCTGACCAGCTTTTATGGCAGAATGGGGGGATATTACGGACTGATGGCAGTACTGGTGATTCCCTCTCTGCTAGCGGTTTTAACTGGAATTTTCTGGATGAAGCCGGGAGTAGAAGCTGGGATTTCTTATTTTCCCTATCAAAAACGGATACGGGACATCGTGCTTGCTCTCCGTATCCGTATTCTGCCGTCCTGCTTTTATGCGGCGGCGCTTTTGATCTGCTATGTGGCGGACTATGAGATTGTAAAGCGTATCCAATGGAGGTTGTTACTTCGCATGCTCCGCAATGTCGTAAATTAGGCGTTCGGAAGCCTCCCAGCCCAGGCATGGATCGGTAATGGATTTTCCATACGTATGCTCCGATACCTTTTGGCTGCCTTCGACTAAATAGCTTTCGATCATAACGCCCTTTACCAGCCCGGCAATGTCCGGAGAAACAAGGCGGCTGTGCATGATTTCCTTGACGATCCGAACCTGCTCGGCAAATTTTTTGTTGGAATTGGCATGATTGGCGTCTACAATCGTAGCCGGATAGGAAAGGTTCCGTTCCTCGTAAAGCTGATGAAGAAGATTTAAGTCCTCATAATGGTAATTTGGCAGAGACTGCCCATGCTTGTTGACGGCACCGCGCAGAATCGTATGTGCCAGCGGATTTCCGCTTGTTTTTACCTCATAGCCGCGGTAGAGAAATGTATGGCTACCCTGGGCGGCTACACAGGCATTGAGCATAACAGAAAGATCGCCGCTGGTCGGGTTTTTCATCCCGGCCGGAACGTCAATCCCGCTGATGGTAAGACGATGCTGCTGATCCTCGACAGAACGGGCGCCTACGGCAATATAAGAAAGCACATCCTCGACATACGGCAGGTTTTCCGGGTAGAGCATTTCGTCGGCGGCAAACATCCCGGAAGCCTCGATAGCATGGAGATGAAGCTTGCGCATCGCAATCAGTCCTTCGGATAAATCGGGCTTTTTTTCTGGATCAGGCTGGTGGACAATGCCCTTGTAGCCCTCTCCCGTGGTACGCGGCTTGTTGGTGTATACTCTTGGAATCAGCAGCAGGGTATCCTTTACCTTTTCCTGTACGGCAGCCAGCCTGGAAACATAATCACAGACAGCGTCCTCATGGTCGGCCGAGCAAGGGCCAATGATCACTAAAAATTTATCCGATTCCCCGGTAAAAACCTTTTTGATTTCCTCATCCCGTTGCTTTTTTTTCGCCGTCAGCTCCGGGGAGAGCGGAAAACGCTCCGCTAATTCCTCCGGCGACATTACCTGTTTTATCACTTGAAAGCTCATTTGTTATCCTCCTAGATTTATTTGAAATGAAAAAGCGATCTGCTACTCATTCTAAGAATATTTTTTCGCTTTGTCAAGCATATACTGTAGCAATCAAATAATCTAACAGGTATCCGAGATGAAACGAAGCGGAATTTTGATTTTGATAGGCTGTATCGTGCTGACGATATTAGGAGGGGCAGGAACGAGTGAACGAGTCGAGGCAAGAAACGAAAGAAATTCTTTGATACAGGAGAAGCCTCCGGCAACGTATGGATTTGCACTTCTGGGTGAGACAACAGAAGCGAACATTCTGACGGAGGAGGAACCAGAAAAAGAGGTTCCGGCAAACGAAGCGACGGCTGCAGAGAGTAACGATACGATGGGATTAACAGCGGTTTCTGCTATCTTGATCGAGGGCTCTACCGGAGAGGTTCTGTATGCCAAAAAGGAGGATATCGAGATGCCTCCGGCAAGTATTACGAAGATTATGACGCTTCTGCTGGTGTTTGAGGCCTTGGAAAAGGGTCAGATCAAGCTGACGGATATGGTGACAGTCAGCGAGCATGCAGCAGGAAAGGGCGGTTCTCAGGTTTATTTAGAGCCGGGAGAGACGCAGACCGTAGAGGATATGATAAAATGCATTTCGATTGCGAGTGCAAACGATGCGGCAACAGCGATGGCAGAGCATATCGGCGGAAGTGAGGAAACATTTGTTGCCAGTATGAATGAAAGAGCAAAGCAATTAGGAATGGAGCATACGCACTTTGTCAACTGCACCGGTTTGGATGCCGAGGGACATTATTCCTCGGCGAAGGATGTAGCGCTGATGTCGAGGGAGCTGATTACCCGTTATCCGCAGATTAGCGAGTGTTCGACGACCTGGATGGATACAATCATCCACAAAACGAGGCGCGGGGAGAGTGAATTTGGCCTGACGAACACCAATAAGCTCGTGCGGACGTATGAGGGGATTACCGGATTGAAAACAGGCTCGACCAGCCAGGCAAAGTTCTGTCTGTCTGCTACGGCAAAGCGGAACGACTGTGATATGATTGCCGTGGTGATGGGATGTCCGAGTCCAAAGGATCGGTTTGAAGAGGCGGCAAAGCTGTTAAATTATGGATTTGCAAACTGTAAGGTGTTTCGGCATAGCCTGGCGGCGGCAGAGCTGTCTGTTGTACCGGTAAAAAACGGGGTTTTAGACAAGGTGCTGCTTACTCCGCCGGAGGAATTCCGTCATTTGTTTTTAAAAGGGGAAAATCTGGAGGATGTCACCTGGGAGATCGAATACCCGGACAGCATAGAAGCACCGATAGCCGCAGGCGACCAGGTGGCCGAGGTCGTGTACCGTTTAGGAGATACCGAAATCGGCCGAATGCCAATAGGTGCGGCCGAGGATGTGGCACGGGCCGGGTATTTGTTTTATGTGAAAAAGCTGTGGAAGCAGCTTTTGATGAATTCCTCTAAACAGGCGGCGCCGGTGGGTTTTCATTGACAGGAAAATGGAAGTAGAGTATACTAAATCAAGTGTTTGCGGATAAAAGAGAATCCCAGGTGGGCGTGCATGCTCATCTGGGATATAGCTGGTTCCTCCTACAGCAAAAATCAAAACAGAAAACGAAGAGTCCGAAGAAGGAATGGACAGGAAAAAGAATGGACAGGAGAAAGGCAGGAAGAGGATGATCGTAAGGCGTTACCGGATAGGACTGGGCAAGCTCCCTTCGGCGTTTCATGGCTATAAGCTGCTTTTTTTAACCGATTTGCACGGCTGTGTCACCCCTTTGCTGTCAGAGCGAATCGCAGCAGAGAAGCCGGATGCCATTTTAATCGGCGGAGATATGATGGTTGGCTTTCTGGAAAAAGAAAAGCTAGAAAAAACAAGGATGCCGGAGGCGGAAGCATTGATTTCCAGGCTGGCAAAGCACTATCGGGTGTTTTATGCCTATGGAAACCATGAAGGGAAAACGATGCCAGAGGCGATGGCTGCTTACCGAAGTAGGCTGGAGGCTGGAGGCGTCTGCTTTTTGGAGGATAAAACGGCGGTACTGATACGGGAGGGACAGAGGTTGATGCTGCACGGCCTTTGCTTGGAGCAGGTCTGGTATCCTAAGGGAAAACGGCTGCAGTATCCCCTTTCGGAGCTTATCAGAAAGCTTCATAGCTATCCGAAAAAGCAGCCGGATGGTCTGTGTCATATTTTATTGGCGCACCACCCGAATTATTTTTCTACGTATGAAGCATGGGGAGCGGATTTGGTACTGTCCGGGCATTTTCACGGCGGAGTTATGAGGCTTCCTGGCATCGGCGGGGTGATTGGACCGGATTATCTGCTGTTTCCTCCGTATTCTGGCGGTTTGTATGAGGGAAAGCAGGGGGCAAGGATGATCGTTTCCTGTGGGCTGGGCGTTCATACCCCAAAGCTTCGGATCTTTAACCCGCCGGAGCTGACCAGCATTACGTTATATCAGACGAAACAATGAGAGTGAAATCGGTAGGAAACGAAAAAAGGAAACAAAAAAAGAAATGGAAAGACAGAAAGGATGTCTGGGAGGAAAACGATGGGAATCCCGGTAAAGCTAGAAGCCTTTGAGGGGCCGCTTGATTTGCTGCTCCATTTGATAGAGAAAAATAAAATAGATATTTATGATATTCCGATTGTGGAAATTACGGAGCAATATTTGGCCTACGTCCAGGCGATGGAGGAAAAGGATCTGGATGTGATGAGCGAATTTTTAGTGATGGCGGCTACGCTGCTTCGGATCAAATCCAAAATGCTGCTTCCGATAGACGAATCGCTTCCGGAGGAGGAGCAGGATCCGAGACAGGAACTGGTAGAACGGCTGCTAGAGTATAAATTGTATCAATATATGGCTTATGAGTTAAAGGACAGGCAGTTAGACGCAGACAGACAGCTTTATAAACCGCCTACGATTCCGCCGGAGGTGGCCGCTTACAAGGAGGAGATTCCTATAGAGGAGCTGTTGGGCGACCTGACGTTAGCCAGGCTGCAGGGGATTTTCCGTTCCGTGATCCGCAGACAGGCAGACAAGGTCGATCCGATCCGAAGCAGCTTCGGGGAAATTCGTCAGGAGGAGGTCAGTCTGGCCGATCAGCTAACGCGCTTAGAAAAATGGGGCAGAGAAAAAGGACAGTTTAGCTTTCGCGCCGTTTTAGGACAGACCCGCAGTAAAATTAATACAATTGTCACATTTCTGGCAGTGTTAGAGCTAATCAAAATGGGTCGGGTACAGATTCGGCAGGAGGAATTGTTTGAGGATATTCAGATTGTGTATCTGCCTGACGCCAGGCCGGTCGATCCGGGATATACACTGACGGAATATTAGAAAGAAAGTAGTATCCGCTATTAGGGTTTAAGCAGAAGGGATGGATGGTATGGAGGCGGAACGGTTAGAGGCGCAGCTAGAAGCCATTTTGTTTACGATGGGGGAAGCGGTGGAGCTGGAGCGGATAGCAGCAGCATTGGAACGGGAGGAGGAGGAAGTGCGGCAGACGCTTCGTGCCATGATGGCAAAATTCCGGGAAGAAGGTCGCGGCATTCAGATCATTGAACTGGATGGCTCCTTTCAGATGTGTACCGCTGCCGATATGTATGAAACACTGGTAAAAATTGCACATATTCCAAAAAAGCAGGTGCTGACAGAGGTATTGCTGGAGACGCTTTCCATCATTGCCTACAAGCAGCCGATTACCCGGCAGGAAATCGAGGCGATCCGTGGGGTAAAATGCGATCATGCCGTCAATAAGCTGGTGGAGTACAACCTGGTCTGTGAGGTAGGAAGGCTAGATGCACCAGGAAGGCCGATTGTATTCGGAACAACAGAGGAGTTTTTAAGAAGCTTTGGAGTGGAATCCTTAGAGGATCTGCCTGTGGCAAACCAGGAGCAGATAGCGGATTTTAAGCAGGAGGCAGAGGAAGAGGTCAATCGGCAGATCAAATAAGGGTAGGAATAGAAAATAGGGGAATGTATCCGTACCGCCGCCGCATATAATAAAAAAAAACAAGTGGGTTCTATATGAAGGTGTTTGAGAGAATCGGGCGGAAGGTCTTAAAACGGATAAAAAAGCAGCTGGCAGGCGGGTTGGCGCTGCTGCTGTGTCTTTCCCTTTCCCCCTCTCTTTGCGCTTCTGCTGATCGGATCACAGAGCAGGAAAATCTGCCGGAAGAGGAGTCCTTCGTACCGGTGGCCGCTTTGTCGGCGCAGGATTTGTATGCCGGCGCCGCCGTTTTGATGGATGCCAAAACCGGACGGGTGCTATATGAAAAAAACGGCAGCAAGGAGATGGCCAATGCCAGCACGACCAAAATTTTAACATGTATTTTGATTTTGGAGCAATGCGATCTGGAGGCGGTGGCAGAGGCTTCCGGGAGGGCGGCCAGCCAGCCTAAGGTGCATCTGGGGATGCGAAGCGGTCAGCGCTTTTTTATCCAGGATATGCTGTATGCTCTGATGTTAGAATCCTTTAACGACTGTGCCGTAGTGCTGGCGGAGTATGCGGCCGGTTCCGTAGAAGCCTTTGCGGAAAGGATGAATGAAAAGGCAGTGGAAATCGGCTGCGAAGGCTCGCACTTTGTGACGCCGAACGGATTAGACGGGACGGATGAAAAAGGAAATCATCATACAACGGCCAGAGATTTGGCGAAAATCATGCGTTACTGTATCACGGAATCACCAAAGAGGGAGGAATTTTTAGAGATCACCAGGACGCGTTCCCATTCGTTTACCGATGCGGAGGGAAAAAGAAGCTATAGCTGCAACAATCACAATGCTCTGCTGACGATGATGGAAGGAGCGATCAGCGGAAAAACCGGCTTTACCAACCAGGCAGGGTATTGCTATGTCGGAGCAGCCTGTCAGGGAGAGACGACCTTGATTGCAGCGGTTTTGGCCTGCGGCTGGCCTCCGAGCAAAAATTACAAATGGGTAGATACGACAAAGCTGATGAACTATGGCTTTGCAAATTTCCGGTTGATAGAGCCATCCAGCCAGCTAGAGGGACTGCCGGATTGCCGTTTATCCGGTTATCGGACAAAAAGGCTTCCGCTGGCACAAAACGGGCAGCTTTCGGTGATGGCGGATTCTGAGGAACGGATCTGGGCGCTGTGGAAGCAGCCGGATAGCACGACGCAGACGGCGGTGTCCGAAAAACGGGAAGAAATAAAGCAGAAGCAGGCTATGGGCAGCATAGAGTATTATGCAGGAGGAGAGTGCATCGGAAGCCTTCCGGTAGAGGCGCAGGCAGCCGCTGTGCCGCTTTGTTACCGGGATTATGTATCGGCAGTATGGCAGTTTTTTTTAGGATATTAGAGGATGGGCTGTAAAGGAGCGTAAATGCTGTTTTACAGCCTATTTTACAGTCTGATGTCCTTTTTTTGGATACTCCTTTTAATAAGAAGGTTTGAGATTGACAAATAGCCTTCTTTGATTTATAGTAAGGAGGTATTTTGTTAAATTTTTATAAACTGCAAGGAGGAGGATGGGATGTACCTGATTTTTCTGGCGCTTTGGATTATCTTTAACGGTAAGGTGACGTTAGAGATCGTACTGTTTGGCCTGGTAATCGCGGCAGCCCTGGATTTTTTTGTGATTCGATTTATGGACTACCGTCCGCAGACGACCTTAAAGGCGATTCGTCTGCTGCCACAGATGCTGCTGTACGTGCTGGTTTTGCTGCGAGAGATTTTTAAAGCCAATATTCAGACGACAAGACTGTTGTATTCTGCAAAGTATGAGGTAGAGCCGCTTTTAGTAACCTTCCGGCCGGGCTTGAAAACCGATACGGCGCGGGTGGTGTTGGCAAATTCCATTACCCTGACACCAGGTACGATTACCGTAACCTTAGAGGGGGACGAGTTTGTCGTTCACTGTCTGGACAAGGAGTTAGCGGAGGGCATCGAGGATTCGGTGTTTGTGACGTTGCTGCGTAGGATGGAGGGAATGGTATGAGTGAAGCTTTGGAACGGGTATCCGGCTATTTTTTAATGTTTGTGATGGCAGTTCTGATTGTGATGATTTTCCTGGCCTTTATCCGGGCGATTAAAGGGCCTAAGATTACAGACCGTATCATTTCTGTCAATATGATTGGTTCTATCACGATGATGGCAGTTGCGGTGCTGGCGGTGATTCAGAACGAAAGCTATCTGGTGGATATCTGTCTGATCTATGCGATGATTAGCTTCCTTGCGGTTATCGTTCTTTGCAAAATTTATATGGGTGTTTACGCGGAGCGGAAGAAGCAGGAGGAACAGCAAAAGCATACTGCCCTAAAGCAAAACGGCGTAGCAGCAGAAAAGGAGGAAGGATAGCATGTTGGAATGGATTCGCTTCATGATAGCGGCCCTCTGTATCCTGGTGGGGCTGTTTTTTGTGGGGACAGCATTGTTTGGTGTAAACAATTTGCATTTTATTCTGAATCGGATGCATGCGGCGGCGTTATGTGATTCGTTGGGAATCCTGTTTGTGCTGTTAGGCTGTATTATTCTGATTGGCTGGAAGATGGATTCCTTAAAATATCTTCTGGTAATTTTATTTTTCTGGTTTGCCGGCCCGGTATCGAGCCATTTGATTGCCCGGCTGGAGGTGACGACCGACGAGGATGTCAAAAAGGAATGTGAGGTGGAAAAGCGGTGAATAAAGAACTGATGATCTTGCTGCTGTTATTTTTGATTGTCTGTGCTGTTTCGGTATCCATTACCAAAAACCTGCTGACCTCTCTGATTATTTATATGGCGTTCAGCCTGGTGATGTCCATTATCTGGATTTGCCTGCAATCTCCAGATCTGGCGATTACCGAGGCAGCCGTAGGAGCCGGCGTCACCAGTATTCTCTTCTTCGTCACCCTAAAGAAAATCCACGCGATTGATGAATCGCGTGCGGTTGACGAATCGGGTGCAGCAGAGGAGACACGTACGGAGGATAAAAAGGTTACGGTCGGCGATGGAGATACGCGGTCAGAAATCTTAGTAGAGAATGCTTTGGCAAAGCATACACAGACGGCAGCAGAAGCTTCCGGGCAGAGGCAGGCTGCGGCCGCGGGAAAAAGGAATCGGAGAAAGGGAGGCGGAGGCGATGAGCAAGCTGAGAAAGGATTATGAAACGACCCTCTGGTATCGGCTGCTGTGCTTCGTCAACGGAGAGGAAAAGCCGCAGGAGGAGCCGGAGGAGCAGGTACGGGTAGAAGAGGATAAGACGATTGCCATTGTACCGGAGGATATCTGGGCGCCGGTAGAGGAGGACAAGCGGCAGCTTTATGATATGTACCGGCACTGGACACTGGGACGTGGGATGAAGCTGTTCCACAGGCTGTATGCGGTGTTTGCGGTGTTTATCTGTGCTGTGATTATCGGAACTTTATTGTATACGGTTTCCTATCTGCCAAGTTTTGGGGACGCGCACAATCCGGACAACAACGAGGTGGCAGCGCGTTATATTGAAAAGGGCTTACAGGAAACCGGAGCGGTCAATATCGTAACCGGTATGATTTTGGATTACCGTGCGTTTGATACGTTAGGGGAGTCTCATGTGCTGTTTGTAGCAGCGGCGGCGGTGATGATTTTGCTGCGTCTGGATAAGGGAAAGAAAGGGAATCAGGCACAGGCGGCGGCAGAAGAAAACGACCGGATTTACGAGCCGAAAAATGATGCGATTTTACAAAAGGTAGCAAAGGTACTCGTTCCGCCGATTATTATTTTCGGCATCTATGTCATTTTAAACGGCCATCTTTCTCCGGGCGGCGGCTTTTCCGGAGGCGCTATCATCGGCGCCGGGCTGATTTTATATTTGAATGCGTTTGGCTTTGCCAAGACAGAGCGGTTTTTTACCTATAAAACGTACAAGCGGATTTCGATTGCCGCGCTTGGCTTTTATGCCTTGTCAAAGAGCTATTCGTTTTATACCGGAGCAAACCACCTGGAATCCTTTATTCCAAAAGGAACACCAGGGGCTATTTTAAGCTCGGGTCTGATTCTGCCGCTCAACATCTGTGTCGGGATGGTAGTGGCCTGTACGATGTATGGCTTTTATGCTGTTTTCCGGAAGGGAGGAATGTAAGATGTTTACCGCGTTATGGAACAATGTGGAGGCAACGGTTGCGATCATCCTGTTCGGAATCGGCTTTACCAATCTGATGTTAAACCGGAACATGATCAAAAAGATCATCGGCTTTGATATCATGGACAGTGCGATTTATTTGTTTTTGGCGGCAAAGGGATACATCAAGGGACGTCAGGCGCCGATTGTAGTCAATGGAATCCAGGACGTAGAGGCCTATATCAATCCAGTTCCGGCCGGATTGGTATTGACTGGCATCGTGGTGTCGGTCAGTGTCAGTGCGTTAATGCTGGCCTTGACGATTCGTCTTTATCGCCGGTATCATACGTTGGACATTGACGAGATTACCATGCTTTCGCGGAAGGAGGAGAAATAATGGAATTTGTGCAGAACCTTCCCTTTTTTGGTATCGTCCTGGCTCTGTTTTCCGGTGTTCTTTGCTCTATCCTAAAGCGGAAGCTGGCCAGAGCAGTTTGCCTGGGACTGGTGATGGCAGAACTGATTGCCTCCTTTCTGGTGCTGCTGTTTGTCCTTAGAACAGGGGAAAGCTATGTCTATATGATGGGACATTTTCCGGCTCCGTGGGGCAATGAAATCCGGGTAGGCATCCTGGAGGCGTTTACCGCTCTGTTTTTCTGCGCTATTATGCTGCTTTCCATTTTAGGGGGCCTAAAGCATATCGAGGAGGATCTGGAAGAATCCAAGGAAAATCTGTTTTATACGATGATCTGTCTGCTGCTTAGCTCCTTGCTGGCTCTGGTGTATACCAACGACTTGTTTACGGCCTATGTATTTGTGGAAATCAATACGATTTCTGCCTGTGGGCTGATCGTGATCCGGCAGACGGGGCGCAGTCTCGTAGGTGGAGTGAAATATATGATTATGAGTTTGCTCGGCTCCGGTCTGTTTTTGATAGGGCTTTGTATGATTTATGACATTACGGGGCATTTGCTGATGTCCAATATCAAGGAATCGATCACGGAGTTAGCCGCGACCGGGGAATATGCAGAGCCGCTGACGATTATCATTGCCCTCGTATCGGTGGGGCTGGCGATCAAAAGCGCCTTGTTTCCGTTTCATTCCTGGCTGCCGGATACGTATGGCTTTTCTACTCCGGCCTCCAGTGCGATTATGTCCAGCCTCGTTTCCAAGGGATATATTTTCCTTTTGATTAAGATTATTTACCGGGTAATCGGCTTTGATGTGATTGTCTCTAACCGGATTACGAATGTGCTGTTTGTGTTCGGCTTAGCGGGTATGATTATCGGTTCGTTAAATGCTCTGAAGGAACGGGATATCCGGCGGATGGTTGCCTATTCCTCTGTCGCACAGATCGGCTATATCTATATGGGAATCGGATTAGGCACGGTATACGGGATGGCGGCTGCATTGTTCCATATTTATTCCCATGCGTCTGGAAAATCCCTGCTTTTTATCGCGCAATCCGGTCTGACAGACGCCAACGGCGGGAAAAAGTCGCTCTTAGATATGAAGGGAGTTGGCTTCCGAAATAAAATCGCCGGACTGGGATTTACAGTCGGTTCCCTTTCGATGGTGGGGATTCCGTTGTTTGCCGGATTTATCAGCAAATACAATTTTGCTACGGCCTCGATGTATTCTCCTCATAAAATGCTGGCCACCCTGATTGTATTAGCAATCAGTACCGTGTTAAATGCGATGTATTTCCTGCGTACGGTGATTCGGATTTATACGCCGACCGGGGAGGCCGCAAAGCCTGCAGAGTCCAAAACAGGGCCGTCGTTTGCTGTGGCCGTGGCCGTTATGGCGCTTATCAATATAGCGATTGGAACCTGTTCCGGCCCGGTGATGGAAATGATTGAACGCGGGCTTTGGATGTTTTCCTAAGAGGCAGGGCTGGAAAGGAGCATAGTGATAAAGATGAATACAATATGGAACGTATGGATGTCTGCTCTCATCCTTCTGCCCTTGGCGGGGGGAGCCGCATGCTTGTTTCTTCCGTTTCTAAGGCAGAAGCGGACAGGGAGAGTGTGGCTATGTACCATACTGGTAGCAGAGGCAGTATTGGCCGTTGGTTTTGTGATACGGCTGTCGCAGACATTTAAGCTAGGGGATGCCCCGTCGTTTTTGCTGCTGCAGGTTTCGGAGGATACAAGTCTCTTAAAGCATATGGTGCCGGGTCTGTCCTTTTCCTTAAAGGCAGACGGCCTGTCCAGGCTGTTTTTGCTGTTGTTTTCCGGGATGTGGCTCTGTGCGGGGCTGTATTCCTTAGAGTATATGGAGCATGAGGAGCAGGTAGAACGGTTTCATGGTTTTTTCCTGATGACGCTTGCCTCGCTGATAGGGATTGCGTTGTCCGGCAACATGCTGACACTCTATCTGTTTTATGAGGGAATGACCTTGCTTTCCCTGCCGCTGGTGCTGCATAATCAGACGCCGGAGGCAAAAAGGGCAGGCTTAAAATACCTCTTTTATTCTGTCGCCGGAGCGTTTCTGGCGTTGGGCGGAATGATGTTGGTTTATTACGGCGGAGAGCTGGGACTGGATTTTATCAACGAAGGAAGATATCCTACACTGTTTTGTACGACAGGAGCGGATACGTCGTTAGCTGTCGGCAGACAGGGGACGGCAATCCTTATCGGAAGCCTGATGATGATCGTCGGCTTTGGAACAAAGGCCGGTATGTTCCCGATGCAGTCTTGGCTGCCGACGGCGCATCCGGTGGCTCCGGCTCCGGCGAGCGCCGTGTTGTCGGGTGTGATTACAAAAACTGGTGTTCTTGCTGTGATCCGGCTCGTTTATAACATCGTCGGAGTGCGGATGCTAATAGGAACCTGGGTACAATATACCTGGATGGCTCTGGCGCTGGTGACAGTTTTCCTCGGGTCGATGCTGGCGTATCGAGAGCAGAATTTAAAAAAGCGGCTGGCCTTTTCGACGGTCAGTCAGGTTTCGTATATCATGTTCGGCCTTGCCACCTTAAATTGGTGGGGGCTTTTGGGGGCGCTCCTCCATGTGGTGTTCCACTCTATGGTGAAAAATACGCTCTTCTTTTCGGCGGGTGCCATCATTCATCATACCGGAAAAACAAGGGTAGACGAGTTAAAGGGGATCGGAAAGGAAATGCCGGTGACACTTTGGTGTTTTACGCTAGTTGGGATTACGCTCGTTGGAATTCCGCCGACCTCAGCCTTTATCAGCAAGTGGTTTCTGGCAAAGGGAGCGTTGGTATATAGCGGCGTTGACTCCTTCCCGGCAATTTTTTCCTATGGAGGGCCGGTGGTGCTGTTGCTTTCCGCTCTGCTGACGGCAGGGTATCTCGTGACGATCTCCATGCGGGGCTTTCTGCCGGGGGCAGACTTTGACTATGCTTCGTTAAAGAAAAAAGAAGCCGGATGGCGGATGCTCGTGCCGATGATAGCGCTGACAGCAGGAGCTGTTTTGTTAGGAATGTATGCACAGCCGTTGCTTGCTTTTTTAGAAAATCTGATTCAGATAGAGTTGATTTAAGCGCGTAGTATCCTAGTACTTCGTTTGTACTAGAGGGAAAGGAGTAACCAGAATGAGTGCGATTGTTTTGTTGCTTCCGATTCTGCTGCCGATTCTGTTTGGCGCGGTACTGCCGCTGTTCCGTTTCCAGAAAAAGCAGCAAAGGGAGCTGTATGTGATGGCAGTAGTGGTAATCAATACCCTGCTGGCCTATTTTCTGATTGTTCAGATGCCGGAAGAGACGGTGCTGACGGTATTTTATTTGACGAAAAGCCTGACAGTATCGTTTCGGATGGATGGGCTGTCCAGAGTGTTTGCCGGACTGGTGGCGGGACTCTGGCCGTTTGCCACACTCTATGCCTTTGAATATATGCGACATGAAGGACGGGAAAATTCCTTCTTTGCTTTTTATACGATGACCTTTGGTGTTACGATGGGGATTGCCTGTGCAGCAAATCTGATGACGATGTATCTGTTTTATGAGCTGCTGACGTTGATCACCCTGCCGCTTGTGATGCACTCCATGGATCATAAATCCATCCGAGCCGGAATCAAATATCTCAAGTATTCCATCGGCGGTGCAGCGTTTGCGTTTATGGGCTTTATTTTGTTAAATTATTATGCAGGCAGCAATGAATTTGTCTCGGGTGGGTTGTTGCTTTCACAGGGAATTACATCCGAGGGGACGCCGATTCTGCTGATGGCATATGTGATGATGTTTTTTGGTTTTGGCGTAAAGGCAGCTGTGTTTCCGTTCCATGGCTGGCTGCCAAGCGCATCCGTAGCGCCGACTCCGGTGACAGCGCTGCTTCATGCGGTAGCAGTGGTGAAATCAGGTGTGTTTGCGATTATGCGTGTCACCTTTTATTCCTTTGGCTCCCGGTTTTTAATCGGCACCTGGGCGCAGTATATTCCGCTTGGCTTTGCGATTGCAACGATTGTATTCGGATCGGCGATGGCTGTACGGGAGCAGCATATCAAACGGCGTCTGGCGTATTCGACGGTTAGCAACCTGTCCTATATCCTGTTTGGGGTGACGCTTATGACGCCGGCAGGACTGGCAGCAGGACTGCTGCATATGATTTTTCATGGGGTCATGAAGATTGCTCTGTTTTTCTGTGCCGGAGCGATTATGCATCAGACCGGAAGCGAATACATCTATGAGATAAACGGCTACGGAAAGCAGATGAAAAAGGTGTTTGCCGTCTTTTTAGTAGCCTCACTTTCTCTGGTTGGTGTACCGCCGCTGGCTGGCTTTGCCAGCAAATGGTGGCTGGCCGGAGCAGGCGTAGCCAGCGGGATTTCCTATGCCAGCAGCCAGACCGGAAGGATACTAGCCTATCTGGGAGTAGGGGCGCTTCTTTTATCAGCGCTTTTGACCGCTGTTTATCTGTTCACGATTTTGATTCGAGCCTATTTTCCGGATGCCTTGCCAAATCCCAGTACCTTAGCGAATCCAGGTATTCCGGTAACGGATCCGAACTGGTATATGATTTTGCCGCTGGTGCTGTTTGCAGTGGCGGTAGTGGTGCTTGGACTGGGACAAAAGGAGCTTTATGATTTGTTCTGTCAGATAACACAGGGCTTATAAGCGGAAAGGAGAGTGTGTAGGATGAATGACATCTGGCTGTTGGCTTTGGTGCTGTTGCCCCTGATAGGAGCCTTTGCCGTCTATCTGACCGGACGGAAAAACAAGACGCTGCGGGATTACCTAGCGGACGCTGTGACAGTTGCGGAGTTTTTGCTGGCGTTTTTCTTATTTTTCTGCTTGCCGGAAGGAAAAAGCTTGACTTTTGTATTGCCGGAATTCTGTGTCCGTGGGTTGTATCTGGAGCTGGATGGCTTCCGCTCGCTGTATGTGCTGGTCGCTTCCCTTATGTGGATGATGACGACGATATTTACAAAGCAATATATGGCGCATTACCGGAATCGGAACCGTTATTATTTGTTTACGCTGCTGACACTTGGTGCGACGGTAGGGGTACTGTTATCCTCTGATTTATATACGACCTTTCTCTTTTTTGAAGTGATGTCCTTTACCTCCTACGTCTGGGTGGCGCAGGAGGAAAACGAAGGCGCATTGCGTGCTGCCGATACGTATCTGGCAGTAGCGGTCATCGGTGGCCTGGTCATGTTAATGGGGATTTTCCTGCTGGAAAACCTGACGGGAACCTTAAATATGGCAGAGCTGTATACGATGCTCTCTGGCAACGGTGATTCGGCAATATCTGCCGGGCAACGGCCGATTTTGTATGTGGCGGGCGCTTGTATGCTGTTTGGCTTTGGTGCAAAGGCTGGTATGTTCCCGCTTCATATCTGGCTGCCAAAAGCGCATCCGGTGGCTCCGGCTCCGGCCAGTGCGCTGCTCTCCGGTATTTTAACGAAATCCGGCGTCTATGGTATCCTGGTGCTGAGCTGCGTGATATTTCGTCACGATCCGGCCTGGGGCTATGTGATTTTGCTTTTGGGTGTCATTACGATGTTCGGCGGAGCGCTGCTGGCGTTGTTCTCTGTCGATCTGAAACGGACGTTGGCTTGCTCCTCGATGTCTCAGATCGGATTTATTTTAGTCGGAATCGGAATGTCCGGACTGTTGGGCGAGGAGGGGGCGTTGGCTCTCCGCGGAACGGTGCTGCATATGGTGAACCACTCCCTGATTAAGCTGGTACTGTTTTTGGTGGCCGGAGTTGTGGTGATGAATCTGCACAAGCTAGATCTCAATGCAATCCGAGGCTTTGGACGGAAGAAGCCGCTGCTGCATTTTTCCTTCCTGATGGGCGCCCTGGGGATTGGAGGAATCCCGCTTTGGAATGGCTATATCAGTAAAACGTTGCTGCATGAGAGCATAGTAGAGTATACGGAGCTGCTCGAAGAGGGCGGACATGGTCTGTCAGAGCTGGCGCTTTCTCTGACCTCGGTTTCCTTTATGAAGGGAGTAGAATGGATTTTCCTGATTACCGGAGGAATGACGGTTGCCTATATGCTAAAGCTCTATATTGCATTGTTTATAGAAAAGCCGGAAGAACCGACAGTTCTGGAAAAAGCAGCCTCCGGCAGCTATATGAATGTATGGAGTGCGATTGTGATTGTAGTTCCTGCAGCCCTCCTTCCACTCATGGGATTGCTGCCGAATATCGTTATGGATTCTCTGGCGGATCGTTCAGTTCGATTTCTGCATGGAGGAGATCTGGAGCATGCGGTATCGTATTTTTCCCTCGTAAACCTAAAGGGAGGAGCCATTTCTATCGGAATCGGTATCCTTCTGTATGGCGTGGTAGTACGGCTGCTGCTGATGGAAAAGAGAAAGGACGGCACACGGGTATATGTCAACCGCTGGCCATCCTGGCTGGATTTGGAAAATGTGATCTACCGTCCGCTGCTGTTACGCTTCCTGCCGTTTGTCTGCGCCTTTGTCTGCCGGATTTTAGAACGTCTGATGGACTGGACGATGTGGGTACTGCAGCGCTTTGTGTTCCATCCCATCCACCATCTAAGGCCAGTGGTCGGGACAAGGACGACTTATATCCTGGGCAGTATGGCGGACGTCATAGAAAATGTCCTAAACCGCAGTATTTTCCGCAAGCATCCGAAACGGATTGATTTTGTCTATTGGCTGGCAGAGCGGGAAAGAGATGTCAAGCAGCTTGACCGGATCATTTCCCGCAGCATTTCCTTTGGCTTAATGATGTTTGCCTTAGGTCTCTGCCTGACGATTGCCTATCTGCTCTTAGGGTAAAAGATGGTATTTTTGTATTGTTTTCACAATCGTTTCCAATAAGTGAGGGACGTCTACCGGCTTTGTCAGGTGGGCGTCCATTCCGCTTTCTAAGGACTTTTGGATGTCGCTTTCGTAGGCATCAGCGGAAAGAGCGATGATGGGCAGGTGAGAGAGCGCCGGATTTTCTAGGCTTCTGATTGCTCTGGCGGCTTCCCTGCCATCCATGACCGGCATCTGAATATCCATCAGGATCAGGGCATATTCCCCTGGGGCAGACTGCCGGATTTTTTCGACGGCAATGCCGCCGTTTACGGCATGATCTACGGTAAATCCCAGTCCATTTAAAATTTCGGTTTCGATTTCCAGATTGATTTCATTGTCCTCAACTAAGAGGATTTTTTTATTCATCAGCCAAAAGACAACATCCTCTGCATAGCCGGAAAAGGAATGAGGGTGAGTTTGTACCCGCAGACGAAGCGTGACAGTAAAGGTGCTGCCAACCCCCTCGGTACTGGTTGCCTTAATCGTTCCGCCCATTCGTTCAATGATGTTCTGGGCAATCGTCAGTCCTAGGCCAGTGCCGTGTATCCCGCTTAACGTCGTATTTTTCTCCCGTTCAAAGGGCTCAAAGACATGATTTAAAAACTCCTGACTCATTCCGATGCCGGTATCCTTAATGGTAAAGGTATAAACGGCGGAATCGTTTGGCAGGCTGTTCGGTTCCGTAACAGACATCGCTATGTGTCCGCCCTCGTTGGTGTAGGTAATCGCGTTTTGCAGGATATAGGAAAGCGCCTGTTTGATTTTTTCGGCATCACAATAGACGCTGCAATGCTGCAGATTTGCCGTATTCATAGACAATCTGACCTCTTTGTCGTCTGCCCTTGGTAGCATGGTATCGTAGAGCTCCTGCATCAGATCGCACAGGTTGCATTCGGCCTCTGCCAGCTTTGTATCGTTAGATTCACTCCAGGAAATCTCCAATACTTTTTCGATTAGTTCTAAGAGCTGCCGACTGGAGATTTCGATTTTATGGAGATAGGAGAGAAGCTCTTCCTTTCTGTCATAGCATTCCTTGGCTAAGGTTGTATAGCCTAAAATAGCGTTTAACGGAGTCCGCATATCATGGGACATATTGGAAAGGAAGGTGTTTTTGGCGGTAATGGCCAGATTAGCTGTAGTAAGAGCCTCCTCTAACAACTGGTTTTGCTCCATTTCCCGCTGAATCTCTTCGTCTACCCGGCGGTAGCCGAAAACCACCTGGGAAATCTGTTCTTTATTTCCGACATTGACGACTCGAAGCTGCAGGTATTGAAGCTGCCCTTTGTGGATAATCCGGTAATTGACATAATAGGTTTTACGGTTTTTCAGCTTCTGGCGGATAAAATCCGGCGCAGTAGAAGAAAGGAGCAGATCTCGATCCTCCGGATGTACCCAGGTATTGACATAGTCTGAGATATACCATAAAAAACTGCGCATCTGGAATTTTTCGCCGAATTGCCGTATCGTACGGCTGCTTAATCGGTAAGGTAAAATTTTGTCTGTATCCAGATCGGCATACAGAATGGATTCATAATTGACACTCAGTCCTTCGATTACCTCCAGGCGGCGCAGGTATTCCTGGTTGATCAGGCTCCGTTCCTGATCGTACTGCTCGATTAAATTTTTAAACCGCTGCTCGGTCTGTACCAGACGGTTCCTTTTCTCTGTCGCATCGCTGATAAAAACATAAAAAATGTCCCCCGCCTCGCTATGGATAAAATGTCCGTAATCCTCTACCCAGCCAATCGCTCCGTCCTTTCGGATGATCCGGTATTCTACGTAGTCCAGATCGTATTGGCTTTCTGTTATCTGCTTGGTAATGCTGGCTTCTACCTCCTCCAAATCGTCTGGGTGGACAATACCATGAAAGGAATTTCCCGTCCAGGCACGAAATTCCTCAAGAGTGGCGCACTCAAAAATCCGAAGCAGGGCTTGGTTGGCATAAATAATCTCTTCTTCCCCGTCCGCATGATAAATCAGGAACCCGCCCGGCATTTCATCCATAAATTTACGGATTTCTGCTGCCATTTGGAGTGTCCTGGTATGATCTCCTGTATACAAGGATGTAAAAATATGTTCTACCAGGTTATGGTTTTGTTCATGCTCTTGCATCTGTTTCTCCCCACTTCTTTTACTTTCTCTTTTCTTTCTGGCGTTTTTGATACCAATCTATTTCTTTACCTCCGGTAAAAACGGACGGATATCCTCCGGCATTCCTAACCGAAAATAGTATTGGTTTTTGCTGCCGAATTCCTGGAAAAAGACCAGGTCGCCCAAAATGTGGATGTTGCAATAATTTCCCTCCATCAGAGGAAACGTCTCTAACGTGTATAGGTCTAAGCATTCGAGGCGGCTGCGCTCGCCGTCGTCTACCTGATAGATCAGATAATGCTCGGACTCATCTACATTATAAAAGGAGCAGCGCTCTTCGGTAAGCAGCGTCGGATGACTGCCGTATGGATCGACACGGGCAATGCTGTAATTTTGGGAAAGGGAAATAAAATAAATGGAGTCCCCAATCCGCGCCGGCTGGTAGCAGTTGCCCTGATAGATCAATGTTTCCGTGCCAGAGCCGGAAATCGGAGAGCCGGAGCCTGAACGACTTCCGGAAGGAACAGTCAGGGAATAAATATAATGATCCCCGGTTGTCCCAGCATAATAAAGCAGACCGTCCCGTACACAGGCCGGAAGGATGGAACGGTCAAGCAGCATGGTAGTTTCCGAGCAGTCTAACGGGGCATGGTAAAGCGTCAGATTCGGCTCCTCGTAATGCTGGTAATAGATATCATTTCCCTGTAAAGAGACAATGCCGACCGGCTTGTTGTAAATCATCCGCATCCCGGAGCCGTTTTTCCGGTCGATACGGAATAAGCCGGAGCTGGTGTAGTCAAATACGTCCCGTCCGCCTCCGTCCTTTAAATAATTGAGTCTGGCATAGACTAAGTAATGGTTAGTGGCGTTTAAGTAGCCCGGCATATCTCTGGTAAGCTTCTGATAGCCGGAAAGGTCGGTTTTCATGGAATATAAGGCGCCGTCGTCTGCCAGGTTGCTAAAATAAATCCGGTCGTCGTAAAGGCAGAAGGTTCCGCCGTTATACAGGTTGCAGGCCGTGTTCCCGACGGCAGACGGATCGTTAGGGACGGTTCTTGACAGGAGCTTAAAGGTAACGGTGAGCGTAGAAATGATCACGAGTGCTATTAGAAAGGGAAGAAATCGTAGGAATCCGCCCTTTTTTTTCTTTGGTGGCTGCGTTTTTTGTTTGGATGGCATAGCCAACTCCCCCTTTGTTGTAGTAAAATACGGCGATACGCCGGATGATACCAACAGTATATCATTTTTTGAGGGGAATGTCTCGTGTTTTTTCTAAATTTCTTTATCTTTTTGCAGTTGGCGTGAAAGTATTTGCAGTTCTTGGAAGGATTGGGTATAATAAGAGGGGAGGAGGGAGAAGGATGCGGTTAGTTTATAGAAAGGAAGAACTGGCAAGAAAGGCAGGAAAAACAATTATTTTAATGAATGATTTATTTTTTGACACAGATACAGTACTAAAAATACAGATTTCACCACTATTGTTTTAAATACGATTGATGAAGCCAGTTATCATAGTCTGTTTACTTTTATTGGAAGAACAAAGGAATTAGGGGCGCTGAATAAAAATATGCTGAGTACTGGTACTAAGACATTGCTTAATATCGAGGGACACCCTGAAAAATGCTTTAACGTATGTGAGTGTGGAAACAATGAGACAGAGAAACCTGGTTGAAGAAAATCGGAATTTCAGTAAGGTGTGTTTCTGATTCCAAATTATTTGAGCAAATAAATTTTATTTTGAAGAGTTAACAACAAAAGGAGAGGAAGAAAACCATGGCAGTAGAGTTAGCACAGAGCAGGAAAAGACTGGATGAAATCGACCGGCAAATTGCTGCATTGTTTGAGGAACGAATGAAGGTGACAGAGGATGTAGCCGCCTACAAAAGAGAGACAGGCAAGCCGGTGCTAGACAGACAGCGGGAGGAGGAAAAGCTTGTGACGGTGGCAGAGCTGGTATCCGGCGAGTTTAACAAAAAGGGAATTCGGGAGCTGTATACACAGATTATGGCGATTGGAAGGAAATACCAATATGCGATGCTGGCGGAGGGAGGCAGGCAGCAGAGGGAGGGGGCCGGTGCCTCCTCTGCCTTAAAGCTTTGCGAGGCACTTCCGGTAGATGCCAAAACGAAGGCGGCCTTTTTTGGAGTGCGCGGCACTTATACGGAACAGGCGATGGAGGAATTTTTCGGCCGGCAGATAACAGGGATTCCCTGCGCCACCTTTAAAGAGGTCATGCAGACCGTGAAGGAGAAGCGGGCAGAATACGGTGTGCTGCCGATTGAAAACAGCTCGACGGGGGGGATTTCAGACATTTATGATTTGCTGCTTTCTTATGACAATTATATCGTAGGAGAGCATGTCGTGAAAATCGATCATGCGTTGCTTGGCCTTCCAGGAGTGGGATTAGAGGAAATCACGGACGTATATTCTCATATTCAGCCGCTTTTACAGTGCAGGCCGTATCTGAACGCTCATCCGGAATGGAGGCTGCATGAGGAGGGCAGCACGGCAGGCTGTGCCAAAAAGGTAAAAGAGGAGGGAAAGCCTTATCAGGCTGCTATAGCAAGCAAGCGGGCCGGGCAGTACTATGGTCTTGACGTTCTGGCAGAGGATATCAGCATGAGCGAGGAAAATTCTACCCGTTTTATTGTGATTTCCGGAAAGCCGTGGTATACAAGGGCAGCAGGGAAAATCAGCATTTGCTTTGAGGTTCCGCATGTCAGCGGCTCGCTTTATCAGATGCTGTCTCATTTTATTTTTAACGGACTGAATATGACAAACATCGAATCCAGGCCGATTCCTGGAAGAAACTGGGAGTATCGCTTTTTCCTGGATTTTACCGGAAATCTGGAGGAGGCCGCTGTGCAAAATGCTCTGGCTGGCCTGCAGGCAGAGGCAAATATGCTGCTCGTGCTAGGAAACTATCCAGAAGGGAAAAACTGAGGTAAGGAGAAAAGGCGGTCAGGAATCGGGAGGCTTTGTAAAGAGGGACTTACACAGAGAATTTTATCTTAGCTAGAGGAGGAAAAAGAAAAGATGAAACAGAACGCCTTAGGCGCCTGGATTACCAATCAGACAGATGCGCCCTTTTATGCGAGGAAAGCATTCCGAATAGAAAAGGAACTCCAAAAAGCAGTGATTCAGATCTGCGGATTGGGGCAGTTTATTCTTTCCGTCAACGGGAAAAAGGTCGGTGATCATGAGTTAGATCCCGGCTGGACAGATTATCGGAAGTACATCGAATATGCGGTGTTTGATCTGACCTCTTACTTACAGCCGGGAGACAATGTGTTGGGGGTTGAGGTAGGAAATGGCTGGTTTATCAAAACCGATGAGCATTATACCTTCCGATTTCCGGAGTTTATGCCACCAAACCCGAATCCTTATCAGCCGTTTGGCCGTTTTCTGATGCTTTCGCTTGCGTTAAAGCTTGTTTACAAGGATGGCTCTGCCGAACAAATCCATGCCGATGATAGCTTTTGGGTAAAGGAGCATCCGACGGTTAAAAGTAATGTTTATGGCTCAGAGACGATAGATGGGCGGCTAGTGCAGCAGGCCTGGAATACCATAGGCTTTTCTAAGGAAGAATTCCTGGCGGCCCTGGGCTGGAAGCTGGTCTTCGGCCGCCGCCGCTACCGCTATGGC
>CASCWU010000023.1 GCA_949155905.1 uncultured Lachnospiraceae bacterium
TTAAAATAGAATAAATTTATAATAATTAAGAAATATCGCTAATATTTAGAAAAAAATTGAATGTATCTTTATAGATGACTTGAAAGGAAAAGGAGTAGATAGTCATGAGACGCCCAAAAACTGCACCTCCTATTCCCAATAAGGAATTGATGGACAAATTTGCAGAGATGGCACAAAAGGAAGCTTCTCTGGGAGCAGTTTATCAGTTGGCGAAGGAATCCGGACGGATGCTTGCTGCAACGAGAGCCGGAGATACCAAAACGATGGCAGAGGAAGCGATCTCACAGATGAAAAGCCGTCAGTATGCGATTCGGTTTGAAAGAATGCTGAGAGAAAGGCCAGAATATACAGGACGTATCCTGGCGGTTGAGATTGCCTGTCAGAAAGAGGATGAGAGAAAACGGCACCAATGTAAGGTAGAGGTGCTGCGGGAACGATTGTCCTAAAATAAGGCAGGAACCGGGTAATTCGATTCCTGCCCTATTTGCTCTGGTGCCAGCTCTGTTCCAGGCAGCCAAAATGCCTTTTACAAAGCCATTCGATAAATCTGCAGCATATCTTCTTCATATAGCTTTTTCGCAGAACCCTTTACTCCGCCTGCCGCCAGGCTGCACATATGCGCCATAGTGCGTAGCTGCTCTTCGGTTGGTTCCACGCCTAATTCACGTAAATTTGTCGGCATATGGATGCTGCGGTAAAAATCCTCCATTGCCTCGATACCCTTTAATATCGTTTCTTTTACAAAGGCTTCCTCGTAAAAGGAAGGATTTGTTTTAGCCTCCTCCGGATCCGGCGCCGGAATTTGCATGACCATTTTTGCAAAACGGTAAAAACGAGGGGCGCAGTCCTTCCAGACATATCTGGCCCAGCTTCCCCAGAGAGCTGCCAGTCCGGCGCCGTGTGCTACGTCAAACATACCGCCAAGCTCATGCTCCAGTCCGTGAGTGGCAAAATCTCCGCCGCTGTTTCCGCAGCCGGTCAGTCCGTTGTGAGAAAGGCTGCTGGCCCACATGATTTCTGCCCTGGCGTCATAATCGCGGGGATTATCCCGTAAAATCAGTGCATTTTTCAGGACAGTACGCATCAGTCCTTCGGCCAGGGCATCGGTAAGCTCCATATTTCCTCCCGAGGTAAAATACCGCTCCATCGTGTGCATTAAAATATCCGTGCAGCCGCATGCGGTCTGATAGTCCGGCAGCGTCATTGTCAGCTCCGGGTTCATCAGGGCAAATACAGGGCGGCATAAATCGCTGTTATAGCCCCGTTTTACCATGCCCTCGTCCTTGGTAATCACACTGCTGTCGCTCATTTCGCTTCCGGCTGCGGCAATCGTCAGTACGACGCCAATCGGCAGGGAGGCATGAGCCTGACGGGTATGTTCATAAAAATCCCAGACATCGCCTTCGTTAGCGAGGCCATAGGCGATTGCCTTAGAGGAATCAATGACGCTTCCGCCGCCGACTGCCAGGATAAAATCAACCTGTTCCCGCCTGCAAAGCTCGATTCCCTGATAAACGAGGGAAAGCCGTGGATTTGGAACGACTCCGCCAAGCTCTGTATAGGCGATATTTTTTTCCTCCAGAGCGGCCTTGATCCGGTCAAGCAGTCCGGAACGAATGACGCTCCCTCCGCCGTAATGCAGCAGAAGCTTGCGGCATTGCGTTTTTTGTACCAGCTCCCCAACCTGGCATTCTGCATTCCTGCCAAAGACAATTTCCGTAGGGGTATGATAATGAAATGAAAACATAAAAAAACCTCCTTGCTGCTTTTTATTAGCTTGTATGTGTTTGTTTCCTGGCATCTTCTCGAATGATAAAATATCCGGCCACTCCGGCGAGAAGGCAGAGTGCCAGGGAGAAAGCGATGCTTGGGAAATAGCTGCCGAAAAAGTCATAGGAAAAGCCAATCGCTGCAAAGCCTACCGCTGAGGCGACATATCCGGCTGTCATCATTTTGCTGTAATGCTCCTCATAGGCGTCGTCTTCGTAGAGGTGGGCAGCAATCAGGGACGGCACGACAGTAGCGAGCGCCATAGTAGTTCCAAAGAAAAGCCCGCCGATATAAAGGCCGATTGGGAACTGTCCGAACAAAAGGAAAATCGCAAAGCCCAGTGCAGAGAAAAACAGTCCTGAATAAAGAGCCAGCTTATAGCCCCATTTTTCCGCTACCATGCCAAGCAGGATTTTGGAAAGGACATTTCCGGTCATGGCAAAGGAGGCCACCGTAGAGGCTGCCATAAGCGTCATACCAGTAGACTGCCCGAAGGTGACAAGATGACTGTTGTATTGAGATACCCAATAGGCGACTGCCGTAATGATCATACAGCAGACAAGCAGCAAAACAGGATGAGACTGCGGAGCCTGGCGGAAACGCTCCGTAGAAGCTGCCTGTAATGCGGCATTCTCAGACTGCCCGGAAGCGGCAGAGCGTTCGGCAGCCAGCCGGGCAAATTCCTCGGCGCCATAGGGAGTACAGCCTGCCTCCTCCGGGTTCCTGCGGATGATAAATAAAATTGAAGGAACCGTAAGCAGAAGGCTGAGACCTGCCATAATCCAGGCGGCAGCGCGCCATCCGGTCTGCAGAATGATAAAGGAACATACCGGGTTTAGCAGAGTGCCTGCCACGCCGGAGGCAGAAAAGGCGATTCCCATAGCCAGGGATTTCTTTTTCTGGAACCAGTTGTTGATGACGATGGTGACAGGGACAGCAAAGACAATGCTTCCGGCTACGCCGACGACCACACCGCTGATATAAAACTCATAAAGGTGATGGAAAACACCCATCAGCCCAAAACAAAGGGTACAAATCAGGGTCATAGCCAAAAGAGTACGATGCATTTTTCTTTTTTTCAGCAGCAGGATCATGTAGGGAAGCGTGGCAGCAGTAGCGAGCTGGCGAATTGTGTTATAAAGGGACATGCTGCCCATACTAAAGCCCAAATCCTCACAGATAGAGGCATAGAAAAGCCCCAGGCAGTTGAACATGATGCCGGTGGTCGCTCCCTGGAACAGAATACAAGCAGCTAAGATCAGCCAGGCACGGTGTGGTTTCTTTTGTGGTTTTGGATTCATGGTGAAAACTCCTTTTTGATTGCTCCGGAAACGGCAAACGGAATGCGGGTTTCCAATAGAAGGGTAGTAAGGCTGTTAAGGTGTATGTTGGGTGAGAATCATACCCTGCCTGATATAGGACTATCATAACATAGAAAAAAGAGAATGGCAATGCCTGGTTGCAAAAGAGATTGATTTGATTGAAAAAAAAGGAGCGGCATGATAAGATAAAAAAGAGGAGGAATTGGGAGATGAAGGAAAAAAAGGGCAGCAGCCTATTAGAAACCAGACGGAGAAACCGGGTTTGGATAAAGAGTACGATTTTTAAACGGGAGCCTGTCACGAGGACGGCAGTAGCAGAGGAGCTGGGACTGACCTTGCCGACGATTACGACGAGTGTCAATGAGATGATGGCAGAGGGGCTTTTGCAGGAGCTTTCGCTTCCGGAGGAAAGGCTGGCAGGAGGGGCCGGGAGGAAGCCGACCGCGGTTGCCTTTCGGCCGAATGCGGCTCTGGCAGTAGGCGTAGAGTTGGGGCCTTATGCGACGAGGGCTGTTTTGATGAATCTGCGGGGGGAACTGTTAGCGGCATCAGAGGAAGCAGCAGGAACCAGAAGCTATACGGAGATGTTGGAAAAACTGGTGATTCAGATAAAGGAACTAATAAAAAAGCTGGCGGAAGGACAAGGCTCGGCAGAAAAGCAAAGCTTGCTGGGGGTGGGAGTCGGTCTGCCGGGATTTATTGAGTGTGAGAACGGAATCATACGGAGCCATCGGGAGCCGGACTGGAGCGGGCGTCCTTTGGCAGCGGATTTGTCGGAATGCTTAGATCTGCCTGTTTTCATTGATAATAATGTACGTCTGCGGGCAGTAGGTTATGGGATGGAGCAGCGTGGGGAGCAGCCGGATTCTTTTGCTTATTTTTATATTTCAAGAGGCCTGGCTTGTCCTCTGACAGTAAAGGATCGCGTCGTATCCGGATACAGCTTTGGCGCCGGGGAGATTGGGCATACGATTCTCCAGGTAGAAAATGAGGACGCACAGGGCAAGGGGAAACAGAGATGCTTGGATGATCTGGCAGGAGAAAGGGCGATTTTACAGGAATGTCGGAGGCTGTTAGAAGAAGGGAAGGCTCCGGTATTAAAAAGGCTGTTAGCAGAAGAGCAGTGTCTGAGGGGCAGTCAGCCGACAGAAAGCGTTTTGGAGCGGACAGCCAGTCAGGATTTGGAAATGAAGCAGGTGCTAAAGGCACAGGAGCAGGGTGATCCGGATATTCAGGCTGTGCTGGAGGAAACGATAGAATATTTGGGAATTGCCCTGGCCAATGTGGTCAATCTGGTCAATCCAGGCTATGTGGTGGTAGACGGGTATCTGATGAAGTCCGTGCAGAATCAGAAGCGGTTGGAGACGTCGGCCAGAGAAAAATTTTTTGGATTAAATGAGGAAGAGGTTCAGATTGTGTTTAAACCGTTCGATCATTTCAGCGGGGCAAAGGGAGCAGCTTATTTTTTGCTTCGCCGTTTGTTTCTGGAAACGTAGCAAAATAGCTCCTGCAGCCGGGAGCTGACGTGGTTTGTGGCAGACTCCCGGCGGAGCTATTAGTAGCTCCTGTCATTTTCCGCATCTCCTACAAGAGCATGGAACAGCAGCAGAATGGAGCAGTTAGTGGCATGGAACAGTCAGGAGCGAGGCTGAATCGGCAGCAGCAGATCCAGCTTTCCGGTAATGCCGTTTTCTGTCTGTCCCGTATGGATGGCGTATACCCAGTTTAAATGCTCCTCCAAGCAGCCGCCCATTCCGGTATCCTGGTAATTTTCCTGATATTGCTCATTTCTTGCTACCCATTCCGTGAGGAACTTCCATTCGTGGAAATCCGGGAAGCTGATAGGATAGGCAGCATAGAGTCCGCCGGAAAACTGTTTTTTCACCAGAGGAGCCGGAACCTCCATAGCTTCTGGGATTGTCACCCAGTATTCGTAGCCGTGGGCTCCGTCGTCAGGCCGTGGGTCTGGATTGTTAAATCCAAACAGACGGGCGTCGGGCTTGTGTTCATAGAGACGGCTGGAGCAGATAAATTCGTTCATTACTTTACTGGCCTGCTCCTCCGGCTCGTCCCCTTCAAACTGATACGCGGCGACGGTGTAAGGCGGTAGCTGGACAAGACGGACGCAGCTATCCTTTTCTACCAGATCCTTTTGCTCTTTTTGTGCACTCATAAGTTGTTCCTCCTTTAACTGATGCTTTTCTAAGGGGAGCAAGTCGGCCAGAGACAGAATCGCCGGGGTAAGCAGCAAGGACTGCTGCTGCGCAGGCTCCGGCAGAGGGGTATCATTCTCTAAAAGCAGCGCCAGCTTTTCTAAAATCTGCTTTTTCGTCTGGAGAGAGGCGGTATAGCCTTCCATAGCTTGAAGCTGTTCCCTGACGATCTGTAATGCGTCCTCCTTCGTTCCGTCAAGGATGATACGGATCTTTTTCAGCGGTATCTGAAGCTTGCGCAGGATGATAATCTGCTGCAGCCGCAGGATAGCGCTTTCCTCATAGGCGCGGTAAGCATAATCTGGTTTGCGCGTGCTTGTGAGCATCCCCATTTTCTCATAGTAGCGGAGCATCCGGGCAGAAATCTGAAACCGGGTGGAAACCTCGCGGATAGTCAACTGGCTCATTGCTTTTCCTCCTTGTGTGTGAAGTGGCCGTACTTGCATGGCAATGTGCGAAAACACATTCCCTTTTTGCAGTATAAGGCCGGACATCGTGTCAATGTCAAGAGGACAGGAGAAGATTTCTCTGGAAGCTGCACATGATTTTGTAAAGAAGGATTAGCGGCGATAGGTTGCCTCTAAAGGAGCAATTACCTCGGGATTCTGCTGTACCCAGGCAACGGCGCAGGCGCATAGCGCGGAGCATAGGAAGTCGTCAATACGCCCCTCGTCGCCGGCAGTAATCAGAAGCGCCGTCAAAAGCTCTGCTGATTGAATATCCTCTTCGGAAAAAGCATTGCCGAGGTGAGGTGTGGGAAGAGTGAAAAATTTTGCTTGCATAATTCTAAGAAGTATGCTATGGTTAATTTATTAAAAGTTTTAATAAATAGAGATCAGAAGAATGGTAGCAGCAAAAGCAGCAAAAGCAGCAAAAGCAGCAAAAGCAGCAAAAGCAGCAAAAGCAGCAAAAGCAGCAAAGGCAGCAAAGGCAGTAAAAGCGGCAAAAGCAGCGAGAGCAGCAAGAGAAAGGAAGGGAAAAGGAATGGGTGAAGCAAGGAATGAAGCAATGAGTGAGGCAGCACAGGGCAAAAGCAGTACAGAGTATCGGTTATATCAGGATGCTTCTCAGCCGATAGAGGCGCGGGTAGAGGATTTACTGTCCCGGATGACTCTGGAGGAAAAGGCGGCGCAGCTTTGCGGGGATTTGGCAGCTTCTTTTTTGGAAAACGGAAAGGTAAGCAGGGAAAAGCTAAGGGAACGCTTTGCGAACGGACATGGGCGGATTACCCAGTATTCGTTGGTAGGCCTCGCCGATCCGGCGCAGATTGCAGCGATCACAAACGAGCTTCAGGATTTTTTTATTCATGAGACAAGGCTTGGTATTCCAGTAGCGCTTCAATCGGAAAATTTGTGCGGCTATCCAGGGGCAGGAGGGACGCTTTTTCCGGCGCAGATCAACGTCGGTTCTACCTGGGAGCCGGAGCTGGCGGAGGAAATGAGCGCGGTAATCGGGCAGGAATCAAGGGCAGTCGGGATTACCTCGGCGATGAGTCCGGTGGTAGATGTATCCAGAGATCCGAGATGGGGGCGAACCTATGAGACCTACGGAGAGGATTATTATTTGAACAGTCAGATGGGAATTGGCTATGTTCGGGGGATGCAGGCGCAGGGAGTAAGCTGTATTGCCAAGCATTTCCTGGGGTATGCGGAAACACAGGCCGGATTGAATATGGCGACGGTTCGTTTGAGTGACAGGGAATTGTATGAGGTATTTGCAACTCCGTTTGAAGCGGCGGCCAAGGTAGCGGATCTGGATGCAATGATGGCGAATTATGCAGAAATCGATGGAATGCCAGTTATTTCCAATCAAAAAATTGCCCGGAAGCTTTTGCGTGATACGATAGGCTTTGAAGGGATGCTGACCTCGGACGGCGGGGCAGTCTGGCAGTTGTTTCAGCATTATAAGGTGGCAAAGACCTACCAGGAGGCGGGACTTTTGGCAAAAAAGGGCGGCTGTGATACGGAAATTCCGGTAGGCGGAGCATTTCGAAGCTTGCCGGATTATGTAAGAAGCGGGGAGCTGCCAGAAGAATTGTTAGACGAATCGGTACGCCGGATTTTGACCATTAAATTCAAACGCGGCTTATTTGAGAATCCATATGCAGATATCCAAAGGCTGGAAGGGGCAATGCGGAATGAAAAGAAGGAAGCCCTGAGCCGGGAAATTGCTGCAAAGTCACTGATTTTACTGGAAAATGACGGGATTTTGCCGTTGCCTGCCGGAAAAAGGCTGGCAGTGATTGGGCCTCATGCAGACAGCCTCCGCTATCCGGTCAGCGGCTATACCTATCCGGCCTATATTGAAATGCTAGATTGGCAGAAGAAGCAGCAGGGCGAGGCTAGCTTTCATGGTATCCTGGAGGAAGAGGAAAAGGCAAGGATGGAGGCCAGACAGCAGAGCGGGCAGACAGATAAAAGGGCAAAGAATAAAAAGCCAAGGGGACCGTTTGAGAGTATGTATGAACAGATGGATCCAGAGGCAATAGAAAAGCTGTCGGATATGAACGGAGTTTTGCGGGAATATCATGCCAGAAGCCTGAAGGAGACATTAGGGGATCGTTTTGAAATAGTATACGCACAGGGCTGTGATATTACTGCGCCAGGACAGGAGGGCTTTGCAGAGGCTGTGCAGGCCGCAAAGGAAAGTGATATTGTCGTGATGGCCTTAGGCGGAAACTGCGGCTGGGTAGGGACGACCGGAGGAGAAGGAAAGGATCGTTCCAGTCTGGATCTGCCGGGAGTGCAGCAACAGCTTTTAGAGGCCGTGGCAGCAACGGGGAAGCCGATAGTGCTGGTGTTATATGGGTCGGGGATTTTTGCCGTAAACTGGGCTAAGGAACATACTTCCGCGATATTACAGGCCTGGATGCCGGGGCCATTTGCCGGGGAGGCAGTGGCAGACGTCCTGGACGGAACGAGGAATCCGGGAGGAAAGCTGACCGTAACAATACCGAGAAACGCAGGGCAGATTCCGATTTTTTATAATCATAAAAACGGATCCGGATATGCGTTAAAGAGGGGAGAGACAAATACGAATCTTTTTTCCGGAGGCTATACCGATGGGCCGGGAACACCGCTTTATCCGTTTGGATATGGCCTAAGCTATACAAGCTTTGCCTTGTCAGGGCTGAAGGTAAACGGCATCTCTAAAGAGCCAGATGTAGAAAAACAGCCGATACTTGAGCAGCCGCTTTGTCTGGAAGGAAGCCTGACGATTCGCTGTCAGATTTCCAATACCGGAGAGAGGGAGGGAGATGAGGTTGTTCAGCTTTATACAAGCTTTTGTGATGCCCATGTATCCAGGCCGAACAAGCAGTTGGCCGGATTTAAGAGGGTATCCTTGCAGGCCGGAGAGACCAAGGAGGTTCTCTTTCATTTGGATTTGGCGCAGCTTGGTTTTTACAACGAAAACATGGAGTTTGTCGTAGAGCCGGGGCAGTTGGAGCTGATGGTTGGAACGTCCTCGGGGGAGCTGCCGCTGCACACCTCTGTGACACTGACCGGAGAGCCGATTCAGGTGATGGGAAAGCGTTCTTATGTCTGCCGGACAGAGGTAAAGTAGACCTTTGGGCTTTCAAATAAGGCAGAAGCAAACAAGAAAGCAGAAGGGAAGCATGGGAAAGGAGAACAGGATGCTACGCTTTATAACGCACAATTTAAACAAGGACGATCAGGAGGCCTGGTCTGTCATGCTGCAGGAGCAGAAAGAAAAGCTGGCGGAGGCGCAGGCAGGAGAGGACTGCTACGCGGATAATCAGGGATGGCTTTCCGTAGAGGAATGGGCAAGCGAGGAAAAGCTGGAGAGTATCCTCGAGCTGGCCGGAGAAATCCGAAAAAAAGCTGAGGTATTTGTTTTGATTGGGGTAGGCGGCTCTAACAATGCGGCGCGGTCGGTAATCGAGGCATTTCGTTCCGAAAGAGATACGTACAAGAAGAGAGAAAATCCGGAAATTCTCTATGCGGGCAATACGCTTTCTCCTTATGCGTTAAACGAAATGCTGCAGCAATTAGAAGGAAAATCGGTTTATATCAACTGTATTGCCAAAAATTTTGAAACCCTGGAGCCAGGCTCTTCTTTTCGTATCCTGCGGCAATATTTGTACCGGGTCTATGGAACAGAGGCACCAGGAAGGATTTTGGCGACCGGAACAGCAGGGAGCTCCCTGGAGCAGCTTTGTCAGGAAAACGGGTATCGTTTTTTAGAATTTCCGCACAACATAGGCGGACGCTATACGGCGCTTTCTAACGTCGGGCTTTTGCCGATGGCAGTGGCCGGGATAGATATCCGCAGCCTGGCGGCAGGTGCGCGGGATATGGAGCGGCAGCTTCGTAACTGGGAGCAGAAGGCCGAGGAGCATATGGCCTATCAATATGCCTGTCTGCGGAACTTGTATTATCAGAAGGGCTATCGGGTAGAAATGCTGGCAAGCTTTGAGCCGCAGCTTCGGTTCTTTTATAAATGGTGGATACAGCTTTTTGCAGAAAGCGAGGGAAAGGAAAATAAGGGGTTGCTGCCGATGGCGGCGGAGTTTTCCGAGGAGCTGCATTCGATTGGACAGTTTATCCAGGACGGCTCTCCGATTTTGTTTGAAACCTTCCTGCATATCCGGGAGCAGCAGGACTTTCTGGTTGTGGAGCCGGATAGTCTGCCGGATTATTTTGATTATCTGGATGGAAAGGACTTTTTTGAAATCAATGAGGCGGCTTATCAGGCAACCGTAGCGGCTCATAGCCAGAAGCTTCCGTGTCTGACGCTAGAACTGGATGCTCTGGATGCGTATCATTTCGGGCAGCTCTTTTATTTTTTTGCGTTTGCCTGCTATCTTTCCTGCAAGCTGACAGGAGTAAATCCCTTCGATCAGCCGGGAGTAGAGGCGTATAAAGCCTGGATGTTTGAGGCTTTGGGGAAGGGAAAAGGGAAAAAGGCATGAAGGAAAATATGTTAATCGTGCATGGAGGTGGCCCGACGGCGGTACTCAATGCGTCTCTTTATGGGGCTGTTAGGGAGGCAAAAAAGGAGCGGCGCCTGCACCATATTTATGCTGCTAAAAACGGAACCGGAGGGCTTTTAAGGGGAGATTTTTGGAAGCTTGAGGGACTGTCAGAGGAAGCATTAAAGTTGCTGCCGCAGACGCCAGGAAGTGTGATCGGCACCTCGCGCGATGCGCTTGAAGGCGCAGATTATGAGCAAATGGCGGAGCAGCTAAGGGAAAAGCAGATTCGCTATGTCCTGTTTAACGGCGGAAACGGAACGATGGATGCGTGCGGGAGGCTGGAGAGGGCTTGCCGGGCAAGGGGAATCGACGCCTATGTGATAGGGATTCCGAAAACGATGGACAACGACATTGCTGTGACGGATCACAGTCCGGGCTTTGGCAGCGCTGCCCGCTATATGGCACAGAGCATAAAGGAGGTTTGCGCGGATGTCAGAGGTCTGCCGATTCACGTTGTAGTGGTAGAGGCCTCTGGAAGAAATGCCGGCTGGATTACGGCCGCTGCTGCTCTGGCAGACGACGGGGATGGTCTGGGGCCGGATTTGCTTTACCTGCCGGAGCGTCCTTTTGAGGAGGAACGTTTTGTAGAGGATATTAGACGGCTTTTGCAGACGAAGAGCGGGATTGTGGTAGTGGCGAGCGAGGGCTTAAAGGATGCGGCGGGTAAGCCTGTCGTAGAGCCGATATTCCAGACGGGGCGGGCAACCTATTTTGGAGAGGTAAGCTCTCATCTGGCCAATGTGGTAATTCGCCGTCTGGGTTATAAGGCCAGAGGGGAAAAGCCGGGATTGCTTGGAAGAGCGTCTAGTTCCCTGCAAAGCGTCGTAGATCTTGAGGAGGCTGAGTTGGCAGGGCGCATCGCCTGTCAGGCAGTGCTAAAAGGGGAAAGCGGAAAAATGGTGGCATTCCGCCGGATTTCTACCAATCCCTATCAGATAGAGCCGTTCCTGGTGGAGATAGAAAAGGTCATGCTACACGAACGCACCATGCCAGACGAGTTTATCAACGAAGCAGGAAACGGCGTCACGGAAGCATTTCGGGAATGGTGCCGGCCGTTGCTTGGAGGAGCGTTAAGTAAAATGCTGGTATTAGGAGACGGATGAAAGACAACTGGGTTAGGCAGACAAAGTTCAGTCGGAAGCAGATAGACAAAACTAAGTCAGGTAAGGATTGGCGGAAGGAAAGGAAACGAAAAAATGTTAGTACCAATGAGAGTGATATTAGAAGCAGCAGACAGAAATGATTATGCTCAAGGGGCGTTTAATGTCAATGCGGTTTGTCAGGCCAAGGCGGTGATTGAGGTGCATGAAATGTTCCGCAGTCCGGCTATTTTGCAGGGGGCGGATTTGGCAAATGGCTTTATGGGAGGCCGGACGGATTTTATGAATGCGACCCTGGAGGATAAGCAGGCAGGAGCGAAGAACATTGCGGCTGCCGTCCGGCAATATGGGGCGGACAGTCCGGTTCCGATTGCGTTGCATCTGGATCATGGAAAGGATTTGGATTCGTGTAGGGCAGCAATCGAAGGCGGCTATACGAGTGTGATGATCGATGGAAGCGCATTGCCATTTGCGGAAAATGTTGAACTGACCAGAGAGGTAGTAAAATATGCTCATGAAAGAGGCGTTACCGTAGAAGGGGAGCTGGGCGTGCTGGCTGGCGTGGAGGATCATGTTTTTTCCGCAGGCAGTACCTATACCAATCCTCTTCATGCCGTGGAATTTTTCCGTAAAACCGGGGTGGATGCGTTGGCGATTAGCTACGGAACGAAGCATGGAGCAAACAAGGGAAGGGATACGGTTATCCGCAAGGAGATTGCCATTGCCATAAAGGAATGTATGCGTCATGAGGGGATAGAAGGGTATTTGGTCAGTCATGGTTCTTCTACAGTGCCGCAGTATATTGTAAAGGAAATACAAGCGTTAGGCGGCAGGCTGCCAGATGCTTTTGGGATTCCGCTTTCCCAGTTGGTGGAGGTTTCGCACAGCGGAATCAATAAAATCAATGTCGATACGGACATCCGTCTGGCGATTACCCGAAATTTAAAGGAATTGTTTGTGATGGAGCCTTCGCTTTGTAGCAGTGCTTCGGTAGGAAAAATCTATGAGTTACTGGAAACCAATCAGAGCGCATTTGATCCGCGTGTGTTTTTAACACCGATTATGGATACGCTGATGTACGGCAGTGTACCAGATGAGGACGTGGCGAAGGTTTGCCGTTGTATTGAGGCAGGCGTAAAGGAGGTGGTCGGCACTTTGATCGTAAGCTTTGGGAGCGTAGGAAGGGCGCCTGAGGTTGAGCGGGTGACAGTAGAGGAAATGGCAGAACGTTACAGAAAGGCAGGAATTTGAAATGAAGCATCTTTATCTGAATTTAAAACGGTTTGATATCCCGCCGGAATGGGGCGGTGTCAATCGTCTGGCTCCAGTTTCCAAATGGGCGTCTACGATTTTAAGGGAAACACAAGAAGCCTTACAGACATATGACCTGCGGCAAGTGGAATTTGCCATGTTTTTCCCAGAGGTTCATTTGTTGGAGGCACTTTCCGCCAGAACAAAAAGCAGCCCGGTAAAAATCGGCTGCCAGTCCGTTTACCGGGAGGATACCGCATTTTATCAGGAATCTGCTGCTCATGGGAAGGAAGGCACACCACAGCAGAATAAACCAGGCAGCGGGAACTTCGGGGCATTTACCGCAAACCGTCCGGCGGCTGCGATGGCCGCCATCGGTTGTGACAGTGTCTTGATCGGACATTGTGAGGAACGAAAGGACAAAATGGAGCTTTTAATAGCAGCAGGTGTCACAGCCCAGGCAGCATCAGCAGCAGTCAATCAGGCGCTAAACCAGGAAATCCGGTGTGCTACAGCCCGCGGCTTAACTGTTTTATATTGTATCGGGGAAAAAGGCGAGGAGCAGGAGCAGTGGCAGGAGGTACTGGGCAGTCAACTTGCCATCGGCCTGCAGGGAATAGATACCTCAAAGGTCGTAATCGCCTACGAGCCGGTGTGGTCCATCGGCCCCGGCAAAACTCCGGCAGACAAGGACTATATCACAAAAATCGCCCGTTTTGCCAAAGAGAAAACCGCAGGCCTGGACATCGTCTACGGCGGCGGTCTGAAACAAGATAATGCCGCTATGCTCGCCTCCATCCCGGAAATCGACGGCGGGCTAATCGCCCTTACCCGCTTCCAGGGCGAAATCGGCTTCTACCCGGAGGAATACTTGGAGATTGTAGCATTATACTTACAAAACTTAAAATAAAAGCTAAAAACAGCATCGGAACGGAGGCACCCCCAGGTGGGGGTGCCGGAGTGCAGATGCGGAACTCAAATAGGAGAGAATATGAGAATAGAGTTTGAATATGGCCATGGGGTAATGACAGCGGAGCTGCCGGACAGTACAGATGTATTTATCCCAGGGGAAACGGTAAAGGATCCGGATTATATTCCGGAGGAAGGGCTGGAGGCAGCTTATTTGGAAAGTCTGGCGCATCCGATTGGGATGCCGACGCTGACGGAACTGGCACATCCAGGCAGTACGGTAGTCATGGTAGTACCGGATCGGGTAAAAGGCGGAGAGCAGGCAACAAGCCATAGAAAGCTTAGCATCCGCTATATGCTAAAGGAGTTGTATGCGGCGGGGGTGGAGAAGAAGGATATTTTATTTATCATTTCCAACGGGCTGCATCCGCGGAGCAAAGAATCGGACGTGAAGGCGATTTTCGGGCAGGAACTGTTTGAGGAATTCTGGCCGTCGGGGCAAATCATCAGCCATGACAGTGAGGATGCGGAGCATATGGCCTATCTGGGAAAAACAGCCAGAGGGGATGAGGTGTATATCAATCGTTATGTGTTGGAATGTGATATCCCGATTTTGATCGGCCATGTACAGGGCAACCCATACGGCGGCTATTCCGGCGGCTATAAGCACAGTGCGACCGGTATTACGAACTGGCGCAGCATTGCCAGTCATCATGTACCGTCTGTGATGCATCGGGCAGATTTTACCCCGGTCAATGGCGGAAGCCTGATGAGAAATAAGTTTGATGAAATCAGTATGTATATGGAAGAAAAAATGGGGCATCCGTTTTTTTGCTGCGATGCGGTGTTAGATACAAGATCCCGACAGATTGCCATTTATTCCGGGTATGCCAGGGAAATGATGCCAATTAGCTGGAAATTGGCCGATCAGCGGACGTATGTGCATTGGGCAGAGAAAAAGTATGATGTGCTGGTATTTGGAATGCCGCAGAAATTTCATTATGGGGACGGAATGGGGACAAATCCGATTATGATGATGCAGGCGTTAAGCGCCCAGGTACTGCGCCTGAAACGAGTGATGAGCGATCATTGCGTGATTCTTTGTTCCTCTACCTGCAACGGGTATTTCCATGACGAGCTGTGGCCGTATCTGCGGGAATTGTATGAGATGTTCCAGCATGACCATATGAATACGCTTCCAGATATGAACCGTTATGGAGAATATTTTGCCACGAACGAGGAATACATCCGCCAGTATCGTTTTTGTAATGCGTTCCATCCATTCCATGGCTTTTCCATGATGTCCTGCGGACATATCGCGGAAATGAACACTTCGGCGATTTATATCGTAGGAGCGGAGGAACCCGGTTATGCCAGGGGAATGGGCTTAAAGACGAGGGCAACCTTTGAGGAGGCACTAGAGGATGCGAAGAAAAAATATGTCGGGCCAGAGCCGAATATTTTGGCGTTGCCGATGACGTTCCAGAGAGCAGCCGTTCATCTGTGTATGAAAAATCCGGCAGAGGATTGTATGGATGAATATGGAAGATGTGGGAGGTAGAAAACAGGAAGGTAAGCCGGGAGGATTCCCAGTAAGGCCGTTCCTCCCGGTTTGCTTTCAGAAACTCAAGAAGCCTAAGAAATTCAGGAAAAATTATAACGTGTTTCCAAGCTCATAGGCTTTTTGCAGGGCAGCTTCTTTTCCCTGTGCCGTCAGGATAAGAGGCTCCATAAGCTCAAAGCCCCATCCGGAAAACGGTTTTAAAAGCTCGTTGTCATGTGCGCGGTATTCCGGGTTGTCAGGGGCTCCCTGAGCAAACATCGGATACAGCTTTTTTCCTGGAGCGATCCGGCATTCTGAGTGATCCAGGACGCGTTTATGTAAGCAGAAATGACGATTCATAAACGTCCAGGCCTCTCCCTGCGGATAGCCCATATAAATGCCTGCGCCCAAAACGACTACATCTGCTTCTGGAAGAAGCTTAAAGTAATCAGCGAGGACATCCTTTTGAACACAGAAGGAATCTGTCTTTTTACAAGCATGGCATCCGGTACAGCCGCGGAGGTTCTGACTGATGGCGAAGCATTCGGTCTGGTGTCCCGCATCTGCTGCGCCACGCAGAAATTCCTTTACAGCCTCCTGTGAAATGCTTTTTGGCAGACAGCTACAAGTAACGCCGATGATATTCATGATAAAGTCTCCTTTCCTATTATGGTTTGCTGTCAGGCAGTAGAAAAAATAGGGCAATTGCCTACGATCATCATACCATAAAATCCTCTTTATTGAAAAGAAAATTTTTATATACCAGAAAAGAATCTGTGTGGTATAAAAATTCTGCTTTTGGCACATCCTAGTGCCATGAATACAATCAATGTAAAAAATACAAAAAAATTTCTAAAGGATTTTCTGCTGTGTGGGCTGATTGGCTGGTGCAACGAATGCTTTTGGACAGGGCTTTCCTCGATCAAAGAGCATAAGGACAAAAGGCTTCTCTGCCAAACCTCAGTCTGGATGTTTCCGATTTACGGAATGGCTGCTATGCTTTCTCCGATTTCAACATGGATAAGCGGAGCCAATACCCTGATCCGGGGAGGTGTGTATACCATCTGTATTTTTGCGGTGGAGTTTTTATCGGGAAGCTTTTTAAAAAAGCTGCACGTCTGTCCCTGGGATTACAGCAAAGCAAAATTGAATATCCGTGGTGTGATCCGTCTGGATTATGCTCCGGCCTGGTTTGCCTTAGGATTGCTATATGAAAAGGTGCTGGTGGGAAGAAAAGCAGGAATTTAGGAAAGATTCCTGCTTTTTCTGTGCAAAAAATCTGGTGGTTGTCAAACTTTGGTATTCTGTGGTATAATGTTGATGGAAAGGAACATCGCAAAGCTGATAGAAAGGATATTGGAGGCATGGAAAAAAAGCAGATATTTCATATTTTAGAGATAGAGGAAACCAAAGATGAAAACAGCATTCGGGCGGCGTACCGGACATTGTTGAAAAAGACGAATCCAGAGGATGATCCGGAGGGCTTTAAGCGGCTGCGTCAGGCGTATGAGGAGGCGCTCCGACTGGCATCGCAGCCAGAAGAGGAGGACGGAGAAGAGGATGCGCGGGAAAAGGATGAGGTCGATCTGTGGATGGATCGCGTGGAAGAGCATTACTGCAATGTATTTGCCAGAGGTGATTTGAAAATCTGGAAGGAGCTGCTTTCCGATCCGGTTTGCGAGGAATTGGATACCTCGATGGAAGCGCGGGAAAAGATGCTGGTGTTTTTGATGGATCACGTACAGATTCCGCACGAGGTCTGGAAGCTGATGGACGAGGTATTTGAGATACGGGAGAGCCGGGAGGCGCTGATTCAGCAGTATCCGATCAATTTTATTGACTATGTGATTTATTATATTGAAAACGAGACCTTTATTCCGTATGAACTGTTTGAAAAACGGGATGCGGCAGAGAAGAAATCCGATGGAGAGCTTCAGCAGAAATCGAGAGACGGAAAGGGACAACAGGAAACAGAAGAAGCAGAGAATACGGATCAAGACGAGGAGGAAGACGACGGAGATGCGTATATCGACAGCTATCTGAGCGTCAAGAGGAAGATTGATGCAGGAGAAATCGAAAATGGCTCCGGTTCTGGCTGTATGCAGGAGTTAAACGATTTGGCTGCGTATGAGGTATATCATCCGTTTGAGGATGTAGAGCGGGTACGGCTTTACCTGGCGGCAGCCAAGGCAGAGATCCCTGGCTCGGAGGGTATGGCACAGGCAGCGGTTCGGCTTGCGGCAGATCTGATGGAGCGGTATCCGGGACAGTCATATATCGAGTTGTATGCAGGCGAGGCAAACTGGGCGGCCGGGCAGAAGGAGGAGGCTCGTGCCATCTGGCAGTCGATTTTGGAGCGGTATCCGGATCATTACCAGGCAAAATATGATATGGTGCGCTATGAAATGAGTGAAAAGCTCTATTACGAGGCGAGAGAGCGGATGATGGAGCTGCTAGAGATTGACGGACAGAACGAAGAGCTGATGGGATTTTTGCAGGAGGCAAACGACGGGTTGATTCCGGAGTTTCGGGAAAAGTTGTCACGCGGCGAGGAGGATCCGCATTTTCCGGGAGAGGAGCTGAAGCTGGAGTTAGGGTGGTGTCTGTTTCAAAACGAACGGGCGGAGGAAGCCGTAGAGCTGTTAAAGGACGAGGTGCCGTTAGAGGAGCAAAGCTATGGGTACTGCAACCTGTACGGGCGTCTGCTGTATCAGCTAGATCGCTACGAGGAGGCAAGGCCGTTTTTGGAAAAATGGCTGGAGATGATACGGGAACTGGTGGACGACGGGACTGCTGAGACCAGACGGCGGATTTCCAGACGTGTCAACGCCTGCCATATTTTAAGTGATTGTTACTTTGAACTGGGGCGCCAGGAGGATGCCGAGCGGATTATCAAAGAGGGAATTGAGTTTGCTCCAGGGCCGCGGGAGAAGTTTGGTTGCCTTCAGTATTATGCCAATATTTTAATGAAAACCAAGCAATATGAAAGGGCAGTGGATCTTTGCGACCGGATTATCGGCGAGGATGCCCAGTATTATCCGGCCTATCTGATCCGGCAGGAGTGCTGCTACGAGCTGCATAAGGCGCAGGAGGTAATCGATGATTATCATCGTGCAATAGATATTTTTGCAGGCTATCATCGTCCTTATATGTTTGCGGCAGAGGTGTTCTTTCATTACAGCCAGTATGAGGATGCGATGCGGGTATACCATCAGGCAAGGGAAAATAAAGTGGAATTTTCTCCGCGGATGAAGCTTTATGAGGTGAAGGTGCTGCGTAATCTTGCAAAAAATAAAGAGGATCGTGACAAGGCAAGGGCGATCTTGGAGGAATTGGAGGAGGCGCGCAAGCAGGAGGAATGCGATTTAGAGGATCGGTCGGAGGTTGATTTTGAAAAGGGGCTTTTAGCCTGGGACGACGGAGATTTGGAGGAGGCGCTGGAGTACTTAAAAAAGGCGATTAAGGGAAATCCGGATCGGATGCAGTACCGGATGGTACGAGGGAATATTTTTGCCGATCATAAGGAATACCGCCGGGCGTTGGGGGAATACGATATCGCCGGGGAGGATTATAAAAACAGCCCTGGGCTGTATTACGGGCGTGCGCTTTGTTATGAAAAGCTGAATAATCCGGTTTTAATGGTAGAAAATTATGAAAAGACACTGGAACTGGAGGAAACCTACGGAGATGCCTGTGAAAATCTGGCAGATTATTACCAACGCCGTTATCAGAAGGAATACCGACTGGAGGATTTTGAGAAGGCAATCAGCTATGCGACTAGACAGCTAAAGGCAAGAGAAAACTGTTATTATCTGGTTCATCGCGGCCTGATTTATATGAATGCGATGGATTTAGAGCCTGCGATGGCGGATTTTCACAAGGCGCTCGAGTACGTGGAGGATGATTGGGCGGCATGGAACAATCTGGGCTGCTGCTACAAGTACAGAGGTGAATTTGAAAAGGCAATCGAGCATTTTAAAAAGTCCGCAGATTGTATGGAGGGAGCGGAAAGTGTGCTTCCTTACAGCAATATGGCAGACTGCTATGAGGCAATGAGAGAATACCGCAAGGCGATTGAATGCTATGAAAAGGATCTGGAAATGTTCCCGGATTATCAGTCTTTTTGGGAGGAAATCGGGGATTTGCATTATTATCTGGAGGAATATGAGGAGGCTCTAAAAGCCTATGAAAAGATGCGAAAGGGGCCGGGCTATGGCAAGGCAGTCGGCGACGTCTTTTTAAAGCAGGGAAAGAAGCGGAAGGCAATCAATGCCTATAAGGACTGGGGACATGAGAGCGGGAAAGAGAGCAATGAGGATCGGGCAGAGCGTTATAAAAATCTGGGTTCGCTGTATTTAGAGGAATTAAATGATTATAATAAGGCTATGACCTGTTTTAAAAAAGCGCTTGATTTGAATTCCGATCCGTACGATCAGTTTGAGTATTACCGTTATCTCGCCAGATGCTGTCATATGCTAAAGAAGCTTCATCAGGCGAAGGAATACGCGAAGCTGTCCCGGGAGTGCTTTCAGAAGTCAGGAAGCGGGAAGCTTGAGGATTATCTGGCTTATAAGCCATATGCACCGGCACGTCTGGCTTCGGTCGGCTGGCTGCTGCTTTGCGAGGGGAACAAGGAGGAGGCCAGAAAGAAGTTTGAGCAGATGGAGCAAATCCAGCGCTGCCGCGGCTGCCGTTATCAGGAATGCTTTGAAAGCAGTCTGTATTTGGGTTATTATTATGAAGCGATAGGGGATTTGAAGCAGGCTAAAGCACAGTACGAGGAGGCGTTAAGGCGGAATCCGCACTGTGACGAGGCAAGAGAGGCCTGCCTTCGATTAGGGATATAGTTGAGAAAAGGATAGGAGAATAGAGTGTTATGATAATAGGAATTGACCTGGGGACCACCAACAGCCTGGTAGCATATTTTACAGAGGACGGTCCGCAGATTATACCAAACCGATTGGGGAAAAGGCTGACCCCGTCGGTAGTCAGTATGGATGAAGAGGAACAGATTTATGTAGGAGATTCCGCCGTGGAGCGTGGCTTGCTCTATCCTGGAAGCGCGGCCAGTGTATTTAAGCGGGATATGGGCAGCCAGAAGAAGTTTTCGCTGCTGCACAAGACCTTTACGGCAGAGGAGCTTTCCTCCTTTGTGCTGCGCGCCTTAAAGGAGGATGCGGAGCATTACCTAGGGGAAGAGGTGACGGAGGCTGTGATCAGCGTTCCGGCATATTTTAACGATGCCAGAAGGCGTGCGACAAAGAAGGCGGGGGAACTGGCCGGACTGAAGGTAGAGCGCATCATCAGCGAGCCGACTGCTGCCGCGATTGCCTACGGTCTTTATCAGAACCAGGAGCATGCCCGTTTCCTGGTGTTTGACTTAGGCGGCGGGACGTTTGACGTATCCATTTTGGAGCTGTATGATTCGATTATGGAGGTACGGGCGGTAGCCGGAGACAATTTCCTTGGCGGGGAGGACTTTACGGCGGTGCTAGAAAACCTGTTTTTTGAAAAGTTTCCGCAGCTTGACCGTCTGACACTTGATGAAAAGACGCTGCGTCATATCCATAAGCAGGCGGAAAGCTGCAAGCTTGGCTTTTCTGAGGGACGTGATTCGGCGATGCGCTGCAAGGTAGGAGACGATTTGCTGACGATGGAATTGGAGCTGTCAAAATACGAGGAGGCCTGTGAGGAGCTACTTGATAAAATCCGCCAGCCGGTAAAGAGGAGTCTGTCAGATGCCCATATCCGTCTGACGGATATCGACAAGGTGGTATTAGTCGGCGGGGCAACGAAGAGCCCGGTCGTGCGCCGCTTTGTAAGCAAGCTGTTTAAGCGGCTCCCGGATACCAACATCAACCCAGACGAGGCGGTGGCACTAGGAGCCGCGATTCAGGGGGCGATGAAGGAGCGCAAGGATGCGATCAAAGAAGTGATTTTGACCGATGTCTGTCCGTTTACCCTTGGAACCGAGGTCGTCAGGGAATGGGAACACGGAAAATTTGAAGATGGGATGTTCTGCCCGATCATCGACCGAAATACGATTATTCCGGCCAGCCGTACCGAGCGTCTCTATACAGTACGGGATAACCAGAAGCAGATCCGTGTCAACGTTCTGCAGGGAGAGAGCCGGTTTGCCGCCAACAACTTATCTCTTGGAGAGATTTTGATTGAGATTCCAGCCAGCCGTGCCGGAGAGGAGGCAGTAGACGTCACCTATACCTACGATATCAATTCGATTTTAGAGGTCGAGGTGAAAGTAGTTTCGACCGGAAAGGTGACAAAGCAGGTATTCCGCGGACGGGATGTCGATATGACAGAGGAAGAGATTCGGGAGCGTTTTGAAACGTTGTCCTATCTGAAAATCCATCCGCGCGACCGGGAAGAAAACAAGTATCTGCTGCTGCGGGGAGAGCGGATCTATGAAGAGAGCATGGGAGAGAAGCGGCTGATGGTAGAGGCGGCGCTGCACGAATATGAAAAGGCGTTAAACAGCTACGATACGGCTCGGATAGAAGAGGCTAAGGAGGAGTTTAAGGCGTTTCTGGAGGAACTAGAGGAATTTTAACTGCTACAGAGATACTTTTTGGAAAGAGCTGTGCCAGCTCGGAACGACAGTAGGACGAGCAGATATATGCTGTCAGAGAGAAGTTTGGAAATTTGCAGGATAGAGGAAATAAAGGAGAAAACGTGGAAGGAAAAAAAGAGAGGGATGCGTTGTTTGACAATGCAAGGGCAGTATTGATTTTTTTGGTGATTGTGGGGCATCTTTTGTCGGATCATTTATCCGGAGCCACTAAGCTGGCAGGTCCTAGGCTATTAAAGGAGATCTATTTTGCGATTAATATGTTTCATATGCCTGCCTTTGTTTTTATTACTGGTTATTTTTCTAAAAACACGGAAAAAGGCCGAGAAGGAGCAGTGAAAAATTTTCTGATGCCTTATCTGGTGTTTAATACAATATTTGCGTTGCAGAGCTATTGGTTTTCTGGAAAGATATTAAAATTTACCGATGGCTACAAGGTATTTGCACCGCAGTTTGGGATGTGGTTTTTCCTGGCCTGCTTTATCTGGAAGCTACTGGCAAAGGATATCGGCAGGCTTAGAGGCGGAGTACCGCTTTGCCTGGCTCTTGGACTGCTGCTGCCGGTTCTGCCGGGATTTGACACCATGTTTACAATTGGGCGTGTGATTGGGTTTCTGGTGTTTTTTGCTGCAGGGCTCAAATGCCGTCCAGAGTGGATCGAAAAGCTGCGGATGATTCCTGCCTGGATTGGCGGGGTTGTGCTGGCGCTTGGAGCGGTGATTTCCGGATGGCTCGCCCAGGATGGCTGGATGAAGCAGGAGACACTTTATTTAAGGAAATCCTATGTAGACGAAAAGAAGCTGGATTACCTGCTGATGCGCGTGGTGCTTTATCTGCTGGCTTCGGTGATGACGCTTGCTTTTTTGGTACTGATGACCAGAAAGCGTTGCTTCCTGACAGAAATCGGACAAAATACTCTGACCGTTTATGTATTGCATCTGATTCTCATTGATCGCTTCCGCGATTTGGAGCTATGGATGGATCAGCATTATCTTTATCTGATACTTTTGATTCCATTAGCCGCTCTCCTGACGTGGGCGCTGTCGCGAGGCTGCGTCCGGCAATATTATGATAAGATAATGGGGACGATTAACAGGATATGCTTTAAGGAGTGAACCGTCTTGAAACGAAAATGCCCGGAGAAAATTTCCTCCATTTTTAAGAGGCAAGGACGGGCAGAGTCCGGATCGTAGTGGAGAGACGGAATTTATAGGAAACGGCAAAAATAAAAACTTTGATACTATAAAATAAGATTTAAAATAGGAGAACGATAGTGAAACGGGCAGTGGTTTTTTTGAAAAAGGGGGAGGGACGCACGGTGCGTTCCGGCGGCGCCTGGATTTATGACAATGAAATTGCTTCGGTAGAGGGTGAGGTGGAGCCGGGCGGTCTGGTGGATGTGTTCGGCAGCCGTGACAATCCCGAGAGAAGCTTTTATTTTTTAGGGACGGGCTTTTATAACCCGGCCTCGAAGATTACGATCCGTTTGTTAAGCCGTGACCGGATACAGGAGGCGGACGGAAGCGTCCATGGAGTAGAAATCGACCGGGCGTTTTTGAAAAAACGGGTAGAGGCTGCCTGGAAATACCGGAAGGATACGATGGGGCCGGAGGATACGATTGGAGTCCGGGCAGAGGATGGAACGCTTCAGACGATGGGAAGCTGCCGGCTGATTTTTGGCGAGGCGGATTTTCTGCCAGGACTGGTTGTGGACAAATTTTCTGATGTGCTGGTGGTGCAGTCACTCGCTTTGGGAATTGATCGGTTCAAGGAGATGATTTTAGACTGCCTGAAGGAAGTGCTGGCAGCCGACGGAATTTTCCTGCGCGGCGTGTATGAGCGGAGCGACGCAAAGGTACGGGAGCAGGAGGGAATGGCTCGTTTCAAAGGCTTTCTGGGGGAGGAGTTTGAGACAGAGGTAGAGATCGTAGAAAATGGCGTTCGCTATCAGGTAGACGTCCGGGACGGACAGAAAACGGGATTTTTCCTGGATCAGAAATACAACCGGAGGGCGATCTGGAAGGTCTGTGCCGGAGGGAGGGTGTTAGACTGTTTTACGCATACCGGTTCGTTTGCCCTAAACGCAGCGATGGCTGGAGCCAGAGAGGTGCTGGCAGCAGATGCTTCGGAGCTGGCGGTGGAGCAGGGAAGAAAAAATGCGGCGCTCAACGGGCTTTCTGACCGCGTTTCCTTCCAGTGTGCAGATGTATTCGAACTGCTGCCAAAGCTGGAGCGGCAGGGAGAGAAATTTGATGTTGTTGTCTTAGATCCACCTGCCTTTACCAAGTCCAGGGCTTCGCTGAAAAAGGCGATCCGAGGCTATAAGGAAATCAATCTGCGGGGGCTGCGTCTGGTTAAGGATGGCGGCTATTTGGCGACCTGCTCCTGCTCGCATTTTCTCACACCGGATCTGTTTGCCGATACGATAGCCAAGGCAGCAAAGGATGCACACAGGCGGCTGCGCCAGGTGGAGTTCCGGACGCAGGCACCGGATCATCCGATTTTGTGGGCGGCGGAGGAATCATATTATTTAAAGTTTTATTTGTTTCAGGTGCTGGGGCAGGAATGATAGGAAAATGTTATTTTTTTGTAGATTCCCGTTCTATGTATTGATAGGGAATATAGTGATCGATTTCCTGTTCCTGTTCCGGTTTGGTTCCAAGCTGCTGCAGCAAAAGCTCCATGGAGCGGCGTCCCATCTCGTAGGCGTTGACGTAGATGACAGAGAGAGTAGGGCTAAATTCCAGGCCGGAATAGGATGTGTGACTGACGGAAAGAATACAGAGATCCTTAGGAATACGCAGTCCTTTTTCCAGCAGATGGCTGTAGGCTGTGATCGTAGGTGTGATCGAGTCAAAGAAAAAAGCGTCTGGTGGATTTTTCTGTGCCAGAAGGCCGTCTAACAGGATAGAAAGCTGCATCGGATCGTCGTCAACCTGGTTTGGAAGAAGATACAGGGAACAGGAGATTTCATGCTCTGTGGCAAATTGTTCCAAGGAGGCTTTGACGGTATGGTAGCGGGAAGGCTGCAGGTATAGGTTAAAGCGGGAAAGAGTGACGATGTTTCGGCAGCCTTTTTCGTAGAGAAGCTTTTGCGCTTCGGTAAAATACAAGGAAAAACCGCCGTATATATTGTGGTTATAGGTATCCTCTGGAAAACGCTCTCCGCAATAGACAAATGGTTTGCCGGAGGAGAGCAGATGTAAAAGGATGGCTTCTGATTCGGCAGTTTTAGAAGGAAAGGCAAAACCGTCTACCGGAAGCGTAAACCAATCATTGGCCAGAGAAAATGCTTTTTGGGCCGAGGGTGTGCTGTAAAGCAGGACGTGATAATGATGCAGGGCGGCAGCAGCGGTAAATCCGGCGATATATTGGCTTTGGAACATATCCTGATGGGAGGTAAGCTCTGAGGAAAGAACCAAGGCGACGGTGTTTGTGGCGGAGGAGCCCAAACACCTGGCATGGAGATTCGGCACATAGCCTAAGCGGCGGATGGCTTCCTGGACGCGTTCGACGGTTTTTTCGGAGTAGCGTCCTTTTTGGTTAATGATATTGGAAATGGTAGCGGTAGAAAGCCCGGTTTGTTCGGCAACGTCGTATATAGTGACATTTTTTCTGGAAGCTTCAGTTGGTTTCATCGATCAGCACTCTTTTCTAATTTTTTTCTTATTGATTTTCATAAATAATAGTTCAAAAATGGTTCAAAATTTTCTGTAAGATTCCCTAAACGTTATCATTTTTTATTCTATTTTTATTCTATATAGCAGAAAGAGAGGGAATCGAAGCAGGATTATCTTTAAAATTAAATCAAATTTTTTTTATAAAGTCAATAGGAAGATCGAAGAGTAACGTCGAAAAGCCGTTTCTTACTAATGTAAGAACGCCTCTAGCGTTCTTGCGGCGGCGTGAAAGCTCATCTAATCTTATCCAATATAACTGGTTAATCAACAAGGTAAAGAAAGATGAAGTTTACCTGATAAAAATAGATATAGGCTCTATTATTTTGTCTAAATAGCATAAAATATATAATAAAATATTGTTATAATATACAGATATGATAATAAAAACAAGGCATTCTATTGACAAAAGCTATGTAAAATATTAAAATAGCATTAAAGTAAGCGGTTACATTAAACATTCCTTTTTGCCACAGTAACCGGTTATTTGAAACAAGTTCCCTTCCATACCAGCAAAAAGGAAAGGAGCCAGGGAAAAAGAGGGGTGTCAGGCTGGAGTACAGAGAAACTCTGTGAGAAGTTCTGTGCCGTTTGAACGAGAAACAGCCTGTACCAAAGAAAGGAGAGTACGAAATGAAAAAGAGATCATGGATGCTATGTATGGGATTGGTATTGGCGCTGCTGTTATCGGCATGTGGGAAATCCGGGGAAAAGAACAGCACAGCTAATCCGGACAGCGGAAAGAAGGAGGAGCAGACAAAGGGAGAGCAGGGTGACGAGGAGGACGAGGAGCAAGACGGGCAGACGTCCTCTGGCGATCCGGTCAAGATCAATATCTGGCTGGCCGGAAGCGGTGACGCTACCTATGACGAGGCTTACCGGGCGATTTTCGATGCGTATTGCGCGGAGCATACTAATGTCAGCTATGAACTGACCTTTATTTCCTGGGGCGATTATTTTACGAAGCTCAATACCGGTCTAGTCGGCGGAGCCGGGCCAGATCTGTATATGTTAGGCTATGGACAGATGGGTTCCGTTCAGGCATTAGGGTATACACTGGCTTTGAATGATTACATTCCAGAGGAATATCATGAAAACTATTATGAAAATATTTTAAATGCGGCTACGATAGATGGTAAAATTTATGGTCTGCTGGAGCCTGCGACCAGGCCGTATTTCTATCGGAAAGATATTGCTGCTGCCAATCAGGTGACAGAGGAGGAGATAAACATTAAGACTCCGGAGGATTTTTATAATCTGGTGCGGAAGCTGACCGTATACGATGAGAATGGCAAGGTGGTAACGTATGGATTGGAAATCGATCCGGACGGCGAGCAGGATTTCTTTGCCCTGCTTGGAATGTACGACGAGGATGCTAGGCTTTGGAACGACGATATTACGGCTGCCTTTGATTCTCCAGAGGCCATACAGGCTGTCGAAGGAATCCGGGCTTTGGTGGATGAGGGCTGTGTGTGCTTCCGTGATCCAAGTGCAACGAGCGATGGCTTAACCAATGGTGTTGCCTCAATGGTACTGTTTGCAGAAACGGGCTATGTCAATATGGATGCTGCGTTTCCAGGAAATGTCGGGGTAGTCAAAAACGATATGACAACGTTGTTAATCGGGAACTTTTTGGCAGTCAACAGTGAGTCCAAAAATAAGGAAACAGCAGCCGATATGCTGATTCATATGTTCAGTGAGGATTCCGGGCGGATCAAGCAGGAAAAGATTGGACAGTTCGCTTCGATGTACTCCTTAGAGGACGCTTATCTGGAAGCAAATCCGAATTTTGAAAACGTGATCCATTCCTATCAGCATTCCAGAACCTATTCGGATACGATGACCGCGCAGTATACGGAGCTGATTACCGGCTTCCGTACCGGGTTTGAGACGATTCTCAGAGGAGCGGATGCCGCTTCTGAATTAGAGTCAATGGCAGAGACGTGGAATGGCTTATTGCAATAAGAACTCCTAGAAGCCAGAGCGCCGGACGCTATGCGTGTGCAGGCTCAGGCGCTTTTGTCGATACGTAAAATTCCATAAGAAAAGCGATTTGCATATAGAACCATAGAATGGGGGATAAGCGTGAAGCAAAGGAAAAAAATCAATAACGAAAACATCGGATATCTCTTGATTGCCCCAAGCTATTTGATTTATCTGTTGTTCGTGCTGGTGCCGGTGCTGTGGACGGTAGCGATGTCCTTTACGGATTACAACCTGCGGGAATGGCACTTTACCGGGATATCGAACTATATCCAGATGTTTCAGGATAAGGTGTTTTTAAAAAGCATCTGGAATACGATCCGCTACAGTCTGATGACGATTCCGGTGGTGATAGTGCTGGCGCTATGCCTGGCAATGCTGTTAAACCAGAGGTTAAAGGCAAAGGGATTTTTCCGGACGCTATTTTATCTGCCGAATATTTTTTCGATGGTGGCGGTTTCGATGGCCTGGCTGTATCTGTATGATACGAACAGCGGGATTTTAAACCGGATCTTAAACGGGCTTGGCCTGGAATCGGTCGGCTGGGTATCGAGTACGACGATGTCGATGATTTCCGTTGCGGTTATGAGTATCTGGAACCAGGTTGGCTACAACATGATTCTCTTTTTATCCGGCCTGCAGGGGATACCGGAGCATTTATATGAGGCGGCCAGCATCGACGGAGCGACCCGGTGGCAGAAGTTCCGCCATATTACGATTCCGCAGCTTGCGCCGACGACCTTTTTTGTATTCGTCATGGCATGTATCCATTCCTTCCAGGTATTCGGCCAGGTGCTGATCGTGACGAACGGCGGGCCGGTCAATTCGACGACTACGATAGCACATCAGATTTATAAAAACGGGTTTGAATATTTCCATATGGGTTATGCCTCTGCTCAGGCGGTTGTACTGCTTCTGATTATTCTGGCGATTACGGTCGTCAACTGGAAGCATGGAAAGGGAGGTACGAACGATGGAGAGTAAAAAAATGGGAATGGGAGCGAAGAATCGTCTGCTGATGACGCTGACCTATTTGATTTTATGCGTCTGGGTAGTCATAACCCTGGTGCCGATTATTATGGTAGTGTTGACCGCATTTAAAACCGATGGGGAGATTTCGATGGCAAATTTCCGTTGGCTTCCGTCCAGCTTTACGTATTTTGACAATTTCAAGGAAGCCTGGAGGATGGTCAACTGGCCGGTTTGTTTTGGAAACAGTTTTTTCATTACGGTTCTTGTCGTGGTGGGCAGCCTGTTTTTCAATTCGCTGGCGGGCTATGCGTTTGCCAGACTGCGCTTTCGAGGCCGGGATCTGCTGTTTATGACGATTCTGCTGGGGATGATGGTTTCTCCCCAGTCCATTATTATACCGCAGTATGTAATGATGCGTTCCGTGCCGTTAGCAGGAGGAAACAATATGTTTGGAAGTGGTGGAACGGGGCTTTTGGATTCCTATGTATCCCTAATCGTGCCGTTTTTGTCCGGTGCATTTGGTATTTTTTTATGCCGGCAGTTTTATTCCACCTTTCCGAAATCTCTGGATGAGGCTGCCCGGATTGACGGCTGCGGCCCGGTGCGTACTTATTTTTATATTTTCCTTCCGCTGTCCAAAACGATTCTGGCGACGCTGACGATTATGAAGGCAACCTCTACCTGGAACGATTTCTTTTATCCACTGATTTTTACTCAGTCGGAACGGATGCGGACGGTACAGCTTGCCCTGCAGATGTTTAAGGGCTCGACAACGACGCATTTTAACTGGCTGATGGCGGCGACTTTGATTACGGTCATTCCGATGGTGATCGTTTACTTTCTGGCACAGAAGCAGTTTGTTCAGGGAATTGCATCTACAGGTATGAAAAATTAAAGGGAGGAACAGTATGAGGGCGATTATGGTAATGTATGATTCCTTAAATCGGGCGTATCTGCCGAATTATGGGAATGACTTGGTGAAGCTGCCGAATTTTCAGCGTTTGGGAGAGCAGACGATAACGTTTGACAATTCGTATGTCGGCAGTTTGCCGTGTATGCCGGCCAGACGGGAGCTGCATACCGGGCGGCTAAACTTCCTGCATCGGGGCTGGTCGCCGGTGGAACCGTTTGACGATTCCATGCCGGAATTATTAAAGCTGAACGGAGTGTATTCGCATCTTTGCTCCGATCACCAGCATTATTGGGAGGACGGAGGCGCGACCTACCATACCCGCTACCAGTCCTGGGAGATTGCAAGAGGACAGGAGGGGGATCCATGGAAGGGTTCTCTAAAGGAACGGGAGCAGAACACGAGTTTTGGCAGGCCGGAGGATGCGAAGGAAATGCCGTTTTTTGTAAAGAATATCAAACGGCAGGATGCGGTCAACCGCAGCTATCTCCAAAGGGAGGAGGATTTCCCGCAGGCGCAGACCTTCCGAAATGGCTTGGAATTTATCGAGGAGAATCAGTCCTATGACAACTGGTTTTTGCAAATCGAGACGTTTGATCCGCATGAACCGTTTTTCACGCCGGAGGAATACCAAGCTCTGTACCAGGAAGAGGGAGAGGCAGCGTTTTCTTATGACTGGCCTCCGTATGGCATTGCAAAAGAGGAGGAAGCGTTCGTCCGCCAAGTAAGAAGGAAATATATGGCGCTGTTGAGTATGTGTGACCATTATCTGGGCAAGGTATTGGACTTGATGGATCGCTACGATATGTGGAAGGATACGATGCTGATTGTCAACACGGATCATGGCTATCTGCTAGGGGAACATCTCTGGTGGTCAAAATCGGTGATGCCGACCTATAATGAAATTGCCCATACGCCGCTCTTTCTCTGGGATCCGCGAGTGGGAATCAGAGGCGAGCGAAGAGTCTCCCTTGTACAGACGATTGATCTGGCACCGACGATTTTAGATTTCTTTGGCGTCCCAATTCCAAAGGATATGCAGGGAAAGGTGCTGACACCAGTATTAAAGGAGGATCGGCCGGTACGCAACTATGCCTTATTCGGTTATTTCGGCTCTCATATCAATATCACAGACGGGCGTTGGCTCTATATGCGCGCTCCGGTGCAGGATGACAACCAGCCTTGTTATGAATATACTCTGATGCCGACCGATATGCGTTCTCGCAAGCCGATTTCGGTTTTGGAGGGGATGGAGCTGGCGGAGCCGTTTTCCTTTACCAAGGGCGTGCGCACCATGAAGCTTCCGTTTTCCCAGGGACAGGGCGGATCCCAGTATCGCTTCGGGCATAAGCTGTTCGACCTGCAACACGATCCAGGACAAGAGCATCCAATCGACGATCCGGCCAAAGAGGCAGAGCTGATCGGGGTAATGGTAGAGTTGATGCGGGAAAATGACGCGCCTGCCGAGCAATACGAACGGGTAGGAATTCCGAAGGATGGAAAAATCAGCATGGAGGAGCTTTTGGAGCAGAGAAGGTGTGATCAGAAGGAACGCTTCCCGGAGGAACTTCGCCGGTTTGGAGTATGGCAGGAGGAAGCTGTCTGGGCGTACAAGGCTCTGGGCTGGATGCAGCCGATGGAGGAAAACGGATGTCTGGAGGAGAAGCTAGAGGCGTTTTTAGAGGCCAGAGGAAAGCTAGGAGAAAAGAAGCCAAAGAGTACAGAAGAAGGACAGGAAGCCCAAGCCAGAAAGCCGGAGCAAGGACAGACAGAACACAGGTCAAAAGAGCAGGAGCGGGCAGAAGGTAAGATAGAAAAGGCGGATATTCTGGCATTTGCAAAGGAGATTGTGCCGGAGGAGGATTGGGATACGGCTCTTTATGCGATGGAGACGATGTCCAGGCTTTCATAGAAGGATAGAAAAGCATAGCAGCGAGGCGGTAAGCAGGGAAGCCGTTTGTAAAGACAGGCGGCTTCCCTCTGCTGCAAAAGGCAGGAAACACAAGAAAGGGGATAACTATTCAAGCCAATGCCTGAAGCTGTTGGCTGTGCTGCGCTACAACGTCTTTTAGCATATCAATATCCGAGCGCATTTCCTTGATATGTTCCGCTTCTTCCAGGTAGCGCTCTGCCGCCGGAAGGTAGTTTTCAGCCAGGAGCCGGATTTGAGGACGAAGCTCGTTTTCGATGATGAGGTTGATACGGAGTTGTCCTTCTTGCAAAACGGTTACATCCTCTTTGAGGAGTGTTACGTCTTCTTTGAGGACAGCCACGTCTTCTTTGAGGACAGCCACATCATCTTTGAGGGCAGCCACATCATCTTTGAGGACAGCCACGTCTTCTTTGAGGACAGCCACATCATCTTTGAGGACAGCCACATCATCTTTGAGGACAGCCACATCTTCTTTGAGGACAGCCACGTCTTCTTTGAGGACAGCCACATCTTCTTTGAGGATAGCCACATCATCTTTTAGGCCGTTTACGTCCTCTTTTAGAGTTGCAATCTCTTCCTTTACTGGCTCTAGCTTGATATCCAGCAGTTCCGAAATAGCCAGCAAATCTTCCTGTGTCAATGTCATAATGGTTCACCTCCTGTTCGGATTTTTCTATAGAAGCAATGTATCAATGTCGTATGTTCTTGCCTCTGGAATTAGTATAACACAGGAAGGGGAGGCCTGTCTATGGACTGCTAGTCCAATCGAAGCCTTTTTCAAAGGTCCGCTTATACCGATTCCCGTTCCATATACTGGAACGGAATATAGGAATCCTTCTTCGGATATTCCTTTGGATCTAGCTGGTGCAAAAGCAGCTCGACGGCGCGGAAGCCCATCTGGAAGGAATTAACAAAAATACTGGAAAGCGCAGGGACAAATTCCTTTCCGGAAGAAGCGCTGAAGGTTGTAGCGATGATCCGGATATGCTCCGGAATCCGAATCCCGTTTTCCTGGAGGTAGTTATAGGCAGTGACAGCGGCCGGCGTATCCGTAAAAAACATCCCTTCCGGCGGATTTTTTCCTTTGAGGACACCGGAAAGCAGCAGGGTAAGCTGGTAAGGATCGGTCATATCATAATACATTACATGGATATCCTCCGGGGAAAGATGGTGGGTAGTGCAAAATTCCTGGATTTTGTGTTTTAAATAGCTATCCCGGGAAAAATGAGAAAACTGCATATCCAAAATACCCAAAAAGAACACAATTTTCGTTATCCGGTGTTCATAAAAAACCTGCAGCACCTTTTGATAATATTCCTGCAGCCCCCCATAGACGTTATGCTCCAGGCTGATAGCAGGATCTGGCGGGCCAGTATAGACATAAGGCAGAGAATGACAGCTTAGTTCCTTTAAATAAGGAGGCGTATGATCGACAATCAATCCGTCATAGCCAGAACTTTGCTCTAAAATATGGGAAAAGCTTTTTTCTGGATCTCCCCAGACCTCCTCGGATATCATAGGTGTAAACAGGATATCACAGTCGTATTTGGTAGCGGCATGGATAGCGCCCAGCCAAAATTGTTCCAAATAGTTGGCTGGATAGAGTTCCGTTAAAGAGGAAAAAGGGGAAGAGGAAGGCTGGCCTTGCCGGATAGCATTAAAATTGATCGCCAGGGTATAGCGGTTTCGTTTGTGCAGCCGCCTGGCGTGGACGTTCGGCGTATAGCCAACCTCCTTCATCACCTGGAGAATCCGTTCCTTTTTCTGTGCCGAGCATTTTCCTTTTCCGTTGATGACATTGGAGACTGTGGCCGGAGAAACCTCTGCCAAGGACGCAATGTCGTAGATCGTGATTGCTTTTTGATCCTTCATCGTGATACCTCCTGGTAAAAAGAATTGTAATCAGGTGCTGAGGGAAAATGAAAATCAGGTAAAAGTAAATTCAGGTAAACTGATTAAGAATATTGAACCTCTTTTTGGAGGAAATGTCAAGTTTTTTAGAAAAAATCGGGAAAATAGAGAAAAAAGAAGGGAGGATTGACAAAAACATCAGGATTATGTTATGCTTTTATAGTAAATCGGTTTACAAAACAAGGTAAATAAGGTAAACAAAAGGACGGGTCGGGTGCCAGAAGGAGCTGGCCGGGTTGCTCCGTTCAGATTAGGAGGAAAAGCATGACAGGGAGCAGGAAAATGGGAAAGCGTATGGTTGCATTGGTTATGGCAGCACTGTTGGCTTGTATGGCGTTAGGCGGTTGCGGAAAACAGGAAAAGAAGCCGACGGATTCCAACAGGACGAAGGATCAGATGCAGGAGGCCTCGGAACCAGTAGAGCTTTCGATCTGGATTCCATGGTCATCGGAATTTCTGGAAAACCCAGCGGAGCTAGTAAGCGTGCAGGAGATTGATAAGCTGACCAATACGAAAACAAAGTGGATTTCTGTCAACCGGAATACAGAAGCCCGTGAAAAATTTGGTTTGCTGATGGCTTCCGGTGATTTACCAGATATGATTTGGAGCGCTGAGGTGTATTATACCGGCGGACTGGTACAGATGCAGCAGGATGGACTGATTCATGATTTAACCGATGTGATTCCGACAATGCCGAATTATTCCGGGATTTTAGCAGCAGATACAGAACTGGAAAAGGAAGTAACCAGTGATGATGGAAGAAAGCTTGGCATTTGGTTCTTAAACAGCGACAATATGGATGTATGCGGCGGAACGCTTTGGAATGGGCCGTTGATTCGAAGGGACTGGCTACAGAAGGTAAACCGTTCGGTTCCAGTCACGATGGACGACTGGCATGATACCTTGCTGGCTTTTAAAAATGAAATTGGTTGTGTGAGCCCATTGATGCTTTCCAAAACGGGGGCGGATCCTATGGGGGGCTGCTTTTTGACAGCGTTTGATGTAGCACCGGAATTTTTCCAGCAAGATGGAACCGTAAAATACGGGCCGCTGGAGCCAGGCTACCAGGAGTATGTAGAAACGATGCACGGCTGGTATGCAGAGGGTCTGATTGACCAAAATTTTACAGCAAACGATCCTTCTGAAAATTTGCAGGCAGATACGGCGAATGATAAAGCAGGTGCGGGGTGCGCTATTTGGGGTTATGGCGCGAATATTCCTTATCTGAACGGTTTAACAACGAACGAAGATTTTTATCTAGAGGGTGCGCCGTATCCGGTACAGACAAACGGAGATACTCCGAAGGCAATGTTCAACCGTTCTTCGGTTAAGCAGTCCGTGACGATTACGACAGCATGTAAAAATGTAGAGGCTGCAGCAAAGTGGTTGGATTTCTGGTATTCTGAGCAGGGAATGTTATTGGCCAACTGGGGAGTAGAAGGCGATACCTATGAGATAGGTGAGGATGGAAAGCCTTATCTGACCGATACGGTGCTGAAAAATGAAGAAGGCTTAACGGCGATGCAGAAGCTGGGATATTATTCCTTGACAACCAGTAATCTGGGACTGTATGATTTGAATATCGTATATCAGACAAATTCCGAAGGATCAGCCTTTGATGCTCAGTACGTCTGGGAGGAAGGGTGTGATTGTTCCTGGTATTATCCGGCGAACGCGACAATGACCGAGGAGGAAACCCAGAATTTTAACGCGAAATATACCGATATCAAAACCATCGTCGATGAAATGACAGTAAAATTTATCATAGGAACTGTGCCGCTGAGCGAATACGATGCGTTTGTAGAATCTATGAAAAATTATGGAATCGCAGAGTGTATTTCTTATAAGCAGGCTGCGCTAGATCGATACAATGCAAGAACGAGTAAATAAAGGACAATAGGGGAGTGTCCAGGAAATGCCGGATAGACAGGTATTTCCTGGATATCCATGGAACTTGTTAAGACAGGATATTTTACAATGGATAACAGGAAGCAGTTTCAACGGAAAGAAGTAAAAATAGAAGGGAGCCAAAACAGATGAAAGCAATTATGGTTATGTACGATTCTCTGAACCGCCATTTCTTAGAAAACTTCGGCTGTGACTGGACGATAACACCGAATTTCAAGCGGTTAGCGGAGAAAACTGTCACCTTTGACAACAGCTATATCGGAAGCTTTCCGTGTATGCCAGCCAGAAGAGAGCTGCATACCGGACGGTACAATTTCCTGCACCGGAGCTGGGGGCCGATGGAGCCGTATGACGATTCGATGCCGGATATCCTGGATTACCATGGGATTTACAGCCATCTGATCAGCGATCATCAGCACTATTGGGAGGATGGAGGCGCGACCTACCACACCCGTTATTCCTCCTGGGAAATCGTGAGAGGACAGGAGGGCGACCGCTGGAAGGCTGAGGTTGGAGCAAAGGGGCAAAGCTTTGGCTTAAAGACGCAGGACGCGATCAACCGCAGCTACATAGACAGCGATGAGAAGATGCCACAGAGCCAGACGTTTGCTGCAGGACTGGAATTCCTGGAGAAGAACCATCAGGAGGACAACTGGTTTTTACAGATTGAAACCTTTGATCCGCACGAGCCGTTTTTCACGCAGGAGGAATATAAGAAGCTCTATCCGCACGAATATGCCGGGGAGCAGTTCGATTGGCCGCCGTATGGCCCGGTGACAGAGCCGCGCAACGTCGTGGAGCATTGCCGTTATGAATACGCTGCCCTGCTGACGATGTGCGATACGAAGCTTGGCATGGTGCTGGATTTTATGGATCGGTATGATATGTGGAAGGATACGATGTTGATTGTCAATACGGATCATGGTTTTTTGCTGGGCGAGCATAACATGTGGGCAAAGGGAAGCTTTCCATTTTACAATGAAGTAGCCCATACGCCGCTGTTTGTCTGGGATCCGCGGACAGGAATCTGCGGTGAACACCGGGATCAGCTAGTGCAGACGATTGATTTAGCGCCGACTGTGCTGGACTTTTTCGGTATTGAGATTCCAAAGGACATGCAGGGAAAGCCGCTTCGGCAGGTAATCGAAAAACAGGAGACGATTCATGATGGCGTGCTGTTTGGCAGCCATGGCGGGTATGTTCATGTAACCGACGGGCGGTATGTCTATATGCGGGATCATGTGGAAGGAAATGAAAACCAGCCGTGCTACGAATATACGCTGATGCCGACGCATATGCGCTGTCTGTTTGGCCTGGCCGAGCTGCAGACCGCGAAGCTGAGCGAGCCGCTTTCCTTTACAAAGGATACGCCGGTGCTGCAGATCAAAAAAATGAATGGGAATTCCTTTAATCCGAAGATGGCCAGACCAGGCGCTTACCTGGAGATGGAAAAGTCTGGGAAGAGTGTAAACGTCAATGCACTGATGAACCGGCTTTCCCCAGGTGGACGGGACGCTCTTTATGATTTGGAGGCCGATCCAGGTCAGATGGAGCCAATCGAGGATAAGGAGGTTAAGGATCGGATGCTGCGGCTGATGGTACGTCTGATGAAGGAAAGCGACGCGCCGAAGGAGCAGTATGAACGGCTTGGATTGACGGAATATTTATAAAAATGGAATACGGATAAAAATGAGGAAAAAAGACAGCCCGGGAGCGGGAGCTTCCGGGCTGTCTTTTTGATGCACAGAGCAGCATAAGGAAATTTTGCCGCCAGGCGGCACGCGGCTCGTGCGGCGAGTAGGGTGCGATTGCTCTTCCCTACTCGATTAGTGTTTTCAAGTGATTTTCGCCAATGCCTTCAACTCTTCATAAGAATACGGCAATTCCCCAAAGTGCTGAAAGCGGTTCAGGCGGAGCAGATCGTACTGCATACTGGAACCGGAGAAGCCTTCCCAGTTCCATGGAACACCTTCCTGGTTCCATGGAACACCTTCCGGGTTCCACGGAGAAGCATTTCTGTTTTGCCGATATTCCCTGGGAGAGCATCCGACTAACTGGTGAAAGGCACGGTAAAAATTGCTCAGGCTGTTGTAGCCGCACTGGGAAGCGATTTCTGTGATACTCTGATCGGATTCGGCAATCAGGCAGCAGGCGGCGCTGATTCGGACGGAATTGAGATATTCGTTGAAGCTGACGCCCATATGCTGCTGGAACAGCCGGTAAACGGTAGGCTCGCTAAAGCCAAGCTTGTTTGCGAAAAAAGCGGCGGAAATCGGTTTGTCGTAGGTTTGGTGCAAAAGCTCCACGCATTGGATAAAGCGCTCGTAGGTTTTCTTTGGTCTGGCAGAGGTGGCAGCCTGCCGTTTGTAGCGGGAAAGGCAGAGCAGGATTTGGTAAAGCTCTCTATGAAGGCCGTACCAGCGTTCATCTGAAAAACCGCCTTTTTCGGGTAAATCATTTTGTTTAAAAAGGCTGGTTTCCTCAGGCTTCTTGGTATTCTGGAAGACGGGAAAAACAGGGGGAGGTTTTCTGTCTTCAGGAAAATACAAAAGGCAGGCCATTCGGGCGATAGAGGTACGGACAGCCTGGATATCGGTATGCTCTTTCGGTAAGGCGTTTTCTCCCACCGTAGAAAGCGCATATTCCTCGGTCGGGGAAAGTCGAAGAAGAGACGGCTCTACCGAAAAAATCAACTGCAGGCCGTTTGGTGTCCCTTCTGAAATTTCGTGTACTACGCCACAGCCAATCGTCATCAGATCTTCTTCCCCCAAAGATAGTTCCGTATGGCCTGTTTTGATGTGGACGTTTCCGTGGATACAACAAAAGATTTCCAGGCTGTCGTGCCAATGGAGGCGGTTAAATTGGACGTTTCCCAAGATCACCCGAAAGGGGAGGCCGGCGTCTCCTACGGTATGGCGAATGATTTCATAATAGCCGGTTTGCTGCATAGGTTTGGGTATCCTTTCCTTTCATCTATTTGGCTTTCTACTGTATAGAATAGAACTGCCTGTATCATGGTTTATGCTAGTTTATCACAGTTTAGAGCCAATTTCTAGATCCCAGAAAGGAAAAGGGAGCAGAAAAATTCTCTGCCAGAATCGCAGCATAGTCATAAAAATGATAGAATACTGGAAGAATTAGCCTGAAAAAGATAAGACAAAGACAGAAAAATGTGGTATGCTGAATTTATCAAAAAAACAGGAACATTCTGTACCAGGCACAGCTTGATTTACAGACACGATGCTTTGCGGCTGGAAATTAAGCTAAGGAAGGGGTCTGGGGAAGAATGTTTCGGGACTAAGCCAAATAGAACGATTCTGTATTTAAAATTAAAAAGGGATGAGAAAAATGGAAGGAAAGCAGATTACTACATTTTCAGTCAATGGAAGGGCGTACCCGGAGATCAAGACATTGGCGGTAACGCCGGAGGCAAATGAGCCACGGCATCTGGAATCCGGGGTGTTAAATGTATACCCGGAGATGACGTACCAGGAAATTGAGGGCTTTGGCGGAGCGATGACTGAGACCTCGGCGTATTTATTTTCCAAAATGGATACCCAGACAAGAAGGGCGGCCTTGGAGGAGTTTTTCGGAACGAACGGAAACCGCGTCCGGTTTGTTCGGGTGCCGATTGACAGCTGCGATTATTCTCTGGAGGAATATGCGGCGGTGGAGGATCCGATTGCCGATCCGGATTTGGCGACCTTTTCCTTAAAGCGGGATCAGCTCTATGTGCTGCCGATGCTCAAGGAAGCCATGGCAGTTGCCGCCGAGCAGGGAGTAGGAGAGCTGTCTGTACTGCTTAGCCCATGGTCGCCTCCGGCTAGCTGGAAAACGCCTCCGGCCAGGCCGAAAAACGATGCCTCGGTCTATGGCGGGATGATGGGCTTTCGGATGCCGGAGATCGATTATGAGCATCCGTCCCGCTGCAATGGCGGAAGCCTGAAGCCGGAGTTTTACCCGTCTTGGGCAAAGTATCTGGTGAAATATGTAAAGGCTTATCTGGCAGAGGGAGTTCCGGTGACAATGCTTTCGATTCAAAATGAGTCGATTGCGGCGACAAACTGGGATAGCTGTGTCTGGACAGCAGAGGAGCAGAAAACCTTCCTGCGGGATTTCCTGTACCCGGAGATGGAGGCAGCAGGACTGATTGGAAAGATTGGTATTTACATCTGGGATCATAACAAGGAACGTGTCCTTGAATATGCTAGGGATATTGTAGATGAAGTAACCGATAAGATGATCGAAGGCTTTGCATTCCACTGGTATTCCGGCGATCATTTCGAGGCGGTGGAAATGGCTGGAAGGCAGTACCCGGACAAGGTGCTGATGTTAAGTGAATGCTGCGGTCTGCACCAGCCGGGCAAGGTAGGCTTTATGGGCTTCGGCGGGGGCGGAAAAACGCCGGAAACCGTAGAATATGAGGATGCGGTTGCTTATGCCCATGATATCATCGGAAACTTGAATGCCGGGATGAGCCGTTGGATTGACTGGAACTTTTGCGTCGATCAGGACGGAGGCCCGCGCCATGTACCGGGCGGCTTTACGGCCAGCATGATCGTAGGAGAGGACGGCAGCTACCGGAAGGATCTGACCTTTGATTATATCGGACATTTTTCCAAATATATTCTGCCGGGAGCCATGCGGATTGGCCATTCCCGCTGCGATGATAAGATAGAAATGACTGCGGCGAAAAACCCGGATGGTTCGATTGCGATTGTGCTGTTAAATAAACAGAACGAGGACAGCAGCTATGCGATTCGGATGCAGGGACAGGTGATCCGGGTGAAGACTCCGGCCAGAACGATCAGTACAGTAGTGCTTAGGGAAATGTAAAATCAGAAAATAATAAAGATGCTTAGATAGTTTGGAAGAGGCTGCTGCATGATTTTCGTGCAGCAGCCCTTTCCTTTGCGATATCGTAGGATACGTTATGCGGTGTGCGCTTTTTGCAGCTTTCGGAATAGGATAAAAAAGCAAATCATATGCACGCTCGCAGTCAGAATCCAGGAAACCGGATAGGAAATATAAAGCGTCGTCATCGTGCGGTTCCATTGGAAAATCGTAAAAATCCAGATAATCCGCAGCCCGCAGGCTCCAGCCAGGGAAACAATCATCGGCATCACAGAGGAACCGACGCCGCGCAGGAAGCCGACCATAACGTCCATCAGGCCGCATGTAAAATAGGTGGTACAGATGATGGAGAGCCGGAGCATACCGAAGTCTACGACCTTTGGATCGTCGGTGTAGATACCCAGCAGCGGCCTGCCAAGCAGCCATGCCCCGATGCCCAGTATCAGTCCGGTGATGGTGACACAAAGGACGCAGAGTGCAAAAATCTTTTTGATCCGGTCAAAGTTCCGTGCGCCGAAGTTCTGGCTGGTAAAGCTGAGCGCCGTCTGGTGGAACGCATTCATTGCCACGTAGACAAAGCCTTCGATGTTGGCAGCAGCAGTGTTGCCCGCCATGACGACCGAACCGAAGGAATTGACAGAGGACTGAATCAAAACATTGGAAAGCGAGAAAATCGCGCCTTGCAGCCCGGCAGGAAGTCCGATCTGCATAATCGGAATCAGCCGTTTCCAGTGAAAGCGAAGCTTCTTTAAATGGAGCCGGAAGCAGCCCTCACTTTTCATCAGGCACCACAAAATCAAAAAGGCGGAAATACATTGGGACAGCACGGTCGCAGTCGCGACACCGGCTACACCCATATGTAACACAATGA
>CASCWU010000024.1 GCA_949155905.1 uncultured Lachnospiraceae bacterium
TGTCCGGCTATGCGTTTGTGGAATCGTTAAAAACCTACGGGATCGAGGACTGCATTGCTTATAAGCAGGCAGCGTTTGAACGGTATCAGGCAAGATAGTACAACAGTTGGAGGGGCGGCTTACGCCCCTCCTTGACAAAGAGCGGCTCTCACGTTATAATTAAGGAAAAAATAGGAATGGATTCTTACGGAAAGGAAAAAACGATGAGAAAAGCGGAAAAGAAAAGGCAATTTCAAAGAACAATAGGCGCTCTGTTGTTTTGTTTTGCGGTGCTACTTCTGGTGCGGCAGCCTGTCCTGGCGGCTGTGCCGGAAGATTACATTCCAGTTGAAATAGATGGAACGGATTATACAGGGATGTTTTCGGAGGAAGGCGGGGAAGATATCTATTATTTTAATGTAGAAAATTCTGGACGAATCATCCTGACTGCCACTACGGAGGCGGGAGGAGTTCAATACCTCCTTCGTACCAAAATGGGAATGCAGATTTTGGAATTTTCTTCTAACGAGGAAGAGGGTACGCTGGAAAAAACAGCCACTCTGAATCGAGGAACGTATTATTTGATAATAAAAAGCGAAGCCAAGAGGGCAGATAGTTACTCGTTTCGGCTTACCTATCTGGAAACTCCGAAGTTTTCTTCAAGCAAAAAGCAGAAGTCTGGCATAAAGCTAAACTGGGACGCATCGATGGGAGCAAAAGGATACCAGATTTATCGAAAGATTGATTCTCAAAAATGGGAAAAAGTGAAGACAACAAAGAAACGAACCTGGACGGATACCAAAGCAACGAAACAGAATACCAAATACCAATATAAGATCTATGCCTATAATGGAAAGCAAAAAAGTGAAGGCTCAGCAGCCCTGATACTATACGATTCTGCTGCGCCAGTCCTGACAGATGTCAAAAGCAACTCGGTTCATACCTTGACGGCTTACTGGAAGACGGTTCCTAAGGTGACAGGATATGAACTTTGGTACCGGCGGGAAGGGGAAGAAAGCTGGCAGAAGGTAGACATTCCTGAGAAAAAGAAGGATCTATGGACGCTTTTTTATGTCTATGAGCAGAAAAATTATGATGTCCGTATCCGTTCTTACAAGGTGATAAAGGAAGTGACTTATTATTCCAAATTCAGCAAAACGAAAAGAGTGAAGGTGCAGTAATAGATCCGAATCAAGATTTCCTGATGCAATTTTATTGCTTTTTTCTTCTCTCTGTGTTATAGTAAGTAAAGAAGTGTAGTCTTGCGAAGCAATAGAAGGCAGCTATAGAGTTTGCTTGCAATACATTTCGTGATAAGGGCTCATAGCTCAGCTGGGAGAGCGCCAGGTTCGCAATCTGGAGGTCGAGGGTTCGATCCCCTTTGGGTCCATCTTCCATACAAAAGCGCTGTGAAACGAATGGTTTCACAGCGTTTTTGTATGTACAGAGCCGCGTGAGGAATTTTGCCGCCGTTTGGCAGCATGCGGCTCGTGCGGCGAGTAGGGTGCGATTACTTTTTCCTGCTCGGTGTCCTCTCTTTTTCGTGCAGGAAAGGAGAGGACAAAGGGAACTCGATCCGATAAAATAAAAATGGTCAGGAGGGATTGCTATATGGATTGGATGGAAAAACTAAATGAGGCGCTTGCCTATATCGAAGAGCATTTGACAGATGAGATAGAGTACGAACAGCTAGGGAAAATCGCCTGTTGCTCATCGTATCATTTCCAGCGGATGTTTGCTTATATGGCAGGGATTCCTTTGTCGGAATATATCCGCAGAAGAAAAATGTCACTTGCTGCTGTAGATTTACAAAAAAAGGAAGAGAAGGTGATTGAGATAGCGGGAAAATACGGCTACCAGTCCCCGACTGCCTTTAACCGAGCCTTTCAAGCCGTTCATGGAATCGCTCCTTCCGCTGTAAAAAAAGAAGGAGTGACGGTAAAATCCTTTCCGCCGATTACCTTTAAAATCATTGTCAAAGGAGTGGAAGAAATGAAATATCGAGTAGAAACAAAGGAAGCATTCCGAATTGTTGGAGTATCTGTTCCGTTGGAGAAGGAGATCGAGAAAAATTTTGCGGTCATTCCGGCCAAGTGGGGGGAAATCTCCCAAAACGGGACATTGGGGCGACTGATTGGCATGATGGACAGACCTACGATGGGCGTGCTTGGAGTCAGCACCTGCAACGATGCAGAACCATGGAGGTACTATATTGCAGTCTCTACCTCACAGGAATGCGATGGGTTAGAGGAATATCAGGTGCCAGCCGCTACCTGGGCGATTTTTTCCGGGGAAGGGACAAACCAGTCTATTCAGGAGCTGGAACGGCGAATTGTCACGGAGTGGCTGCCTACATCGGGATATGAGTATGGCAATGCTCCTGACGTCGAGGTGTATTTAAATCCCGATCCGCAGAATGCACAGTATGAAGTATGGATACCGGTTGTGAAAAAATAGGGGTTTGGTAGCAAGGTGCTTTTGTAATGTTTAGTAAAAGAAAAAAGTGCATGGGAACACGGTGAAGTTGTCCAGGCACTTTTTTTCTGCACAAGTTTATGAAGAGGGAAGGTTTTTATAATAGTTAGGAAAAAATTTCTTGACAAAATAGAAATAGGAATGATACATTTTAGTATTATATTTCTTATGAAAGTTAGTTCGCAAATTTTATAATTCCAGCAGTGTTTTTTGCAGAAAGGCAGATTATAATAATGGAAAAATTGATTGAAAATATAAAAGAATATGTTCGGAACAAATCCAATGAATATAAAAATAATTCGGATGACCATTATGATTTTTGGGAGGAACATATCAAGTATGTGTATCAGGAGGCAATTAAATTAGCGGAAAAATATGGAGCAGACAGCAGTATTGTTCAATTAGGTGCTTTGCTTCACGATATAGCATTAGTAGAAAAGGTAGGAGATAGAAAAGAGCATCATATCAATGGGAAAATATGGAGCGATAAAATATTAGAGGAATATCATTGCCCAGCGGATATAAAGAAAAAAGTTTTAGGATGTGTTTATCATCACAGGAGTAGTAAAAATGCAACGAATATAGAAGAATTATGCGTATGTGATGCAGATATATTAGCACATTTTGATAATATTCCTATGTTATTTTATTCTGCATTTAGTAGAAATAACATTAGCCTAAATGATGTAAGGCAGTGGAGGCTGGAGTGCTTTGAAAAAGATTATTCTGATTTAAGCGATAAAACACAGGAGTATTTTAGAGAAAAATATGAAATGATAAAAGCAATTATTATCAATGACGAGGCATCAAGGGACAGAATATAAGGAGGAAGTTACCATGAATCAGGCTATTTTGCAGGGGATTTTAATTCCCTTTTTAGGAACCATATTAGGGGCGGCCTGTGTGTTCATTATGAAGCAGGCGCTTCATGCCTGGCTGCAGAAGGCGTTGACGGGCTTTGCCGCCGGAGTAATGGTCGCGGCTTCGATCTGGAGCCTGTTGATTCCAGCGATGGATCAGGCGGCAGGAATGGGAGAGTGGGCGTTTATTCCGGCGGTAGCAGGCTTTTGGATTGGAATTTTGTTTTTACTGCTTCTGGATAAGCTGATTCCCCATTTGCACCAAGGCAGCGATATTCCAGAAGGGCCGCGTGTGGTATGGAAAAAAACAACGATGCTGATGCTGGCTGTCACGCTTCATAATATTCCGGAAGGAATGGCAGTAGGAGTAGTCTTTGCCGGCTGCCTATCCGGGAATACGACGATTACGATGGCGGGAGCCTTGACATTGGCAGTGGGAATTGCAATCCAAAATTTCCCGGAGGGAGCGATTATTTCGATGCCGCTACGGGCAGAGGGAGTAAAAAAATCAACCTCTTTTTTCTATGGAGTATTGTCTGGTGTGGTAGAGCCGATTGCAGCTTTCGTTACGGTATTGGCCTCCGGCCTGATTGTTCCTTTGCTGCCGTATTTGCTAAGTGTCGCTGCTGGAGCGATGATCTATGTGGTGGTGGAAGAACTGATTCCGGAGATGTCCGTCGGACGGCATTCTAACATCGGAACCCTCTTTTTTTCCTTGGGATTTACGGTAATGCTGGTGTTAGATGTAGCGTTGGGATAAGAAGCCTTTTTCAAAAGATGATGTGATTACCAAAAGAAACAGCCTCATTACAAGAGTATATCAATGCTTGGAAGATTCAGAGCTAATCATATATCCTGCTATATCTCTCTAAAACCGCATAGAATAAGGTTTGTAGCTGTTTTGTAAAATGTATAAATGGTTATATTCGGATATACTTGGATGGAAAATTGGTGTAGTAATGGTGTACGAAAAGAAAGAGAGTTTTGGAAAATAGCCCTGTTGCCAGATGGGATAATTATCTGATGATATGGCTTTTTTCTACAATATGCAAGAATATCAGGTAAAATGCTATTTATACTAGGAAAATTTTGCTTCTTTCATCAACAAATACCAGGAATATATAGGAAAAATAAGGACATTATGACAATTGCAAAAATATACAAGAAATAAAGGGATAGAATTGATTTTCATCGACAATCCAACGATTAGTACCCCATATATCAGACAATTATTAGATGTAGCTAAAAAGCAGGGTTTAGTTGTTAGGACAAGTCTTGAAAGTACTGTAAAGCTATTGCTGATTATAGAACTGAATAGAGCAGAAAAGGAACGGGAAACCATTAGTCAACGGATAAAAGATGGAATATCTGTAAGCGATAAAAAAAGCGGTAGACCATTTGGTAAACTAGATAAAATGTCAAAAGGATTAGAGGAGGATATAACATAAAGTGGCAAGTTCTAACGAAAATAATATTGCCAAATAGTAGGAAACGTGTTATATTATCGCTATGGGAAACCATAGAGCCAAAGGCGGCTTTACCCCTCTTTTTTTATCGGAGGGTGTATCAATGCCCTCCAGACGAAAGAAAGGGAGGGACGCCCTCGTAAACGAGGGCGATACAATGTATGTAACATATCAGGACTTGCTTTTGTTCTGCACATTCATTGTTGCCCTTATCAGTCTGCTTTATCAGATTTTTAAGGACAAAAGAAAATAGCCGCCAACTACTCGCACTAGTTGACGGCTTGCCTTGAATAAAGGCCAAGTTAATTTCTAGTAAAGGGTAGAGCCGCTTCTATGGTATTCCCTTTTCTCTACTATAGCACATCCGGTTATAAGAAGCAAGAAGTTTTTGCTCTCATTTTTTCCTATATAGATAGATCTTTTTTCGGAAAAAGAAGATAGCTCCAGTAAGCAAGAAAGCTTAAAAAAAGAAAGGACACCAAAACAAGCAAATGAAGCAAACAGAACAAACCAGTAAACCAGAATACAAATCAACCTGCTCTTCTGACTGTAAAAAATTAGTGGAAATCGCCTTGAATATAGGCGATGTCATGCTCAAGCACGGAGCAGAGACTTACCGGGTGGAGGATACCATGCGGCGGATTCTTTCTTGTTCTCCTTGCTGTCAGACAGGCAGTCAAGGGCCTGCCGGAGATACCGTATCGGAGGCCGGCTACCGGGACGCCTATGTCACTTATACCGGTATTATGGTTACGTTAGAGCTGCCCGGCGGGGAAACGATTACGAAGGTAAAAAGGATTGAAAACGGCGGTGCGAATTACAATAAGCTCTATTTGGCCAATAACCTATCCCGAAAGCTTTGTGCCGGGACTATTTCGTTGGAAGAGGCGGAGGGGGAGATCCGGCGAATCCGGGAGAGTCGTATTTATCCGGAATGGGTAGTAGGTGTAAGTACTGTGCTGATAGCAGCAATGTTTGCCGTTTTATTTGGCGGCGGCCTTGGGGACTGCTTAGCGGCGGGGCTTAACGGAGTTTTTATCATAGTGGCCAGACAGCTTGTCGGCCAGAAGGGCAGGCTGCAACTTCCGGCCTTTATTGAAACGATGTTGATTTCTTTGGGGATGGCGTATCTGACACGTTTGCTTTTATCCGGGGTAGAACTGGCCGGATGGCCAGGCAGCATTGATCAGGGAACGGTGATTACCAGCTCGATTATGCCGTTGGTGCCTGGAGTAGCGATCACGAACGCGATTCGCGATACGCTGCAGGGCGACTATATGTCGGGCGGCTCGCGTGCGATGGAGGCGTTTGTGACAGCAGCAGGGATAGCGGTCGGCATTGGCATTGGTCTGATACTTTTTCGTATTATGCTGGAATAAAACTATTCTTGTTCCTGCTTCTCTGGCGGGCTTGATGGAAAAGAGATAAAAGAATAAATGAAAAAATAAGAGAAAGACGAAACTTAAAATAGAGAACATGACAGGAGGGAGTGTACAGAGATGAAAATAGTGATTCAGACCGCGGCCGCTTTTTTAGCGATTACGGCGTTTTCAGTTATATTGTATACCTCAAAAAAGCATGTGCCGTTTTGCGGGCTGGCAGGGGCGCTTGGCTGGTTTACGTATTTGATCTTAGAGCCGCTTGGTCTGGGAGTGGTGCTGCGTAATTTTTATGCGGCGTTAGCGGTAGCTTTTTTGTCCCATCTGTTTGCACGGATGTTAAAAGCTCCGGTGACGATTTTTTTGGCGACCGGGATTTTGCCGATGGTGCCGGGTGCGGGGATGTATCAGATTGCCTACCAGATGTTGATAGGAGATTATGAACAGACCAGCTTTTATCTGATTCAGACCATCCAGATTGCAGGAGTAATTGCCTTGGCTGTATTAGTGACGGATTCTTTTTTTCGGCTGTTTTGGAAGCGGAACAAACCCAAGCAGCCGACGTGATAACAGAAGCCTCTGCATGGCTGCGAATAGGTTTCCCAAATGGTGTGAGGATTATCATAAAACCGGATGACAAACCATCCCTTCTATGCCTTTCAGGAATAACAGGAAATAGAAAATGAGTATTAGACATTTTATTCCCCGAAAGCTATACTGTTTATGAAATTAAGCAGGGAAGATGTTTTGCTTGTTATACGAGCTGTGTATGGATTAACGCCAGCAAAACTTCTCATATAGAAAGGACAGGTGAAGAAAAATGAAAAAATGGTTATTACAGGGCGGGGTGCTTTTGCTCCTGGTGATGTTGGCCGGATTCGGGATCTGGCATGTCGCCGCCCATGCCGCCTCCAGGCAGACGTTGCAAACATTGCAGAAAATGACAATCAAAATCGGAAAGAAAACAGTGACAAAGAAAACCTATCAGCTAGAGAAAGGGAAGTCTGCAAAGCTGGCGGTTTCGTTTACACCAAGGACTGCCAAGGTAACGCTTCAGTATAAAAGCAGCGACAAACGGGTCGTACAGGTCAGTAAAAACGGAAAAATCACAGCAAAAAAGGAAGGGACGGCAAAGATCCAGGTGACAGCGACGACAAACGGGAAAAAGAAGGAGAAGAAAAGCACCTACGTGACAATCCAAGTGACAGTGCCTGCAAAGGAAGCTCTGTATCCGCAGCATGAGCCATATGGCACAGGAGTCGGGGCAGTGCCAGGTCGGGTGGTCTGGGCGTATGATCCGGATTCGGTGGAATGGGACGGGAGCGGCTATTGGTGGGAAACGGATCATTTTGATGAGAAGATTATCTTAAACATGCTGAATGAAAGCATTGCCTCCCTTGGCGGGAAGGAAACAGCAGAAGAAGGCTGGGAGGCTCTGTTTGCCGCCCACAATGAGGCAAGGAAAGCGGATTCAGGAAACGGGGTGTCAGGAAGTGGAGATTCTGCTGGCAAAAGCAGTACAGATGACGCTCCGGCAGGCTACCAAAAAAGAGAAAAGATTGCGATTAAGGCTAATATCAACGGTTCCGGGGTATTTGACGATGATACATCAGGGAAAACGGATCTAAGCTATACCAATCCGGTGCTGTTAAAGGCACTGCTTCGTTCCTTGGTAGAAGAGGCAGGTGTTCGTCCGGCGGATATCACGGTTTACGACGTTTCGCGCCTGTTCCCGGACTATATGGTGCAGATGTGTACCGAAGGGACGCTAAAGGGCGTCCGGTTCGTCGGGAGAAACAACGGGGTAGCGGATGAAACAGCGCCTATTCAATGGTCATATTCCTTCCGTGGGAACGTGAATTATATGCCGACTTGTGTAACAGAGGCGGCATATATCATAAATCTGGCTAATTTAAAGGGACATAGCTATGGAATTACTTTGTGCGGGAAAAATCATTTTGGCTCTTTTATCAATGGGAATGCCATGCGTCCACCGGAGGGAGCGAATCTTCATCAGTTTTTAGCAGGCGGAACGATGAACGAGTACAGTCCGCTGACGGATTTGATGGCACAGCATCAATTAGGAGAGAAAACAGCGCTGTACTTGTTGGATGCGATTATCTGTGCGCCAAGTGAGGGCGCTTCCATTACCAAGGAAAATGCGACGTGGGAGCAGGCGCCGTTTTTGGGAGATTATACTTCTAGTATTTTTATTTCTCAGGATCCGGTAGCCATTGATTCGGTAGGAGCAGATTTTTTGGCAAATGAACCGGCAGTCATAAGCCGCAACGGGGTGTTGCGAGGCAATCCGAACGTGGAAAATTATCTGCATGAAGCGGGTCTTGTAGGGAATGCACCTTCCGGTACAGTTTATTACAATGGGAACGGAGAACGAGTGGAAAATCTGGGCGTTCATGAGCATTGGAACAATTCGGAAGAAAAGCAGTACAGCCGGAACTTAGGGAAGGAAGAAGGAATTGAACTGATTTTACTTCATCAGGAAGAGGATTTCAAAAAGACAGATCGGTAAGCGTTACCTTTTCTTTGCCAGAAAATTGACCATTCCTGGATTCTTTCTTGACAGGCCTTTTAAAGCACGCTATACTAAATTTGCGATTGGTCTACGAAGGAAAGGAGCAGGAGCAAATGGGAGCTGTAAGAAGAATTTATGTGGAAAAAAGGTCTCCTTATGCAGTTCGGGCAAAGGAGCTGCTAGGAGAGCTAAGAAGCTATCTGGACTTGAAAAATTTGACAGGCGTCCGGGTGCTGATCCGGTATGACATGGAGCATATCAGCGAGGAAACGTATCAAAAAGCAAAGGGAATCGTCTTTTCCGAACCCCCAGTGGACATGCTTTATGAAGAGGATTTTCCGATGGAGGGCGAGAACGGGAAAGAGGCGGCGTATTGTTTTTCTGTGGAATATCTGCCGGGGCAGTTTGACCAGCGGGCGGACAGTGCCGAGCAATGCGTCAAGCTTTTAAAGGAAACCGAAGAGCCGGTGATCCGTTCGGCGACTACTTATGTGTTAGAGGGGGATTTGTCGGAGGAGGATTGCGAGCGGATCAAGTCCTATTGCATCAATCCGGTGGATTCGAGAGAAGCTTCCGGAGAAAAGCCGGATACCTTAGTGACGGTATTTGCGGAACCGGCGGATGTTGCTGTGTTTGACGGCTTTACCGGGATGCCGGAGGAGGAATTACGGAGTTTATACGATTCTTTGAATTTGGCGATGACCTTCCGGGATTTCCTGCATATTCAAAACTATTTCCGCGGGGAAGAGAAGCGCGATCCGTCGATGACAGAAATCCGGGTATTGGATACGTACTGGTCGGATCATTGCCGCCATACGACATTCCAGACCGAGCTGACGGATGTAAGCTTTGAGGAGGGCGCTTACCGGAAGCCAATCGAAGAAAGCTTCCGTCGTTATGAGAAGGCTCATCAGACGATCTTTGCCGGACGGGAGGACAAGTTTGTCTGTCTGATGGATGTGGCGCTGATGGCAATGCGGGAGCTGTCTGCTGCCGGGAAGCTGGCAGATATGGAGCAGTCCGAGGAAATCAATGCCTGCTCGATTATTGTGCCGGTGGAAGAGACCTTGGCAGACGGGACAAAGCAGACCGAGGAATGGCTGATTTTCTTTAAAAATGAAACACATAACCATCCGACGGAAATCGAGCCGTTTGGCGGAGCGGCAACCTGTTTAGGCGGTGCGATTCGGGATCCGCTTTCCGGCAGAGGCTATGTCTATCAGGCGATGCGTGTGACAGGGGCGGCCGATCCGACTGTTTCGTTAAAGGAAACCCTGCCAGGTAAGCTGCCGCAGAGAAAGATTGTCACAGGGGCAGCAAAGGGCTATAGCTCCTACGGCAACCAGATTGGACTGGCAACCGGGCTGGTAGATGAAATTTATCATCCGAATTATGTGGCAAAACGTCTGGAAATCGGCGCTGTGATGGGTGCTGCACCAAGGAAAAACGTGATCCGGGAAACCTCCGATCCGGGCGATGTGATTATTTTACTTGGCGGAAGGACAGGGCGTGACGGCTGTGGCGGTGCAACCGGCTCCTCGAAGGCACATACGACCTCGTCGATTGATACCTGCGGGGCAGAGGTGCAAAAAGGAAATCCGCCGACCGAGCGGAAGATTCAGCGTCTGTTCCGTCGGGAGGAGGTCAGCCGCCTCATTAAAAAGTGCAACGATTTCGGCGCGGGCGGTGTTTCGGTGGCGATTGGCGAGCTGGCAGACGGTCTGCATATTTATTTGGATCGTGTGCCGAAAAAATACGCTGGTTTAGATGGAACCGAACTGGCGATTTCTGAGTCCCAGGAGCGGATGGCGGTTGTGGTAGCACCAAAGGATGCAGAGACATTAAGAGCCTATGCAGCAGAAGAAAACCTGGAGTCCGTCGTAGTCGCAGAGGTGACAGAGGAGCCGCGTCTGGTCATGCTGTGGCGCGATCAGGAAATCGTCAATATTTCCAGAGCATTTTTGGATACGAACGGTGCTCATCAGGAAACGACAGCCAGGATTACCATGCCAGATGAGAAAGAGGATTTCTGGAAAAAGCCTGTTGCCGTAACCGATATGAAGAGTGATTGGCTGGATATTCTGGCGGATTTGAACGTCTGCTCGAAAAAGGGTCTGGTGGAAATGTTTGACAGTTCGATTGGAGCCGCTACGGTGACGATGCCATACGGCGGCCTGTATCAGACGACGCCAATCCAGACCATGAGCTGCCAGCTGCCGATTCTCTCTGGCAGTACCGATACGATCACGATGATGAGCTATGGCTACGATCCTTATCTATCGAGCTGGAGTCCGTACCATGGCGCTATGTATGCGGTCGTTTCTTCTGTGGCCAAAATCGTAGCGGCGGGTGGAGAGTATGAAAACATCCGTTTTACCTTCCAGGAATTTTTCCGCAGGCTAAACGAAGATCCGACCCGTTGGGGTGAGCCACTGGCCGCGCTTTTGGGCGCTTATGAGGCGCAGCTTCGTTTTGGATTGCCGTCGATTGGCGGAAAGGACAGCATGTCCGGATCCTTCAATGAAATCGACGTGCCTCCGACCCTGGTTTCCTTTGCCGTAGATGTAGCCAAAAATGGTGATACGCTGTCGCCGGAGTTAAAAAAGGCTGGGAATTATCTGGTGCGTTTTGATATCAAGCGGGATGACTATGGGCTTCCGGTATTCGATCAGATGAAAGAGTTGTATAGTGGGATTACCTCCCTGATTCGGCAAAAGGCGATTTGCTCTGCTTATGCACTAGGTGCAAAGGGTGTCGTCGAAGCGGTAAGCAAGATGGCGTTCGGCAACCGGTTAGGTGTCACTTTGTGCGATAAATGTCCTAAAGAAAGTTATTTTGAGCCTGCCATCGGTTCGATTCTGGCTGAGGTAAGCGAGGAAGGAAAAAAACTGCTTGAGGCATCCAGTCTGGAATACCGTGTGATCGGTGTTGTGACGGATACGCCGGAATTTGTCTGCGGCGAGATGAAGCTTCCTTTGGCCGAAGCCTTTGCTGCCTGGAGAAAGCCATTGGAAAAGGTATATCCGACCTCCTCTGGTACAGAGCAGACCGAGGTTCCAGATCAACTTTATGACGTCAGAGCCGGCGGTGTGGTGGCTGCTTCTTACAGAAAGACAAAAGTAGCCGTGCCGAAGGTCTTTATCCCGGTATTCCCTGGGACAAACTGTGAGTATGATTCCTTAAAGGCCTTTGAACGTGCCGGAGCCGAGGTGAAAACCGTGGTGTTCCGCAACCAGACAGAGGACGATATCAGAGAGTCGGTATTAGCCTATGAGCGTGCGATCAAGGAGGCACAGATCCTTATGTTCCCGGGCGGCTTCTCTGCCGGAGACGAGCCGGACGGTTCTGCGAAGTTCATTGCTTCTGTATTCCGAAATGTACGGATTGCCGAGGCAGTCAACGATCTGCTAAAGCAGAGGGACGGTCTGATGCTTGGTATCTGCAACGGCTTCCAGGCACTGATGAAGCTGGGCTTAGTAACCTACGGCGAGATTACCGAGTTAAAAGAGGACTCTCCGACTTTGACGACCAACCGGATTGGACGGCATGTTTCCAAATCCGTCTATACGAAGGTAGTGACGAACAAGTCTCCATGGCTGGCGCAGGCAACGCTCGGCGGTATTTATGCAATTCCGGCTTCTCATGGCGAGGGGCGTTTTGTAGCCAATGACGAATGGTTAGCGCGTTTGTTTGCCAACGGGCAGGTAGCGACACAATATGTCGATGTAGACGGTAAGCCGACGATGGACGAGGATTTCAATATCAACGGATCGTATTGTGCAATAGAAGGTATTACCAGTCCGGATGGCCGGGTACTGGGAAAAATGGCACATTCCGAGCGGCGAGGCGAGGGAGTGGCGATCAACATCGTAGGAGAGCAGAACCAGTATTTGTTTGAAGCTGGTGTAGAGTATTATAAATAAACGAAACATGCAAGAGGGCTTTTGACATGTTTGCATGGAACAGGGAACCGTTTTTGCCGGAAAGGGCAGAGGCGGTTTCTTTTTCCTTTTCTTTTTCTTTTTTCTGTAACCAACGGTAATTTTTATCGGGATCTATGATAAGAGGGAGGTGATGCTTGTTATGCAGGAAAACATGCTTTCTGACGAGGAGATTGTAGCACTATATTGGCAGAGAGAGGAAGCGGCGATCCGGGAAACAGAGAAAAAGTACCATTCCTATCTTTCCGCAATCGCTTATCGGGTGCTGCAGGATAGAGAGGATGGCAAGGAATGTGTCAACGATACGTATTTTAAGGCGTGGAAGTCGATACCGCCCCACAAGCCAAAGGGGCTGGCTGCTTATCTGGGGAAAATTACCAGGCAGCTTTCGATAGATCGGCTGCGGACGAAGGGGCGGGAGAAAAGAAAGGCTTCGGCATATGCCGTGCCGCTTTCGGAGCTTTCAGAGTGTGTATCGGAAAGCGGAACAGACGAGGAAATCGATCTGCATTTGCTTTCAGAGGCAATTGAGAGCTATTTAGTGCAGCTTTCTCCAAAGGCGCGGAATACGTTTATCGGGAGATACTTTTATCTGGATTCCATCAAGGAGGTAGCGGCCTATTATGGAATGAGCGAAGGAAGTGTGAAAACGATGCTCCACCGTACAAGAGCCGGGCTGCGGGCATATTTGGAACAGGAGGGATTTGTCGTATGAAAAAAGAAACGTTGGATGCTGCGGTAGGGATGCTTTCCGAGGATCTGTTAGAGGAGACAAATAAGCTGCGGAAGGTCAAAGAAGCCTTGACGGAACAAAAGAAAACAGGGAAAAGCTGGAAAATCTGGAAAAGCTATATGCCGCTTGCTGCTGCCGCCTTGTTGCTTTGTCTGACCGGCGTATGGTATGGGAACCGGCAGAAGCTGCAGAAAGAAGGAGGACAAACCGTAGCGGATCCTTCTACAGAAGGAGAACTTGCAGAAAACGATTCCATGGAAAACGATTCCATGGAAAATGATTCCATGGAAAATGATTCCATGGAAAAGGGGGTGCTTCCGAAACTGGAAATTACAGAAAATTCCGGTGAATCTATGGGCTTTGAAGGCTATCTGGCTTATGAAATCAGTGAACTGGTAAATGAGAATCCGTGGCGGGAGGAGATGAATCTGACCACTCTGCCGGTTTACCGAAATCATCTTTCCTATAACCAATATGGCAAGGTGATCGATCCGGATTTGCAGGCGATGGAAAAGCTTTTAAAGGAGCTTGCCGGCAAAATGGGACTGGACGTTAATCAGCTAGAGATAACCAACGATGTGCCAGAGGGAGAGAAGCGGGACGAGATTCTGGAAAAAATAGGAGAAGAAGATTCGGAGGATTACTTCATTCCATTTAAGCTGACAGCCAAGGCGGACGGAATGTCGATAGAGGTAGATGCAACGATGACCGCAGAGATTTGGTTTGAGCCTGCAAGAGAGCTTCCGGAAGGCTATCACTATACCTTCCGTGATTCTTCCTATGAGGAGATTGCATCGGCAGCAGAGTATCTCGGGGAGCAGTACCAGGGGCTGTTAGGAATGGAAAAACCGGTCAGGAAGCTCTCTGGCGGAGATTATACGTATGCAGGAAGGAAAGAAGGCAGACTGTATCATATTGGCTTTTATGACGGGAGCGGGGATGCACTTGATCAAATACTGCAATACCATTTTTATCCGGTACAATTTTCCTGTGACGAAGAAGGCAGGCTTTCTCTGATTCGTTTTTATCATCCTGATTTGCCGGAGCAGGTAGGGGATTATCCGATTGTTTCCGTAAAGGAAGCAGAAAAGTTGTTAGAAAATGGAAATTATATAACGTCAGTTCCAGAGAAAATGCCGGGACTTAAATATGTTTCTAAGGTAGAGCTGACATACCGGACAGGCACGCACGAGACTTACTATATGCCATACTATCGGTTTTATGTCGAGCTGCCGGGCTATACGTATGAGGATGGACTGAAAACCTACGGCGCTTATTATGTACCTGCCGTAAAGAGCGAGTATCTGGTTTCCATGCCGGTATGGGACGGAAGCTTTGACTGACAAAGAAAGGCTCCTAAGGATCGTACTGCGGCGGAGTGAACGGCGCTGCTTATACAGTCCGTCGCAGGCGGGAGATGCGCACTTCGCGCCTAAGGAAAATGTCTGCTGACGCAAACGCACTCCAGCGCGAGAGCCCGGCTTGCCGGGCTCTTTTATATTGTATCAGGAAATATTCAGGGAATCCTAAGGTTCCTCAGAATCCTCTCCTCCGTTCTCTTCTTCGTCTCCTGTCGTTTCCTCTCCGCTTCTTTGCGCATCGGTTCCTTCGTCTTCTCCTTCCCCGTTTCCGGTTTCGTCTTCCTCGTTATCCTCTTCCTCCGGATCGTCAATCATGATCGGATCATCGTCCACTGGATCAGGGATTTGGATCGGCTTATCGTCTTTTTCCGGTAAATCCTCATCTGGATCGGGATCTGGCTTGTGGGAGGTACATACGCTGTTTTCCAAGTTCTTTGGCAGGATATAAGGCGTGTCCTTCGTGGTATAATAGGACGTAACTGGATCACCGCTTTTGTTGTTCTGAGTGATGGACTCGTCCTTAATCAAATAGACGATTTCCTGCACATCCTTTTCCGGACAATCATCGCCTGCCAGCTTTTTCGATTTCTTACAGACACGAAGCTTGACATGGCAACTGCATTTTTCAGTCGGCACAGACCCGACGGCAAAATATTCACTGGCTGCTGCGGAACCGCCGAGTGCGTTAGAGCAAAGCCCGTCCACTGCCAGCTTGCCGCATTTGGTACAGATGGTTGCCCGTGTGACGGAATCCGGAATCGTAAAGGCAACCGGATCGAGTCCTTCGTGAATCTGATCCATAATGGACTTCCAGATAGGCAGATGATAGGTGGAAAAGTCGGTCTGGCTGCGGTTGTTGTCATAACCAGACCATACCGTAACGGTGTAATATGGGGTATAGCCGGAAATCCAGATATCGTTGTAATCGGTACTGCTGCCGGTTTTGGCAGCTTGTCCCATGCTCCGATCCTCTAATTTGGCTCCGGTAGCCGTAGCACCGGCGGCCTTTAAAGTGTCCCCCATCGCATCCGTTAAAAGAGCGGCGGTGGATTCCTTCATGACCTGTCTTGTAACTGTCTCGTTTTCTAAGATCACATTGCCGTCGTGATCCAGCACCTTGCTGTAAAAGCTAGGGCTTGTGTAAATACCCTGGTTCGCAATCGCGGCAAAGGCGGCGGTTGTCTCCAGGTTTGAGACTCCGTTGGTCAGGCCGCCGAGTGCGACGGACAGGTTGATATCGTCGTCTACCAGGGAGGTAAAGCCCAGTTTGTTCAGGTAATCAAAGGAGGCGGAAAGCCCTACCTTTTCTAAAAATTTCAATGTGACAATATTCATGGAGCGGTAAATTCCGCGCCGGATGCTGGAAAGTCCTTCGTAACCAGGCCCCCACCAGTTATGCACCTCTGTGTTGGAATTCGGATAGCGGTAGAAGCCGTCGTCCTCGACGCTGGCCAGGGTAAAGCCGGCGGTATCTAAGGCCGGAAGATAGGTGGAAAGCACTTTAAACAGCGATCCAGGCTGCCGGACGGCATCGGTAGCACGGTTTAGCACCATATTTCCGGTTTTATCGCCGCGCCCGCCGACAATCGCCTTGACCGCGCCGGTGGATTGATCCATCACGCAGACGGAAAGCTGTGGCTGGATCGTAAAGCTGTATTTTTCGCCGATCAGCGTGTCGCCCTCTTCGATCACCAGTTCTTTAAAGCGCTCGATATAAGGAAGCGCTTCCTCCTGTTCGTCAAACAGGTTGTGTTCCCAGTCAAATGTTTTTTTCAGATGCCCCTCGGAATAATTGACCATCGTGCCGTCCTCCTTTTCGATAGAAAGGGCGTAGGTCAGCTCCCATTTGTTGTCTACCTTCTGATAAAAATCTTCATTGGCAATCGCTTTATCGCAGATTTTCTGAATCCTGGAATCCTGGTTGGTGTAAATACTCAGGCCACCGCTGTTGACCAGGTTGTAGGCCTGTGTCATGGTATAGCCCTTTTTACTGCACAAATCCTCTACGACCTGCTTGACGGCCTCGTCCATGTAGTAGGAATTGAAATGGCGGCTGGAAATTACCTCGGTGTTGACCGCCTGAATACGGGTATAGACATCGTCTGCCAGAGCCTCTTCATATTCCTCCTGGGAAATGTAGCCCTGTTCCAGCATGTTTTCCAGAATAGCGGCACGCCGCCCTGCATTGTCCTCAGGATAGGTAATCGGGTTATTGTAGGTCGGATTTTTGGTAGTAGCGGCAATCACTGTGGCCTCGGAAAGTGTAATCTGGCTGATGTCCTTATTGAAATAGCGGAGAGCGGCAGTCTGAACACCCAGTGTATTCTGTCCTAAATTGATGGTATTCAGGTAGTACTCCAGAATCTGATCCTTGCTGTAAATATTTTCCAACTGAATCGCCAGATATTGCTCTTGAAGCTTTCGTTCTACCTTGCTGATAAAATTGGATTCGTTTCCGCCCTCAAATACCTGGTTCTTTAAAAGCTGCTGTGTCAGGGTACTGGCGCCCTGCAGGGAATCGTTTCCGGCCAGGAGGCTGCCGATGCCGCTAAAGCCTGCCCGGAAAATACCGCGGACATCGATGCCGCTGTGTTCATAAAACCGTTCGTCCTCGATGGCAATAAACGCCTTCTGCACACAGTCCGGGATATCGGAAAGCTTTTTATAAATCCGGTTCGCACCGGCGCCTACCAGTTTTCCCAGTTCATTGCCGTCAGCGTCGTATACCGTGGTGGAAAAGCCGGATGGCGCGACGTTGATCGTGTCGATGTTCGGCGCCTTGTCAATGATGGCGCAAAGTGCGCCGTAGGCGGCAAAGCCGCCGACAATCGCCAGCCCAACCAGACAAATCAGTACGCAGCGCAGCAGAGAAATCCCGCTTTTTACGGCCAGCTTTTTAGAAGAAGAACGGATACGGTTCCGTTTTTGGGTAGTTCCATATTTGCTGTAGTCCATACATAGTTCCTTTCTGTCATAGATACACAAATGAATGCAATGCTCTTTTGTTCCAACATTATACCACATTCCAGGAGAAGGGGAAAGAACTATTTTTGTCGAATCTTGCGATAAAAACAACTAGATATAATTAGAAAAAATAGTATATAATAGGATTAAATTAACAAAAGAAAACAAAAATATACAAAAAGAAGAAAAAACAAGAAAATAGGAAAAGAATGTAAAAAAGGAAAGAGGGTTTTCGTATGGAAAAAGTAATGGAAATGAGCCGTGTAACGCTGCCGGATGGAGAGGAATTTGATCTGGAATATTTTCTCGTGACGGAGGAGGAGTCAAAGGAGCGAGCCAGGGCATATGGCATCGGAGTACAGAAGCTTTTGAAAAAGCCATCGGAAGACGGGATGGACTGGCCGGAACGGGAAGTGGTAGAAAAGGTGACAGAATCCGAGGAAAAAGCGGCGGACTGGATTGCAAGGCTAGCAAAGAATCAGGTGACGCCGGTCAGTCTGGTAGAAATATTAGACGAATTTGTGACAAAAGAGGGAGTATAAAGGAAAAGCTTCAGGCAGAGTATATAGTATTCTGCCAGGCAGTACAGTACATAAAAGGAACCAAAGTTCGTTCCTTTGTAAAGAAACAAGCCGAGGAAATGCTTGAGAAAACGGGTAGGGTATGGCATAATAGAAAAAAGCGGCACTCCAGCCAGAGTGCCAGATAGTTCGCAGGAAGAGGGAGGAAACAGAGATGCAGGAGCAATACCGTACCGTTTTAGAGGGTGGAGTAGGAGAACTGGAGGAAAAGAAATCCCGCTTTATTGCTACAGTAGAACATGTTGAGAGCGAGGAGGAGGCAGCGCAGGTGATTCAGGCATGCCGGAAAAAATATTGGGATGCTTCCCATCATTGTTCTGCTTATATTATAGGAAGCAAGCAGGAAATCCAGCATTGCAGCGATGACGGAGAGCCGGGCGGGACAGCAGGACGTCCGATGTTAGATGTGCTGCTGGGAGGAGGTTTTTGTAATGTGGTGGTCGTTGTCACCCGGTATTTCGGCGGGACGCTGTTAGGAACAGGCGGCCTGGTAAGAGCCTATTCCGGCGCAGCAAAGGCAGGGCTGGCGGCCAGCACCGTGATAGAAAAGAAATTAGGAAGGAAGCTTCTAGTAGAGACGGACTATAACAGCATCGGAAAGGTCCAGTATATTCTGGCGGTAGAAAAGGTAAGCGTCTTAGAAACGCTTTATACAGATCGGGTGCAAACGATTCTCATAATCGAACCGGCAAGACTTCCCTCCTTACAAAAGAAGCTGACAGAGGCAACCGCGGGTGGGGCAGTCTATGAGGAACAAGAGCTTTATTATTTTGCACAGCTTCCGGGAGACGCTCATGCAGCAGGCAAGGAGATAAGGCTGTTTGAGCAACCGGCAGAGCAGGAAAAAGCAGCAAAACAGGCTGCCCAAAATCCGGTATAACGTAGGAGGGAAGGGAAGAGCCAGAAGCAAAGAATGAAGTTCGGCAATATTACCAAAAAAAGCGGCAAAAATTTGTGAGATAAGCCATGCAAAATAAAATTGATACTCGGAAACGATAGTGGTATAATGAGAGAGGTAGAGAAAAAGTAAACGATTACATAATAAAATGAAAACGATTACTTTTTGCGTATACGACTATATTTTGTAGAAAGGCGGAGAGTCATGGCAAACTTAAAGATTGGCTTTATCGGATGCGGCGGCATCGCAAATCAGAAGCATTTTCCAGGTATGTCCCAGGAGGAGGGCGTGGATCTGGTAGCATTCTGTGACTTGATTGTAGAAAGAGCAGAAAAGGCAGCAAAGGAGTATGGTACACCGGATGCCAAGGTTTATACCGATTACCATGAGCTGTTAGCAGATAAGAGCATTGATGCAGTACACGTATTGACTCCGAACGTATCTCACTGTGAGATTACCGTAGCAGCCTTAGAGGCAGGAAAGAACGTTCTGTGTGAGAAGCCGATGGCAGCTACCACAGAGGATGCCCAAAAGATGTTAGATGCCAGAGATCGTTCCGGCAAGCTGCTGACTATCGGGTATCAGTATCGTCATTTCCATGAAAATGCAATTGCAAAGAAGGTAGTAGATGAGGGCTGGTTAGGCGATATCTATTATGCAGAGGCAAGCTTAATCCGTCGTCGTGGTGTTCCGACCTGGGGCGTATTCCCGAACAAGGCCTTACAGGGCGGCGGTCCTTTGATTGATATTGGAACTCATGCTTTGGATTTAACTCTTTGGATGATGAATAATTATGATGTAGACTATGTAACAGGTTCTGTTTTCACGAAGCTCGGCACCACCTTAAAGCCAGAGGAGCAGGGACAGACCAACTACAGAGGCGAGCCTGATCCATGGGATCCAGCAACCTATCAGGTAGAGGATTCCGCATTTGGCTTCATTAAGATGAAGAACGGCGCTACAATCAACCTGAAGGCTTCCTGGGCTCTGAATATGGAGACCAAGCCAGGTATGGTATTGCTGTGCGGTACAAAGGGTGGTTTGGATACCTATGACGGCGTTCGTCTGAATCATGTTATCGCTGGCCAGCAGGCAGTTACGATGGTAGGCGAAAAGGTAGCTCCGTTCCTGCCAGGCTTCTCTATGGGTAAGCCGCCGAGATCCAGAGAAGCTGAGATCTGGGTAAAGGCATTAAAGGGCGAAGGCGAGCTGTTTGTAACGGCAGATCAGGCCTTTACGATTACCAAGATTTTGGACAACATCTATAAAGCAAACGAGACCGGAAAGCCAGTTTATTTCTAAAACTCGAGCCAGTCGTTAGCCTGGTAAGAGAAGCTTTCTTCCCTGGCGGTAAGAGCGGATGGGAGGAAAGCAGAAAAGGTTAAAAAACGGCGGGGGATAGCGCCCCGCCGTTTTTTGCACAGAGCGCACCAGCGGTCTGTAGAATAATTAAAAAATGATAGGACAGAAAGGGGTATCACACATGGAGAAGTTGAACGTACAAATGTATTCCTTAGGCTGGGGCAATACCGATCCGATGCCGGAATCTTTTAAGAAATTGGCGGCAATGGGCTATACCGGAGTAGAGTTTGCCGGCTCCAATTACGGCGGAATGAGCATAGAGGAGATGAAGCAGGCTCTAGATGAAGCAGGCTTAGAGGCAGTTTCTTCCCATGTCAGCATGGACAAGATGGAAGAGGACATTCCTTATGTAGCAGCGATTGGCGGCAAGATGATTGTTTGCCCGATGCATGCCTTCGCCAACAAGGAAGAGGCTATTGAGTTGGCAGAGCTGCTTAACAAGTATGGCAAGATCGCCAAGGAGCATGGCCTGCGGATTGGCTACCATAACCATACACAGGAATTTTATGAGGAAGACGGCAAGCCGTTGCTTGATTATGTGATCGAGAATACCGATCCAGATCTGGTTAGCTTTGAGTTAGACTGCGGCTGGTGTTCCTGTGCCGGTGTGAATCCGGTAGAGTACATCAAAAAGCATGCAGGCCGTTTTATGGGTATCCATGTAAAGGAAAACAACAAGGCCATCGGACCGGATAAGCCGCAGTCCATGCACGCATCGCAGGGTGAGCGTCCTAAGTTTGAGTTGGATGAGAATGGCAAGCCGATCTTACCGCCGGAATTCTTAAAGAAAATGGAAGAGCGGAATAAGTTAAATTGTCCGACCGGACAGGGTATCGTAGATTGGAAGGCAGTGAAGGCTGCTGCAGATGCTCAGTGGGACGGCGAGGTACAGTATATCGTAGAGCGTGAGGCCAGCTATAACGTACCGGATGATCGTCTGGCTTGTCTGGCAGAGGATGCTGCCTGGTTATTGAAGAACCTGTAAAAGAAAAGACACAGAAAGCAGAGGCTTGATTTTTTCTAAAATCAGCAAATGGATAGGAGGGCGATGCTACATGATTCATAGAGAGTATGTGGTATCGCCTTTTGTTTACGGAAAAAAGATAGAACTTATCAGGCGGCTGTTTAGAAAGGAGAAGGAATATGGCAATCGAATATCGGATTGATTTGACGAAGGAGGGCAGAAGCTATCCGCATTATTGGGAAATGTGCGTCGGAAGCTGTCATGCTGCTACTGTGCTGCGGGAGGATGTCAGAGAGCATATCCGCAATGCTCACAGGGACTGCGGGTTTCAGTATCTACGCTTTCATGGGCTGTTGGACGACGATATGAGCGTAGTGATTTAGTCCTTTCCGCTTGCACCACGGGAGATCTCGTTTTACAACATTGACTGTGTGTTCGACTTTTTGCTAGAGATCGGAATGAAGCCGTTTGTAGAGATTGGATTTATGCCGGAGGCCTTGGCGAGCGGGACAGCGACGCTGTTTCACTACAAAGCGAACCGGACGCTGCCGAAGGATTTTGAGGAATGGGCTGATTTTATCCGGCAGTTTATCCGGCATCTTTTGGAACGTTATGGGAAGGAAGAGGTATCCCAGTGGTTTTTTGAGGTCTGGAACGAGCCGAATTTAAGCTTTTTCTTTGAGGGAAAGCAGGAGGATTACTACAGGCTTTATCAGGTGACGGCAGAAGCGATTAAAGAGGTAGATCAGGATTTGCTGGTAGGCGGTCCGGCTACTTCAAATAATTCCTGGATTACGTCATTTTTGGAATTCTGCGAGAAAAATCAGGTTCCGGTGGATTTTGTGACGACGCATCATTATCCAAGTGATGATATGCTGACAAGCTTTGGCCAGAACGACGGATCGGAATTTGAATTCCATATGCCGACGGCAGAGGAGATCGCTAAGATGAGCGAGGAGGAGAAAAAGAAGCTGTTTGCCTCCTTTGGCGGAGGACGGGAAAATAAAAACGACCGGGATGTTCTTTACCAGATGACGAAAAAGGCAAAGGAGCAGGCTGGAAGGTATCCTCTTTATTATACCGAATGGAACGGTTCCACCGAGTTTGATACGTGTTACCAGTCGGCCTTTATCGCTCATACGCTGGCGCATAACGAGAATTTCGTAGAGGGCTACAGCTTTTGGACGGTGTCGGATATTTTTGAGGAAATGGGCATGATTGGGCGGCCGTTTAAAAATGCGTTTGGTATGCAGACAAATCATGGGATTCCAAAGCCGTCCTACCGGATGTTTGAGCTGCTGCACAGAGCTGGTGACAGGCGGTTAGACGTAGAGGGCAAGCCGCACAGGACCGCTGAGGTACTCGCACTCAAGGGAGAAAATAAGGTAAGCGTGATCGTTTACAACCATGACATTGTACGGCGTAATATTTCTGCCGAGGAGATTAAGCTTACACTTACGGGAGCGATTCGTGCAATTCGCCGGACGGTGATCGATGAAAAGCATTGTAATCCGAAAGCAGCCTGGGAAGCAATGGGAAGCCCGGATTATCTAAATCGGGAGCAGGAGGAGACGATTCGGAGGGCATCAGAGCTGCAGTATGAGGATCTGGCTGTGCCGGAAGGGACGCAAGAGAGCTGGAGCTTAACTTTTACGGCAGAGCCGGAGAGCGTGACGGTATTTGAAATAGAAGTATAGAGAAACGGCTTATTTGGGTTGACAGCAGGAAAAAATAGAATTATGATAAAGGCATAAATTTCTGAATCGAGGTGAACAGGATGGACGGAGACGGTAGTCAAAAGGGAAAGCCTCCGCATACGGCTTTTTTCATGCAGGCAGGACAATCAGAGAAAAGAATCCGGCCATCGGCTCGCCGAACCCTTTTCTTTTGATTCCCCCTGTATAAATAAAAAGCGGTAGTCTAAGGTATTTTCTGTCTTTTTGTTTTGTAATTGTAAAAATAAGGAAAATCGGTGTCCGTTTCAGACAGTGACAACCGGTAGAAAGGATGGAAGAGAATGGAACAAAAGGAAAGGGTATTGGAATTATGGGAAGCACGCAGCTTTGCCGAGCTGAAGGGACTGCTGCAGGAAATGAATACGACGGATTTGGCGGAGCTGTTAGAGGAATTGCCGGAAGGGACGGTATTGCCGGTGTTCCGGCTGCTAACGAAGGAAGCGGCAGCGGAAGCTTTTTCTGAAATGGACGGAGACAGACAGGAGCTTTTGATCGGTGGTTTTTCCGATAAGGAGCTGCGGGAGGTATTGTCAGAAATGTATGTGGACGATACGGTGGATATGATTGAAGAGATGCCTGCCAATGTCGTCAGCCGTATCCTACGTCACTCAGATCCGCAGACGAGACGGGAGATCAATGAGCTGCTTCAGTATCCGGAGGACAGCGCCGGAAGTATTATGACAACGGAATATATGTCGTTAAAGGAGGATATGACCGTCAGGGAAGCGTTTGAGCGGATTCGGAGGATTGGCGCAGACAAAGAGGACATTTATACCTGCTATGTGATTACAGAAACGAGAAAGCTAATCGGGCTGGTGACGGTGCGTGAGCTGCTGCTTTCCGGCGGCACGGATCGGATTGGGGAACTGATGGAAACCAATATTTTATATGTCAATACCTTAGATGACCAGGAACTGGTGGCAAAACAGTTTGACAAATATAATTTCCGTACATTTCCGGTCGTGGATCAGGAACGCCGTCTGGTTGGAATCATTACGGTAGACGATGCGATGGATGTGCTGCAGGATGAAACGACAGAGGACTTTGAACGAATGGCGGCAATCAGCCCGAGTGAAGAAAGCTATTTTAAAACGCCGGTCTGGAAGCATGCAAAAAACCGGATTACCTGGCTGCTGGTGCTGATGCTCTCTTCGATTGTCACAGGAAATGTGATTACCCGTTATGAAGCCGCCTTTGCCTCGGTGCCGCTGCTGGTCGCGTTTATCCCGATGCTGATGGGGACAGGCGGGAATTGTGGTTCTCAGACATCTACGCTGGTGATTCGCGGTCTGGCCTTAGATGAGATCCGAATGCGGGATTTTTTCCGGGTGATTTGGAAGGAATCGCGTGTGGCGCTATCCGTCGGGACGATTTTGGCTTTGGTCAATGCAGCCAGGATTTATGTGATGTATCGGGATGGGGCGATGGCGCTTGTGATCGGGATTACCCTAATCGGAACAGTGCTGCTTTCCAAGCTGTTAGGCTGTATGCTGCCGATGCTCGCCAAGCGCCTCAAGCTCGATCCGGCTTTGATGGCTGCGCCGCTTATTACTACGATTGTGGATACCTGCTCGGTGCTGTTGTATTTTAACGTAGCCCTGCGGGTGATGAAACTGTAAGAAAATAAAAGGAAATGTAAAGAGAGAGCATGAGGAACAAGAATGGGATGTGAAAAAAGCTACGGCTTTTTTCACATCCACATAAGGAAGCATAGAGGAGCAGTACTGATTGTGCTAAGAAGCAAAGAAGGCTGTAACACAGTCGTCCATTGCTTTTTGATCCTGGCTGCCCATCAGCTCTCTGGCCGAGTGCATTGCTAACATCGGCACGCCCAGATCAACGGTATACATCGGAAGTTTGGTAGAGGTAATCGAGCCTAACGTACTGCCGCCTATCATATCAGAGCGGTTGACAAAGGTCTGATACGGGATATTTGCCTTTTGGCAGAGCTGTAAAAAAGCGGCGGTGGATTCGGTGTCAGTAGCGTAACGCTGCGTGGCATCCAGCTTTAGGACAATGCCGCCGTTTAGATATGGCTGATTGGTCGGATCGCATTTTTCTGGCTTGTTTGGATGAATGGCATGGGCAACGTCTAAGGAAAGGCAGAAGCCGGACAGCATCCGATCACGGGCGGTTAAGGCGTCAAAACCTAAGGAGGCATACAGCTTTTCTACGGTCAGCTTTAATACGTCGGAGCGGGCGCCCTGCTTTGTGGAACTGCCGATTTCTTCGTTGTCAAACAGGGAAATCAGGTTGATGCCATGCTCTGGTATTCCGGCCTGGATCAGTCCCTGCAGACAGGAAACGACGGAGGTTTGGTTGTCAATGCGCGGGCTGGAGATAAAGTCCTCGTTCAGTCCGACAAAGCAGCCCTCCTCCGGCAGATAGATCGTTAAATCAAAGTCCAGGATGTCCTCCGACGCAACACCGATATGTTCTGCTAAAAACCGGGTAAAAAAGTGATCCTTATCCAGCTGTTCGGATACCATGGCTGCCAGCGGAAGCAGGTCAGATTGTTTGTTTAGCTCGATGCCCTCGTTGATCTTCCGGTTCATGTGGATGGCCAGATTCGGAATGGTCAAAACCGGTTTTTTCAGATCGATGATATAGGAAACCGGATGGAATACGTCACTGCTTTTGGTCATTACCTTACCAGCTACCGAGAGCGGACGGTCGAGCCAGGTATTTAAAATGGCGCCTCCATAAACGGTGACATTAAGTCTGGCATACTGCTTTCCGGTTATTTCCGGAGAAGGCTTTACCTTGATACAAGGATAATCGGTATGGGCGGCGGCGATGTGCAGCCGTCCGTCCGGCTGGTTTCCTATGGTAAAAGCAAACAAGGAGGTGCCGTAAACAGAGATATAGTAGGAGCCTCCTGCCTGAAGCTGCCAGGGCTTGGAAAGAGTCAGTGGGGCAAAGCCTGCCGCCTCCAGTTCGCGGATTCCGGCCAGAACGCTGTGATAGGAGGTCGGTGTCTTTCCGATAAAGGAAAGCAGATGCTTGGAATTTTCCGGTAAATTCATAGTATTCTCCCTTCTATAAAAGACTTTTTGTTTTGTCCTTTGCGATAAGTATAGCAGAAAACAGAAGAAATTTCCAGAGGAATCGACAGAGCTGGCACGGTTTTTGCGAAAGATTAGAAATTCTTAATAATTCCCTGCATTGACAAGCTACGCCAGAAAACCTATAATAAAAGACAACAATGCTGCAACGAGCAGAACGGAGGCTGATTTATGAATAACTGGATGAACCGGTTAGAACGGAGATTCGGACGGTATGCCATCCACAACCTGATGAAGTATATCATTGTGTTATATGCGGTCAGCGCGGTATTAGCCCTGATCAATCCGGCCTTTTATGTGATGTATCTCTCTCTTAACTTTGAGGCGATTTTACATGGGCAGATCTGGAGGCTGGTGACGTTTATTTTAGAACCAATTGGCTCCATGCAGGGGATGGGAATATTTTTCCTGCTGATTAGCCTGTATTTTTACTGGATGATCGGAAGCAACCTCGAAAATGCCTGGGGAGCGTTTCGCTTTAACCTGTACTATCTGATGGGAATTGTCTTGCAGATTATAGCAGGCGCGATTTTATATGCCATTACAAAGGACCCGCTTTCCGGCTTTTATTTTGGTCTGGATTATATCAATCAGTCCATGTTTTTGGCCTTCTGCGTGCTGTATCCAGACGTCCAGCTGATGCTGATGTTTATTCTGCCGATTAAGGTAAAGCATCTGGGGATGATTTACGGGGCGGTGCTGGCCTTTGACGTACTGGCCAATTTCATCCATGGAAGATGGTATGTGGCGATAGCGATCATAGTGGCAGTAGCTAATTTTTTGATTTTCTTTTTTAGCACAAGGAATTACCGAAAGCTTTCCCCGAAGGAGCATCACAGAAGGAGCGTTTACCGGAAGGCTGTTCAGCCACCAAAGGGAGTAACAAGGCATAAATGTGCTATCTGCGGCAGGACAGAGCTAGACGATCCGACGTTGGAATTCCGTTTTTGCTCGAAATGTGAAGGAAATTATGAATATTGTCAGGATCATTTGTTTACACATCAGCATGTAAAAAAATAAGGAGAGGCTATGTGTTATATCAGACAGGAATGGAGGCAATGGCTGCACCGGATGGGACGGCTTCTGGCTGTTTTTCTTGTCTTGGCCTTCCTGGTGTGGGGCGTGGCGGCAGGAGCTTTGGGCGGCGCATGGCGGGATAAGTCGCCTTCCACGGTTGCGCTTTTTCGGCTTGGGGTCGTAGATCAGGAGCAGGACTCTTATACGGAGTTGTTGTTGCGCTATTTTGAGGAAAGCGATGCGTTTTCCTCGTATGTGGAGATAAAAAAGGGGACACAGGAGGATATCCAGGGGCAGTTTGCGAAAGGACAGCTAGATGGATGGCTGGTAATTCCGGAGGGCTTTATTTCCGGCATGGTGGCCATCGACCATGTGCCTCTTGTGGTGACGCTCTCTCTGGCGGATATGACCAAGGCAGTCTTGCTGCAGCAAGTCTTTGAGGCGTATGGCAGTTATGTGGCGGCAGTGGAGGGCGGCTGCATGACACTTTATCGCCAGATGGAGCTGGCAGGAGCCGACAAGGAGCAGCTAGAGCGTGCCAATGTAGAGGTGTCGCTGGAGCTGATTTTGGCTGCCTTAGGACGAGAGGATTTTTTTCATTACGAAGAGCAGACGGATAGCCGGTTCGTTCCGCTTCTGGCTTATTATGGCTTTTCCCTTTTGGGACTGCTTCCTTTTTTGCTGGCGATTCCGGGCGGTATCGTGCTGTTAGAGGAAAAACGAAACGGTGTATTGGCGAGAATCCGAATCACCAACGGAGGACTGGCCGGATGGTTTGGCAGCAAGCTGTTGGTAGAGGGTGGGCTGGCGGCTCTTTTGGTGACGGCGGCAGGTGTGGCTCTTAAAAAAGGGATTGGCACAGAGGTGAAGGCGGGACAGCTCATCGCTTCTGCCTTGCTCTGTATAGGAATCGTATGTGTCATGCTGTTAGCTGCCTGTCTGGCCGGGGAGCGTAGAGAATACCTGTTAGCTGCCGGGATGTCGGTGCTGCTGCTTGCGATGTTCGGCGGAAGCCTCCTGCCGCTGTCCTATCTTCCAGAAGCAATGGCCGCGGCAGCGGAGTGGATGCCGAACCGGATATTGGCCGCTTTGTGGATGTAGCTTGATGTAAAAACAGGGAAACAGGCAGGAGGAAAACGATGAAGTGGATCAGGCAGGCCGGACAATGGATACAGGATACCGGGATCGTAGCGGCCTTGTGCTTCCGGCTTCTGCTTTCTAAAAGGTGGATCTGGGTGTTTTTAGGGGCGGCAGGGTTGTTTTATGCGATGCTTTTAGGCGGACTGACGGAGGCGGCAGAGGAAGAGAGCCGGATTCCCCTCGCAGTAGTCAATCAGGAAGCAGAGGGCTTTTTTGAAGCAGAGGGATGTCTGGCCTATTTAAAGGAGCTGCCGGTGCTGACGCTTTGGGAGACGAGTGAGCAGGAAGGACTCAGGGCGCTTAGAGAAGGAGAGGTGGCTGCAGTTCTGGTGATAGAGGAGGGCTATGGAGAGTGGCTGCAGACAGGCAGGTATGTTGGAGGCCGGAAGCCTTTGAGCCTGTATTACCAGGAGGGACAGGATGAGCAAAAGATTCTGGCAGAGCTGATTGCCGGTGGAGTGCTAAAGCAATATTGTTTTTATCAAAGCTATTTGCTGTACGAAGAGCAGGAGGGGCTGCCGTCGGTTCGCGTGGAGGAATATCAGAAAACCGCGGCACAATACGAAAAAGAAGCGGAAGCGGGAGCATTTTTAGAAATTCGTTACGAAACGCCCGCAGCAGCGATTCAGGGAGGGAATTTGTTAGGAGCGCCGGGAAGAGAGGCGATTTATTTACAGGTGGTACTGGGGATGCTGGCGGGGCTGCTGTTGCTGTTCGCCCTGCTTTTGTATGCAGGCGGAGGAGAGCCAGGAGATCCGGATAGAAGCGGGACTGGTTCGATTGGACGCAGTGCGGCTTTGGCAGGAAATTTTCTCTATGTGTTATGCCTGGAGGTAGCAGCGGGTATCCTGTTTATAACCATTTTTTTCTGGAAAGGCAGCAGATACCGGGCAGAAGGCGGTATGAATGTCGGTGGAGCATTGCTTGCTTTTCCGGGCTATCTGTTTTTATTTGCCTCTATGGTTAGCCTGCTTTTTCTGCTTTTGCGGGAGGGAGCAGGCACGAGGGAGAGATTCCTTCCGTTGGGAATGGGAGTGTTTGCGCTTTTGGCCGTGCTGGGGTTGATTCGGGTAGCGGCTTCCTTTCTGCCGGAAGCGTTGGAGATAGCGGTTCGTTGTTCTCCGGGAGGGTGGCTGGTGGATCGGCTGCTTTCTTTATTATACGGATAAGAATACACCGGCCGGTCAGCTATGAAGCGGTTAAACGGTCATTGGATAGAATCGTTTCTTGCAGAAGGAACATGTTGTGTGAGAAAAAGAAGATGGGCGGGAACTCTTTTGGGATGGAGAAATGTCAGGATAGAGAGAAGCCAGGAAAGGAGCAAGGGGGCAGGATGAGCAGTATAATCAGAAAAATCGTAGAGGAAATCCGAAAGGGAAGGGATTTGGACGTTCACCTTCCAGAGCTGGGCAGAAGAATGGCGGAATCATATTACCAGGTGGCCCTGTTCGATTTTGCCATGAAATATACGGTGGCGTATGAGATATTGTCGGAGGAGCTTCCGGAGAAGGAGCTTTCCGGCTATGTGGACAGGCTGCGTACAGAGGTAGAACGGAACCTTCTGGCTGGCTTTTCGGGGAAGGTGACAGAGCGTTCGGTAGAGGAAATCGACGCAATGCGTCAGGAGATCATCCGCCGGATGGAGGTTTTGACCGCTTATACGGATATGCTTGGAAATTACGAATATATTTTAAACCGTTTGGAACCAAAGTATGATAGCAGCAAGGCGCCGCTGATTCGGCTGGAGGAGGCGCCAGAAATGGCACAAAGGCTCTACCACTATATTTTTGAATCGGACGACAATATCGCGATCAATGAAAAGATCAAAGAGGTTTTAGGGCAGCTTCCGGTCAGGATGACCAAGCAGCGGTTTTATGATTTGGTCAGAGGCAGTATGTCGGCTTATTTAGGAGGAGACGCTTCTTCTCTGAGGCTGTATGATTATATGATACGGACGGGCGCCATGCTTTATCACCCAGAAGGAATGGGACAGTATTATAACAGTCTGCAGGAGACGGTGGACGGACTGGCAGCCTTAGATTTTGAACATCTGAACCAGACGGAGTTTGAATCAGCCAGGAAGAAATTAGAGACGGCTTGTGCATGGATAGAGGAGCTGGTGGATGCGTATTCGATCATCACAGAGGTATTAAATGATTTGTATGTACTGGTTTTAACCGTGCCTTACGAGGAGGCTCTTAGTGAAAGAACAAACTCCGAAAAGAATGGAAAGCGTCAGGGCTTTGCCGGAAAACAGGAGGCCGAACGGATCATCTGTGCTACCTGCGAGGCATTTGCAGGTGTGTATTCGTCCAAGGAGGACTATCTGGATGCCATATCTGAGCCGCTGCACGGCTTAGAGGGACGTTTAGAGGAGTTAGCAGAGCAAAATGGACGCCTGGAGGCGGCAGTAGAGGAGGCTCGTGTGTATATAGAGGGAAAAGAAGGGGGAATGCGCTATGGCATACTCCGGCCTCTTTATGACAGCCTGCGCCAGTGCAGCCTGTTGCGTTCTGGCAGCTTATTTGCTGATTTGACGGTACCGCCAGAGGAGGAGCCTGTTACAGAGGAATATCTGGCAGAGATGACGGATCGGCTGATAGCGGATTTTATGGAAGCCTTTGCCGGACAGAGCCGAACGGTACGCAGAGCAGTCATGGCAGAGACGTTAAGTCTGCTTCCGGTATTTTTTAACGGACGCCAGGAAGTGCTTGCTTATCTGCAAAATGCCCTGGAGAGCTGTTCGGATGTGGCGGAATATAATGGCAGTGTCGGTATACTGTATACCATAATCGGGGAATATGTATGATAGAGTGGAGAGAACCCTTATATTTGGATCAAAAAATGGGGGATGGTAAGCGGTTAGCGCAGACCAGGAGGAATCTGGAGGAAGGAAAGGGTGCGATGTTTCCTGCCTTTGGGGTGTTTTTAGCCCAGAATCCGCACAACCTTTTAGAAATCATTTCGCTGAATGAATTTTTACAGCCAGGTTATGGAACAAGACGTTTTTGTTGTGTCGGCCTGGCGGCAAGCCGGGAAGGAGCGCAGGAGCTGGTTCGGCTGCTCCTAGAGGATACGCTGCGCCAGACAGGTGCGCTGCGGGTGCGGGAGTTTTTGTATCCGAAAAAGGAGACAGACAGGGGGGATGGCTAAGCATGTGGTATGTCATAGTAGGGTTTCTAAAATGGACTGGAATCCTCCTGCTGGTACTGTTTGCTTTGCTGGTACTGCTCCTTTTGCTGGTGCTGTTTTTGCCGGTTCGTTACCGTTTCGAGGCAGAGTATCGGGAAAGCTTGGCAGGAGGCGGCTGGGTACGTTGGCTGTACCCGGTTTTAGAGGTGCGACTGCAAATAGAAGAAAACCATCCGAAAACGCAAATACGAATTTTGGGGCGTTCCATAGAGGCATGGAAGAAGGGACTTGGCAGACGGAAGGCTTCTGCCGGGAAAGAGAAAACACAGACAGGAGGGGAGAAAAAGCCGGAAGCCATTACGGAGAAGCCGGTTATCGAAAAAAGTGCTGTGGAAAAAAGCACAATTGAAAAAAGCGTTGTCGAGGAGACTAAGACTATCGTTGAGAAAGCGAACTCTTCTAAAAAAGAAGGGAAGGCTTCCGATGGGGAAGCGTTTTATGAGGGAAAAGAGGAAAATTCCACCTCCGGGCTTTCCTGGTGGGAGAAGCTGGTACAGACAATAAAGGGGTTTTTTACGGCTGTTCGGACATGGCTTTTGAAGCTTTGGGAACGTCTTGTGGCAATTTGGGAAAAGATAACGGGATTTCGGCAGAAGCTTAACAGTCTATGGGAGAAGGCAAAGGGATTATGGGGAAACTGGGAGCAGATCCGTAAGGTGCTGCATCAGGAGTCTACCAAAAAGGCGCTGGCGCTGCTTTGGCAGGAGTGTAAAAGGCTGCTGCTTGCGTTAAAGCCTAAAAAATATTCTCTTTGGCTCCACTATGGGACAGGAGATGCCTATACGCTGGCGCAGCATTTGAGGATTCTGGCGGTCGTCTATGGGCTATGCGGAGAGCATATCACCATAGAACCGGACTGGGAGGAAAAGGTGCTTTTGGCAAAGGGAAGTGTAAAAGGGCGAATTCGGATATTTACATTAGCCCGGATTTGTATTAAAGTAGTAACAGATAAAAACGTGAAACGTTTGTGGAAACAGATTTCCGAATGGGAAAGGAGTTAGAAAGATGGCAGAAAATAATTTTGGAACGACGATGGAATCCTTATTTAAGGGAATGGACGGGTTTATCACAACCAAGACGGTAGTTGGGGATGCGATTCATTTTGAGGATGGTACGATCATTCTTCCGTTGGTGGATGTCACCTTCGGGGCAGGAGCCGGAGCCTTCAGTAAGGAGGCAGACAAGAAAAACAACGGGGTAGGCGCTCTTTCCGGCAAGATCACGCCAAGCTCGGTTCTGGTAGTCAAGGACGGCAACGTAAAGCTGGTCAATATCAAAAACCAGGATACCGTAACAAAGCTCCTAGATATGGTGCCGGACTTTGTCAATAAGTTTGCTCCGGGGAAAAAGCAGGGAAAGGAAAACGAGGCAGAGATGACAGAGGAGGACATTGCCAAGGAATTAAAAAAGGAGCAGAAGTAGAAAATTTAAAAATTTCTGCTTGCATTTGTTCCCGCTTTCTGGTAAAATAGGCGTTGCGTGTAGAAAGTTATTTAGAATGCTGTGTCCAACGCACTGCTTTGCAGCGCCCGGACATTGTGATAAGGAGGTGCTGTCATGGCAAAATGTGCAATTTGTGAAAAGGGTGTTCATTTCGGTATCGCAGTGAGCCACTCCCATAGAAGAAGCAACAAGATGTGGAAGCCGAACGTAAAGTCTGTCCGCGTAAAACAGAACGGTGCTATACGAAAGATGAACGTTTGTACTTCCTGCCTGCGTTCAGGCTTAGTAGAGAGAGCATAGTTGTAACACTGTTTTCCTGAAAAGGGGAATGGGACAGAGCCCATTTCCCTTTTTGTCGTATGGGAAAACTGCTATCCCGAACAAAACAGGTTGTAACCGATTCCCAGGAGAAGGAGGATAATGCCGAAAATGAGGATGCTTCTGGAAAGGCAGAACATAATAAACATACCAACTGCGATCCAAAATAAAATAAATCCAACCAGCCGTTTCAAGGTTGCCTCCCGGAGATACGTAGTTATTAGTAAGATATGCAGCAGAGTTTATGAGGATTCCTTTTAGAAGAAGAAAAAAAGGGTTCCATTTTTGTATAAAATCGGCTATAATATGAGATAGATAAGGAAAGAAGCTTATGCACAGAAGAGCTGTGCAGGATTGGAGAGTACCATGAAGGGATATATGAATATGCCGCGAGGCACACAAATAGGTGATGTCACCATTGATCAGGAGGTAATTGCAAAATATGCCGGTTCCTCCGCCGTAGAGTGTTTTGGAGTCGTAGGGATGGCTTCCGTCAGTATGAAGGACGGGTTTGTAAAGCTGCTCCGTAAGGATAACCTCGCTCATGGGGTGAATGTCATCATAGGAGAGGATAATTTGCTTGATATCAGCCTTCATATCATCGTTGCATATGGAGTGAGTATTTCCGCCGTTGCAGAGAATCTAATCAGCAATGTCAAGTACAAGGTAGAGGAATTTGTCGGAATGACAGTGGGAAAGATTCGTGTATACGTGGAAGGCGTCCGTATCGTAGATTAAGTGGTAGAAGGAGGAACAGACCAGTGGTTATAAAGACGATAGATGCGGCGGCCTTAAAAAAAGCGTTTTTAGCAGGCGCTGCGAGAATTGAGGCCAAAAAGGAAATCATCAATGAACTGAATGTATTCCCAGTGCCGGACGGTGATACGGGAACGAATATGACGCTTACGATTATGTCCGCTGCCAAGGAGGTAAACGGAATCGGAGAGCCGACCATAAAAAGTCTGGCAAAGGCGATTTCATCCGGTTCTCTGCGTGGAGCGAGAGGGAATTCCGGCGTTATTTTATCCCAGCTTTTCCGCGGCTTCTGCAAGGAAATCCAGGAGCATGAAGAAATTACCGTGCCGGTAATGTGCGCAGCCTTTGGCCGAGCGGTAGAGACGGCATACAAGGCCGTGATGAAGCCAAAGGAGGGAACCATTCTTACCGTGGCGAGAGGCGGAAGCGAGAGAGCAGCCGAGCTGCTTGCCGAGACAGACGATCTGGCCTTTTTCTGTGGCGAAGTGATTTCTCATATGGAGCAGGTGCTGGCGCAGACTCCAGAGCTGCTTCCGGTGTTAAAGGAAGCAGGCGTGGTAGATTCCGGCGGACAGGGTTTGTTGGAGGTGTTAAAGGGCGCCTACGATGCTTTGCTTGGAAAGGACGTTGATTTAAGTGCGCTTTCCGGTCAGACAGGGTCGGTTCGGACGGGTCAGGCTTCCGGCAGTCAGGCTTCCGGTACGCCAAAGACAGGAATTACCGAAGACTTAACGACAGCGGATATCAAATTTGGCTACTGTACAGAGTTTATCATCCTTTTGGAAAAGGAGTTTCCGGCCGCCGAAGAGCAGGCCTTTAAGGCATATTTGGAAGGCCTTGGCGATTCTATTGTAGTCGTAGCAGATGACGAGATTGTAAAGGTTCATGTACATACGAATGATCCTGGTCTCGCCATCCAGAAAGCATTGACGTATGGCTCACTGACGAGCATGAAGATTGACAATATGAGAGAGGAACACAACGAACGTGTGATCCAGAATGCGGAAAAAATAGCTGCAAAGGAGCAGAAAAAGGAACAGGAAGCCGCCGTACAGGCGCCGCGGAAAGAAAACGGCTTTATTTCTGTATCCGTAGGAGAAGGGCTGAGGCGTAGATTATATCATCGAAGGCGGACAGACGATGAATCCAAGCACGGAGGATATGCTGCAGGCGATTGAAAAGGTCAATGCCGATCATATCTTTATTCTGCCAAACAATAAAAATATTTTGATGGCGGCCGATCAGGCAAAGTCTCTGACCGAAGATAAGCAGATTATTGTGATTCCGTCCACCACGATACCGCAGGGGATTACGGCGGTGATCAATTATGTCTATGACAGCACGCCGGAGGAAAATGAAGCCCGGATGACGGAGGAGATGCGCCATGTGAAATCCGGTCAGGTGACGTATGCTGTACGCGATACGAGCATTGACGGAATGGAAATCAAGCAGGGGAATATCATGGGCTTAGGCGATAAAACGATTCTTTCTGTCGGCACCAAGGTAGCAGATGTGACGCTAGAACTGGTAGAACGCTTATTAGACGATGATTCCGAGCTGATTACGCTTTACTATGGTGCGGAAGTGGCAAAGGAAGAGGCGGAGGCTCTGGCAGAGAAATTAGCCGAATGCCATCCAGAACTGGATGTCGAGGTGCATTTCGGAGGACAGCCGATCTATTATTATATTTTGTCGGTGGAGTAGGATTGCCGGAAGCAGCAAATAAAAAAAGAAAAGGCTAGGTGGGCGGGAGACTGTTTGCTTAGTCTTTTTTCATTTCCTTTATGTTCTATCAGGGCATCAAATGATATATGGTGAAGGGGAATTTTATTTTCTGTCCGGAATTTAATGGAAAGTATGGAATGGTCGGCAGAGCAGGCAATGCAGGCGCTGAAAATTCATCGCATCACATAGTCAGACAAAATCACAAAAGAACCTCCCACAATCTTCGTATCCCTTCCCGGATATCCGTTTCTTCTAAATTCCCAAACCCAAATAAAATCGTCGGCGGATAAGCAGGCGCTGGTTCCAGATAATGGGCAGACAGGCCGTACAGACGGATGTCTGCCTGTTTGGCTGTTTCGATAATGGTGTGTTCCGATGGCTGGTCTAAAAACTGAACCGCCAGATGCAGTCCGGCATGGTCGCCTGTGACAGTGATTTGCCGGCCAAAAATCCGTAGAGCCTGCAGCAGTGCATCGTGTCTGGCTTTATATAAGGTTCTGCTTTTGTTTAAATGCCGTTCCAGATAGCCTTCCGCAAGAAAATGGGTTAAAATCATCTGATCGATCCGGGAGACAGTAGAAGCATAGTGAGAAAATCCCTGGCAATAGTTCTGGAAAAGGGCATCCGGCAGTACCATATATCCGGCACGGATAGCAGGGGCAATGGCACGGGAAAAGGTGCCGATGTGGATAACGGAATCGCTCGAATCCATTTCCTTTAGGGCAGGGATCGGTCTGCCGCGGTAGCGGAATTCACTGCCATGGTCATCTTCAATCAGATAAGCACCAGTAGCCGCCGCCCAGCGAAGCAGCTCCTGTCTGCGTCCGGCCGGCATAACCAATCCCAAAGGATACTGATGGGAAGGCGTCAGATAAACAATCCGGGCAGGGCTATAGCGCAGTGCCTCATAGGAAAGTCCGTTTTCATCCAAAGGAAGGGGCAGGAGTTGACAGCCAAAGCCGCGCAGGATGCGGGCAGCCTGTATATAGCAAGGGTTTTCCATCGCTATCAGCTTAGGAAAGCCTAAAAGCTGGATTAAAAGTTGCAGCAAATAATCTGCTCCGGCACCAATGATGATATGGGACGGATCACAGGAAACGCCTCTTGCCTCGTAGAGATATTTGGCTACAGCCATCCGCAGCTCTGGCTCTCCCTGACGGTCGCCCAATAAAAACAGCTCGTTTCCATGCTCGCTTAGCACCCTGGCGCTCAGGCGCTGCCAGATCCGGTAAGGGAAGCCTGCCGTATTGCTGGCAAAGGGAGAAAAGTCATAACGCAGAGCAGAAGAAGCCTCCTGACAGGGCGCTTTTATGGCAAAATGGTTCTGGAAATGTCCGTGTGGATCTGCCGGAGGCAGCAACGCTGCAGGAGAAGCGGTGGCTGCGCCGGGAGCTTGCTCTTCCCAGCCAGGCTCCAGTTCTAAAATCGGACAGACGTAAAAACCGCTTTTTGGGCGCGCTTCAATATAGCCCTCGGATAGAAGCTGGCTGTAGGCCATATCTACGGTATTCCGGCTGACGGAAAGATGAGCGGCCAGAGCGCGTGTAGAAGGCAGGCGCTCCTGCTCATTCAGAAGGCCGGAACGGATGGCTGTTCGGATATGAAGGTAAATCTGCTCATAAAGCGGAAGCGGCAGTCTGGAGTCCAAATGAATCGTCAACATAGAATATCGGTTCCTTTCTTTTATTTTATACGCCTTAGCGTATACGCTTTAGCACATGCGCTTCTGGCATACCTGGAATCAGAAGCTGACACCATGCTCTTCTATGTCAGCATTATACCATAAATTCGACATAAAAACTATAAAATGTTGAAAATTCTACTTGCAAGCCGCCTTATTCTATATTACACTAGTATTGGTGCAATTTTTTTGCCAGCTACAGGGGGAGGAAAAACAATGAGTGTGGAAATTATATTTGGCCTGATGGCGGGCCTGAGTTTGTTTTTGTATGGAATGCAAATGATGAGTGACGGCTTGCAGAAGGTGGCCGGTGCTAAGCTGAGAAATATTTTGGCAGCCTGTACGAAGAATAAGCTAATCGGATTGCTGGTCGGTGTGTTGGTGACAGCGATTATTCAGTCTTCTGGCGCTACTACCGTATTAGTTGTTAGCTTTGTCAATGCCGGGCTGATGAATTTGTCAGAGGCGGTCGGCATTATCTTAGGAGCGAATATCGGTACGACGGTGACCGGACAGCTTTTGGCCCTGAATCTGACTGCCTTTGCTCCTGTCTTTGCCATTGTCGGCGTCAGTATGATCATGTTTTTTTCCAAAACATCTGTCCGTAAAACCGGAGAAATCATATTAGGCTTTGGTATGCTGCTGATTGGAATGGAAACGATGTCAGATGCCATGGAGGGTTTAAAGGAAATGCCGGCTGTGGTAAACCTGCTTTCTTCCTTAGACAATCCGTTTACAGGAATTTTAGTCGGTATTTTGGTGACGGCCGTGCTGCAAAGCTCTTCAGCAACCGTCGGTATTCTGATGGTTCTGACTTCTCAGGGAATGGTAAATCTGCCGTTGTCACTGTATATTATTTTGGGCTGTAACATCGGTTCCTGCGTGACAGCGATGCTGGCATCCTTAAACGGAAAGAAGGATGCAAAGCGTGCTGCCTTAATTCATCTGGTGGTCAACGTAGTCGGTACGGTAGTCAATGCGGTAGTGCTGCTGCTGTTTATGGATCAGATTTTAGCCATTTTAAATCTTCTGACGAAGGGAGTGCCGAACGAGGCAATCAACGGCATCAACGACAAGCTGGCAAAAGATGTGGCAAATGCCAATACGTTATTTAAAATTTTCCAGGTAGTGGTCATTTTTCCGTTTACTGCCCTAATTGTTAAGATGACCTATCTGCTTGTACCGGGAACGGATGAGAAGGTAGACCGTCAGCATCTGAAATACATAGGCGAGCATGCCGTTTATTCCCCGACGACAGCGATTCCGCAGGCGACAAGAGAAATCGTCCGTATGGGGACGATTGCCTTTGAAAATCTGGCCTTGTCGATGGAAGGGCTGTTAGGACGCGATTTGGAGAAGTCAGAGCGGGTCTATGGGGTAGAGCATACCATTAACTATATCAATGAAGAGATCACCAAATATCTGGTACGGGCGAACCAGCTTTCACTGCCGGTAGGCGACCGAAAGGTATTAGCCGGCCTGTTCCATGTGGTAAGCGATATCGAGCGGATTGGCGACCATGCCGCAAACCTGGCGGATTTTACGAAAACGATGGTAGAGGATGATGTCAGCTTTAGCGAGGAAGGCGAACGGGAATTAAAAGAAATGTTTGAACTGACGCAGAAGCTTTTGACTTATTCGATGGAGATGTTTTCCAAAAAGACCGAAGAGCATTTAAAGGAAATCCTTGATTTGGAGGATCAGGTGGATCAGATGGAACGGCAATTCCAGAAAAATCATATCCGCCGACTGACGAACAATGAATGTACACCGGAATCCGGCATGATTTTCTCAGATTTGATTTCCAACCTGGAGCGGGTGGCCGACCACGGAACGAACATTGCCTTTTCGATTTTGGAGGAGGGCAAGGACGAAACCGAACTCGAGCAGGCAGCGTTAGCGGATAAGGAGGAGCTGTAAGAAAATTTTAACAAACTGCTTCTTTACAAATAAGTTTCTCTATGATAAACTGAATATAACTGCTGCTCCGTTCACGGAAACCCGACCTGAGCCTGGCAGCAGCGTTTAGAAGTTTTAATTAAAGAAGGGAGACGCTAACATGATTAGCAAAGAAAAGAAAGCAGAAATCATTACAAAGTATGGCAGGACACCGGAGGATACCGGTTCACCGGAGGTACAGATCGCGCTGTTGACCGAGCGGATTACCGAGCTGACCGAGCATCTGAAGGTAAACAAGAAGGATCATCATTCCAGAAGAGGCTTGCTAAAGATGGTCGGACAGAGACGCCGTCTGCTGGAGTATTTAAAGAAAAAGGATCTGGAGTCCTACCGGAAGCTTATCGAGAGCCTGGGATTAAGAAAGTAAATAGTCTGCAGCCGTTTGGCTTGGGCGGACGGCTGCGGCATGGCAAAAAAGGCGGCGGTTCTATAGAACTATGGTTCTGTG
>CASCWU010000025.1 GCA_949155905.1 uncultured Lachnospiraceae bacterium
GACAATGCTCTATGCTTTTTATTGTGCCATATGCGCGGTCCGCTATGACCAGGCACTCCTCCTGACGCAGACACCGATATCGCTCTATATGTGCCACGATTGGCTTATATCCGGCTGAAAACAAAGCGCGAATCCCGCGGTAGAGGCCTTCATAGGCAACAGAAGGTTCAAATTCTACTAAAACATAGGCGCTGTCAGAAAGGGTAAGAGCCCTGCCTTCCTTTAAGGCTTCGACCAAGCTCTCATGATAAAACAGCTCCTGTCCCAAATATAGCTGAATACCTGGTTCGATTCGGTGAATCGCCTGACGTACCTCGTCTGCTAAACTTCGGAGCCGTTCCACACCCTCCCGGCTGGAATGCCGTCTGGAATAATGAGGGGTAGCGATTACAGCAGTAATCCCCTGGGAATATGCCTGCAAAAGCAGCTCACAGGACTCTTCTATCGTCCTGGCTCCATCGTCTATACCAGGAATTGTATGGGTATGTACGTCTACAACACCTGTCACCCCCATGCTGGGTTCCCTCCATCCAATTTCCAACTTTCGTCAGAAATTATAACACATAGCTTCAAAAATAGCAATAGGAAAATTCCCCTCAAACCCGCATACTAACTGGATTTGACTATGTTTTTAAAAAAGTAGTCAAACTGCCCGTTTTCTGGCTATAAGAAAAGATTTTATAGAACGAAATGACGGTAGAAGTTTCTCCTACCGCCATCTTGATTCATAAAAATTTATAAAATTTTAAGATTTTAAAAAATAGGTCACTAAATCTCTAAACCTAGTCATTCCTAATTGTTTATAACTATTTCTAACTCTTTCTAATTATTTCTAATTATCTTTCGTTACTTATAATCATCTCTAGTTTTATCTAACTATTTTCAGTTGCCTCTGCCAAAGATTGCTTCAACCAAGCTCCTGCAATCTTTTTGTCACCTTCCAGAACTCTGCCTCCAGCCGTTCCTTTTCCTCCAGGGAAGGCGCATGCCCCAGCATCCCGGAAAGCTTGGCTTGCTGTAGCTCCAGGCAGAGCCTCTCCTCCTGACTTTGCCGTGCTGCCCTTTGTTCCTGTTCCTCCTCATATTCTATCAGCGTACCGGGAAATTTTACCAGCCGTTTTTCCTCGATCAGCAAAAGCTCCTGTGCCGTATGGCGCACAAATTCCCTGTCGTGGGATACAAACAAAACGGCTCCCCCGTATCCGGCTAACTGCCGCTCCAGGGCTTCAATCGACGGCAGATCCAGATAGTTGGTCGGCTCATCTAAAAACAGCACGTTGGCCGGAGAAACCAAAAGCATAGCAAAGGCCAGTCTCATCCGTTCTCCGCCGCTTAAAACAGCCGCCCTTTTCCCCCAGGTATCCGGTCCGAACAACAATCCTGCCAGCACGGATTTCACTGCCGCCGGAAGCTGCACACTGTCCGCGAGCGCATTTTCCAAAACAGTCTTTTCCGGATCGATTTGAGAAAAGTCCTGCTTTAATACCCCTAATCTGGCCTTAGGGACAAACCGCAGGGCAAACTCACGCTTTTCTGCTGTCGCTGTATCCCGGCCCGCCCTGCCGCAATCCTTTCCTTCCATTCTTTCCTTCTCTGGTAAAAAGCCGCCGTTCTTCTCTTTTAAATAGGCTTCTTCCAATAAGCGCAGCAGCGTCGTCTTTCCGCTTCCGTTTTCTCCTAACAGCGCCGTCCTCTTCCGGTTCGTCAGAGAAAAGCCGGTCTGTTCAAACAGCACCCGCTCTCCATAGGCAAAGGTCAAATCCTTTAGTTCCAGCACCCGTTTACTTTCCGGCGGATCGGTTCGCTCAAAGGCCAGGTACATCACCGCCTCCTGTTTTGGCTTTTCCTTGACCTCCATATGCTCGATCCGTTTTTTGACATTGTCTGCCGCCCGGTTCATATTCTTCTGTTTTCCGCTGCTGTTTCTCCCGCTTCTCGTTAAAAAGTCCCGCAGCCTGGCTTCCCGCGGCGTCATATTCCTGGGAATTTTCACCATTCGCTCTGCAGACTCCCGTTTTTGGCGGTATACCGCCTGAAGCCGGTTCTTCTCTCCAATATATGCCTCATAATCCCGTTCTGCCTTTTCCCGCTCCTCTGCCTTTTGCTGCTCATAATCCTGATAATTTCCCGGATATAAATGCAGCCTTCCTTCCTTTACCTCTAAAATATGAGTGCATACCTTGGTCAGTAAAGTCCGGTCGTGGCTGATGCACAAAAAAGTCTCTACCTGCTCGAGCTGCTGGAGTAAGCGCCCGATTCCCTCGCTATCCAGATTTGCCGTCGGCTCGTCAAGCAGCAGCACATGCCGTTCCTCGGCAAATACTTCTGCCAGCTTCCGCCGCATTTCTTCTCCGCCGCTTAAAGTAGAGGGTATCTGATCCGGAAGCAGGCTCCCGTCCTGCTCCTCAAACTGACGGCAGTACGCCATTCCTCCATAGCGCTGCACCTCGCCCTCCTCCGGCTCCAGCTCGCCCGCCAGGATTTGGAACAGCGTACTCTTTCCTGCTCCGTTTGCTCCTACCACACCGATCCGGTTTCCGCTATATACGGCCAGTTCCTTCACCTCTAATACAATCCGATCTCCATATCGCTTCTGCACATTTTTTGCACGCAATAATAACATACGATCCCTCCCTGCTGTATTCTTCTTTGCATTCCAATCATTCAGTAGGAGCAGATCTTATCCATTCTGCGCACAGTTCCAAAGCAGAACCAAATTTATACGCAAAAAAGCCATGCACAACATATCTGCCTATCCTGTACATGAGGCTGGCTGCCTTGATAGCTTGGCACGCAGGTATCCTCTCCGGATTTTCCAAAAATCCAGAGATAAATCCCTCCTACTGTTTTTCGCCAAACGCTATCAAATCAACATGACCTTCACCGTACCTACAGCTATGCTCTGTATGGCCCTTTCTTTCTTTGTCTTTAGTATAAAACGAATGAGAGGATGTGTCAAGGGTATAAATAAATTCAGCTGCCAGGTCGTATCCACGACCTGACAGCTATGCAATGAAACTATCTGGCTTTTTTACACGGCAAGCTTACCTTGCGTTATAGCGATCCAGTGCCGCCTGCTGGATATCAATACATCTTTGCAGGTCATAGCTTTCTAACTTCGCCATAAAGTCATCCCATGTATCCATAGATTCCGATCCCATGATATAACGAACGGTCTGCTCATCTACCAGGGTCCCAATCGCCGTATACAAAGAATTGTATTCATTTCCTTCTAACTCTGTCATAGATACCTGTGACGGAATCACCCATTCGGTGGAATCTCCATCCCAAACCGGCTGGCTGCACATCATCGCTTCGTCATTTCCTTCCTGAAGAGCAAAGAAACGACCCCAGTTATACCAACCAAAGGAAGCAGTTCCTAACATATGATAATGATAAGCATCTGATCCCACGATTCCAATCTCATTATCACCCTTTAAAATCCAATCGGTAAAATGATAACCGTTCTCATCCTTGGTATAGGTGACACCTTCGATTCCGTACTGATTTAAAATCATACCTTCCTCGGTATACAGATAATCTAACCAACGGCAGGCCAGCTCCGGGTTCTTAGAGGAAGCCGAAATGATAATCGGAGAACCAATCGCGCTTCCGTTGTAGCCGGAATAGGACTTGTCGCCCTTATTCAGCACCGGATTTTTTGCACCTATCAAATAGAAATCCGGATCGTCGTTAAAATGATAGTCGGTATTCAGCAGGTCAGCCGCATATCCCCATAAGGAAGCGCCCGCACCGGCCTTACCAGTACCCATATAGTCGTTAGAAGCAGCAACCTTTGCATCGTTGGTCATAAAGTTCGGGTCAATCAGGCCCTCTGCATACCAATCCCGCAGCATCTGCACGTAATCCTTGTAGCCTGGCTCTGCCGGGCCGAACTTCACCTTTCCGTCTACCTGGAAAAACTCCGGCAGAATTCCATAGGCCGTCATAAAAGCGCCAAACAGCATCGTACCGTCCGAGCCAATCATCAGCGGAGCTTCTGCGCCGAACTGTTCCTTAAAGCCCTTTAAAGCCTCATGCCACTCGTCGATAGTCTCCGGCACCTCCATCCCCAGCTTATCCAGCCAGTCCTTCCGTACCAGAATACCATCCCAGGCCATTTCCTTACCCATGCCATCGTTGTCTCCATTTAAGGTATAAATACCAACCAAACGGCCGGAGTCTGTCTTGGTTCCTTTTGCCAAGGCCGGATCGCTGTCCAACCATCCCTTATAGGCCGGCATATACTGAGCGACAAAATCCGTAACATCCAGGAACAAGCCGTCGTCTACACTCTTTTCCAGACCGCCTGGATAGGTTACATTATTCATTCTGACCATATCTGGAATAGAGCCGGAAGCCAGCATCAAACCAAATTTCTCTGTTGCCTCATTGGAGCTGACGATATTCCAGTTGATATGAACATTGGTTCTTTTTTCTAATTCCTGAATGGCAGACATATCATTGATATCATCTAAGTACTGATAATCCCGGCTAATCCAGAACGACAGCTCCTCTACCGTTTCGGAAAGCGGCAGATTGCCACTTGCTGTATCGCCGTTAGTTGTGTCGGAGCCTTCTCCCTGCGCATCATCTCCCTGGCTGTCTTCGCCCTGGGCATCGTCTTTTTTGTCTTCTTCGCTGTTCTGGTTATCCTGGTTTGTTTCATTGCCGCTGGAGTTTTCTGGTGTCTTAGTGTCGTTCTTTTCTTTAGAACCACAGGCAACCAGGGAACATGCCATTGCCAGGCAAAGCAGCAGTGCAAGCCATTTTGTCTTTTTCATTTCTTCTCTCTCCTTTTTCTCCTTTTCCTTATTTGTCCTGGGGATTCTGCTTTTTTCACAGCCACAGACCTTCCGCCCAAATCCCTGTCCGATGTTACCGTTTGTTTTTATTTTGGACTTCTGCGTTTAAAGGCTTCTGCCTCAAGCTTCCCCGGCTGACACATTCAGCGTACCATGCAAACAGAAAAATTGCTATGTTTGATTTTTTATGTTTGGCTGAAAAAGCGCTGAAAACATGATGTTTCCAGCGCTCTTATCCTATAAAAAGAAGAAAACGTAAAAAATCCGTATTCAGCCCTTTGCCCCCTTTCCGGCTATCATAGAACGGTACTCCGCCGGGGTAATGCCTTCAATATCCCGGAAGATCCGAATCAACGGACGGGTATTGTAATAGCCTACCTTATCTGCCGTCTCGTTTACCGTACAGCCCGCCTCTAAAAGCTTCTTGGCATTTTCCAGACGTACATAATCAATGTACTCCATCACGCCGATATCCTTTTTCCGTTTAAATTTCTGTGTCAGGTTGGATTGGCTCAGTCCAAACTGATCGGCCAGCATTCCGCCGGACAGCAATTTATCCGTATAATGCTCTTCGATATACTCTGCCACCTGATCGGCCAGATTTTTTGTCTCTGCAGCCTCGCCCTGCCAGGCTGCCCTCTGGAGAGCTGGCTCCCTCTGGTCTTCCGCCTTCTGACGGCTTCCCTTCTTTTTTCCTTTCCCCCCTTTTTCTTCCTCTTCAGCTACCCTTGCAGCCTCTGTTTCTTCTTCTGCATCTGCTCTTGCAGCCTCTGTTTCCTTTTGATTCTCTCCTGCAAGCAGTCCGTCTCCTTGTTCTATTTTCCCTTTTTCAATATCCTCCTGCCCTTCTGCTTCCTGCTGTCTCCTTTGCTCCCTCTGTTCCTTCTTCCTTTCCTTTTCCCATTCCGGATAAAGTAAAACAGCCTCTGCTTCCCCGGCCTGATCCCGGTATTGATTTAACGCCTCGATTTCCTGCCAACATGTCTGAATCCCATCCCGCCCCTGATGGACGCCGCTGACGGAAAACGACATCACGACCTGATAATGCTGCTGCAAAAAACGGTCAATCTGGCCGGACAGCCTCCGCAGGCCTTCATACTCCTCCGGCTCCCCGCCATTTAACAAAAAGACATACGAATCCAATACGGCCGCCCCATAAAAATGCCACCTTTCAGCCAGCAGCTCCTCTGCCACATTCCCTACTACAAAATATAAAAGCTTCCTGACCTCTTCTGGAATCATTTCACTCTCGCTGCTCTCCCACTCTCCCTTCACCTGCTCCAAATTGATCGAATAGAGCAGATACCTACTGCCCGGTACATTTTCCTGAATCGTCTGCCAATCCTCTTCACTGATGGAGCTGTATTTATTTTTTCCGTGCAGCAGCCGGTAAAAGCAAATGCTTTTTTTCGTATTCATCTGCTCGATGCTCTCCTGCTGTCCCTCAAAATACCGTTCTAAAAGCGTTTCCACCAGCTTGCGGATCTGCACGAACTCCGCCTCTCCCTCTCTCCGCCGGTTCATCTTCCGCGTCAGGCTCAGCAGCTCCTTCACCGGAGCATAGTTCCGTTTTAAAAAATACAGAGCCAGCACAACACCTGCCACCAGACAAACCAGCACGTATCCTGCCAGCATCCAAAGCAAATGCTGTATGTCACTCAAATATTGCTTCCCTGGAATCACCTGCAAAATAGAAAGCCGATACCGCTGCATAGGAAGCCGCAGAATATAATAGCTGCCTTTTTTATAGCTGCTCTGCTGAAAGGAAGCATTCTCCTCCCATGCCTGCCGCCATTCCTCTAGTTCTTCCAGCTCCTCCCCATAAGACAGATAGTTCCCCTCCTGCCAAAGCACCGTCTGAATCCCATCCGCCTCTAACAGTCCTCTTAGCTTGGGCGCATGTAAATAGACCAATATCACAGCCTCCTGCTCTGCCAGAGAAGCGGTTGGCGCCGTACAGGTCGTAAACACCAGACGGCGGCTGTTTCCCCGTTGCACAATGTGTACGGTCTGGTAAAGAGAATCCCCAAGCTCCTCCAAAAGCTGCTTCTTACTGTTATGAAACCAGTATTGAAACATTCCCTCATCCTCTGCAAAAAAGACACTTTCATTATTTAAAATATGTCCTGTCTGCGGAAAATACACATACAATTCGTCGATCATATCATTGGATATCAGAGCATTGGAAATGGCATCCTTTAGCTGGCTCAGGTTGACGCGCTGGTTCAAATCATAGCTGTTCTCCAGATTTTCATGAAACAGCGCTCTGGCTCCGCCGCTGTTTAAAATCGAATTTCCCATTTTGCCAATCGTATCAAAGGTTCCCTCCATCACCGCTTCCGTCCGTTCCATCGACTGCGACCAGACCTCGCCTACCTTCTCCTGAATCTCATTTATCGAAAACGCATAGATCAAAATCCCAAATAAAAAAGGAAGAAGCAGTAAGACCAGATAAGAAATCAGCCACTGCACCCGGATGCTTCCCTTCCTCCATGACCATCTCACCTGCTACACGCTCCTTTATTTTGAGCCTAATTTATTAGGCTTAGTTCCGTAACGCCCCCTTTCAGGACTTTTTCCGAGCTGAATTTGCAGCCGCCAAGCACGGCGTCTGCAAATCCAGCTAGTCCTTCACGGGGCGTTACTATTTTTAGTTCCCTAACGCAATTTCACCAAAAATTCATAGCAGCCGGATCCGATTTCAAAGCAACGGCGTCCGTTTTCACTGCCGGTTTCCCGGATGCCTTCTGCCTTTTCTGCCGGCTGGCCGCCCTCTAAAATCACGGCCTCCGGCGCTGCCGGCAGGCGCAGACTGGCGGCCGTTCCTGCCGGAATCACGATCCGGTAACGATAGCCTTCCTCGCAGCTTTCCCAACGGCTTTCTATCCTACCGCTGATCGTTTCGCAAAAGCCCTCTGCAAAGGTCATCTTCCCGTCTGGGTCCGGAGTCGGACACATCGTAAAGTGAGTAAAGCCCGGCGCCATCTCTTCTCTCTTGATTCCGAGTGAATCCATACACATCCAGGAAGCAACTGCCCCAAAGGAATAGTGGTTAAAGGAATTCATGCTGTTGTTGCCGCCAAATCCGTTGTCTTTGGTGTAGGAATTTAACCGTTCCCAAATCGTTGTCGCTCCCTGACGGATGGAATAAATCCAGGACGGATATTCCCCAGCCTGAAGCAGACGGTAGCTTTCCGCATCCTTGCCATAGGCAGACAGTGCCTGGCTAATCCATGCGGTTCCGATAAAACCAGTCATCAGAGAATACGGCGGCCTTGTCACACCGTCATTGTCGATATTTTCACGGGCGCAGGCTTCCGTCAGATACTGTACGGCTTCCTCGATTAACTCATCGGCAAAAATCCCCAGAGCCAACGGCACAGCATAGGAGGTCTGCGTATCCATCCGATAACGGCCGCTTGGAAGCTGCGTCGGATTCGGGCTGGAGGCCGGAGCCATCATCGGAGCCACCCGGTTTCCAAGCATTGCCTCCTCACTGGAAAAGGTCGTACGGTGTGTGTCCGGATCGACATAGGTCTGATTGAAAAAGCTCTTCCGTTCCTCATATTTCTTCCTATAATAAGCCTCATCCTCCGGATATCCCAGTATCTGTGCGGTCTGTGCCATAATCCGCAGATCGTAGGCATGGTACACGCTCCAGAGGAAGGCCGGTTCATTGTTGGAATATTCCGGCCCCAGCCAGTCTCCTAACGGCCCCTCATTCAAAATCCCGGTCTTTGGATCCATCCGGGTATCCAGATAAGCCACATATTGCTTCATTGCCGGATACTGCGCCTTTAGCATGTCCAGATCCCGGTACTGCAGATAAGCTTCCCACGGCACAGTGATCCCGACGCTGCCCCAAAGCACACCGCCGAAGCCGCCGCCTAACGGAGCAATATCGGCAAAACGTCCGTTCTCTGCCTGGGTATCCCGCAACGCCATCATATGCCTTTGCAGAAAGCCAGCACTGTCTGCCAGGTAAACCGCCGTCCTGGAAAATACGGACAAATCTCCCGACCATCCCATCCGTTCGTTTCTCTGCGGACAGTCTGTCGGAATCGAAATATAATTGTCCCGCAGCGACCAGGTGACATTGCTCCAAAGCTGATTGACTTCTTCGTTAGAACAATGATAGGCTGCAGACAGCTCCGGTACAGAGCTGATGGCCACACCCTCAACGGCCTCTAGCGGAAGCGCCGCCTCGATTCCGGTAATTTCGATATACTGATAGCCATGGAAGGTAAAGGTTGGTTCAAGCACCTGCTCGCCGCCCTTTAGAATAAACTGATCCTGTGCCAAGGCGCCGCGGATATTTTCTAACATCAGCATACCCTCATGACCCTTGTATTCCTCCATATCCGGATAGGTAATTTCTCCGAACCTGAGCATCACGCGCTGCCCCGGCTTTCCGTCTGCAATACGGATTCTTGGCACGCCTGCCAGGTTCTGCCCCATATCATACAAAAATACACCCGGACGTACCTCGGAAACGGAACGCGCCGTCAGCACCGTACTGGTCTTGACGCATGGGCCAATCTGCCCGATCAGCTTCCACTCATCGTATTCCATTTTTTCTACGTCGTCCCCAAACGGCGTATGGCGAACCTTTGTCCCCATATAAGCGTTGTCCGGACTTAGCGCTACCTCTACGGCCTGCTTCCAGGCGCTATCGTCAAAGCCTGGCTCCGTCCAGCCCTCTATCGCTGCTTCCTTTGTCGTATCGCATACCTCGCCCTGGAAAAAACCGCTGAAACGAATCGGCCCGTCCGTCGTCAGCTTCCAGTTCTCCGGCCTGGTCGTGACAGTCTGGCTGCTGCCATCGGCATAGGTAATCACCAGCTTTGCCAGCAAAGAGCTTCTGTCCCCAAAGAAGTTCCAGTTAGAGCCGGTAAACGTAATCGAGCCGCTCCACCAGCCTTCGCCTAACAGTACGCCGAACGCATTCCTCCCCTGCTTCACCTGCCCGGTTATATCGTAGGTCTGGTACATATGGGTTTTATTGTATTGGGTCAATCCCGGGTTAAACCAGTCGTCGCCAACCCGTTCTCCGTTTAAATAAGCCTCATAGACACCTCTGGCCGTAATATACAGCCTGGCCTTTTGTACTTCCTTTTCTGCTTCAAACTCGGTGCGCAGCATCGGCACGCCGTTTTTAGACGTATCCTTTACTGCAAAATACCCTTCCGCACCGCCGTCACGCATCACTGCCGCTTCTGTTTCCTCGTACAACGCCGTGCATGGCTTTCGGAAATTCCGCACCGTTACATGGGAAAGCGCCGCTTTCTGACCAGCCGGAAGCTTAACCCCAAGATCGCAGACCAGCGGGAAGCTGATAAAGTTGTTGCCTACGCCGACCGGGTTTAAATTTACACCCGCACTACGGAATCTCGGCGGCCTTGGATCATTTGGGTCGATTTTATTTAGTTTGTTTTCCTCCTCTGTGCCATCCAGGAAGAAATCAAAAATCCCATATTCGGCCCATACATGATACGTATGTGTCTCATGGCAGTTTTCCCTGGTCAATGCGTCAATCTTCATAGACTTTAATGGTACGTCCGCCCGATCCTCCGGATGATACCCTACCCGGTAAACATGAAGCATCGCTTTTCCGGCCGCCCGGCCTGCAGCAGCCGTATCCGTCTCACTTGTATCGGCACGGTCTGCTCCAGTGGCATATAAGCCAGACAGATCTGTCTCTACATAAATGTAACTCTCATCCTTGCCGCATTCTATATCATACAAATTCAGATAACGGTTCTGCAGACGGCTGTCATTTGCCCCAAAGACAAAGCCTGCCTTTGTGCTACCCTCTGGAATCTGCAGCTCATAGGATGCCTTAAACACGGACAAATAGTGCGGAAACCAGGTCATATCCTCCTTTGCACCGCCGATCCAGACGGCGCCCTCCCAGGCTGTTTCCCCCTTTTCATCCATCAAGCCTGTCTCAAAGCAGGAAGAAGCCTCTGCCTGCTCACCTGTCTCATTCCAGGCCGTCACCGTAAACCGATACTCTGTCTCCGGCACCAGCGCCTTTCCCTCATACGGAATTCCGATTCCATCCGCTGCCTCTACCCGTCCGCTGTCCCAGACAGCCTCTGCCGGATTTCCGAAAGCGTCCAGCCTGTCCACCCGGATCTGATAGGCACTCTGCTTACAGCCGCGGATATCCGAGCCAAGCTGCCAGAAAAAGCGCGGCCTTGCACAGTCCGTCCCCAGCAGATGGGCTGTGTACTCGGTTTTTAAATGCTCCACAAAAAACATATCCTGTTCCTCCTTGTATAAGATTTATTTTTTTCCGAACAGTTTCATTGCTACCTCCCATTGTATCACAGGTTTCCCGGAAGGTACAGGACATTTTTTGCGGGAATATGTGTCCTTATTTGCACAAAAAGTCAACAAGCCCAGCTCTACCAAATCAAATCTATCTCATACCTTCTGATATTACTGTCATGTGTAATTAAAGAAAGCCCTTCCTCTAATGCAGTAGCAATAATTAATCGATCAAAGGGATCTCCATGAATCATCGGGAGCTGTCCGATTCGCTCTAAATATGGAATTTTTATTGGTAAAATCACAATTCCATACTGATTACAAATCATTTCCAACTCCACAATGCTTTCGTCCAAATCGAGCTTATGAATCGCTTTTTTTATCGCGATCTCCCATAAAGATGCAACACTCAAATACATATCATTGCTTCTTCCAATAATGTCTCTTGCTCTTTTTGACAGACTTGGATTATCATCTAAAAACCACAAAAAAGCACAGGTATCCAATAAATACATCACATATACTCCTTCATACATTCTGGGGTTTCATCAAAATTCTCTGCCATTGTTATCCTCCGTTTTAGCACTCCGGGTTTTCTGATATAGCTATCATCACTGTTCTCCTCATGTTTAGAAGAAACCTGAAAACCAGAGTCTGCTGACAGAAATTTCGCAAATTGAATTACCTGGAGTATTTTCTCATCTGGTAAATGCTCTATTACCTTTACTGCCTGTTGCTGAAGTGTCATCCTATCCACATCCTTTCCTGATAACTCACTACATTACTTTACTATTGCCAAATATAATTTTATGCGCCTTGGCGCATGCGCTTCTAGCACACCCGGAATCAGAAGCTGACACAATACCTTTCTGTGTCAACATTTTACCACAGGCCATTTTTTTTCACAAGCAAAATCACTTCCGACGGCTCGCTTCCCTTCGTGCCAGCTTTTTTGCCTGATGGGCGGCCTCCCGCTGAAGCTTCTGCCACGATTTAAAACGTTCTGCAGGCAGCCTTCCTTCTCGTATCGCCTTCTTTACGGCACAGCCTGGTTCCCGCTCGTGGCGGCAGTCACGGAACCGGCACTGACCTGCCAGTTCCTCCACATCTGAAAAGGCGCCCTCCACACCGTCCTCCGCATTCCAGATTCCCAGTTCCCGCATTCCCGGCGTATCAATGAGACACGCTCCATTTGGCAAGACGATCATCTGACGGTGCGTTGTCGTATGCCGTCCTCTTCCATCCTCCTCTCGGATTTCAGACGTCGTCATCAGTTCTTCCCCTGCCAGGGCATTGACTAGCGTAGATTTCCCGATACCAGAAGAGCCTACCAAAAGAAAGGTCTTTCCCGGCTCTAACAGAGCTTTTACCTTCTCCATTCCTTCTCCGGTCAAGGCGCTGACTGCCAATACGGACACTCCTACGGCAACCTCCTCTATTTGGCTGACGCGGCTCTCTAGTTCTTCTTCCTCTTCTACTAAATCCGCTTTTGTCAAAACGATCACAGGCGTTGCGCCGCTGTTCCAGGCAACCGTCAGATAACGCTCCATCCGTCTGGGATTCAGATTCTGGTTCAGAGATTGTATCAGCAGGATAACGTCAAAATTGGCGGCAATGCCCTGTTCGGTCTGACCGGAGGTTGCCGGATTCGAACGCGATAGCCAGGAACGCCTTGGCAGCACCTCCTCAATCCTGTCCTCTCCCTGTTCGTTACGCCATACCCGGACGTCGTCTCCTATCGCCGGATAAAGTTCTGCGCCATCCTCCTTCTGACTGCGGTAAAATACAGAGGCCTTCAGACGAGCTGGTTTTTTCTGATAACTGCCATTCCATTCATATCCCACCGAAAACCAGTCCTTTTGTACCTCAATAATTCTTGCCTGCACCATATTCTCTGGCTGCTTTTTCTGACCTTGGTTGTCATATTTCTTCTTACTCATCTGTTTTTCATTTGTCTTTTTTTCATTTGTCTGTTTCATCATTGTCTGTTTTATATTTATCTGTTTCACACATTCTCACTTTCTGGTATGAGTTCTCCAAACAACATACCGTTTTCTCGGCTAATGCCGGCAATCAGGGATTTCTCCCCGGTATGACAAATTCCGTTTTTTGCGCGAAAAAAACACGCTCTCCTGAGCGTGCCTCACAAATAACTGCTTCTGATTTGCTTTGCCATACACTTCACGAAAGGTTACGGACGGAACACACCGTCATTGTTTTGTTTTTTCTTTCACCTGTTTTTGATTTTTCATATAACATCTCTCCTTTCGCGTATTGCCTTTTTGTATCTATCCACGGACTACTGTCACCATACCACATTTTTTTGTTTCTTGCAACTACTTTTTATTTCTTTTTTCCTAAAAACGGAAGCTCCATGGCGGTTCCTTCCACACAAACAGCGCTAAATAGCCTGCCACCACAAGACAAACTCCGGCGGGAATAAGAAGTAGAGCGGGCAGCAGCTTTTTCTGCCTTTCTCGCCAAAGCTTCCAGGCAGCTTTTAGTAAAAGAATTCCTATCACTGCTGCACCTGCTATGGTAACAGCTATCATGGCGTAGGCTAATCCCATAAAAAACCTCCTTTTCTCCTGTACGGAAAGCATTTTTATACAATGGCTTCTATAATTGTTCGGCCGCCTAGCTGCTGCCTTTTTACCCCAACCTGTTTCTTCTGGTTAAAACAAAAGCTTATTAAATAACCTGTTGTCAGATGATAGTCGTCCAAATAACCTAGTAGCTGCTGCTCCCCGCGTCGGTTTTCTTCTCCGCGCCAGATTTTTAATTCACAGACATATTGCTCCCCTCGGTAGTCTACGATCACGTCTGTCCGTCGCTGATCACGGGTTCTGGCTTCAATATAATAATTGCCGACTCCATTGATAATCGGCTTTAGATAGAGTAAGAAAAAGCGTCGCCCATTTTCCTCTAAAAAATCCTCCTTGGCATCGGAATAAATATCCGTAAAGGCTTCCACAAACCGCTCTAGCACCAGTTCCATGTTTAAATGACCATTCTGAATAAAGCGGTTTTTCTCTAAATCAGCAGCAGCATAAATTCTGCTGTTTACAATCTCTTCAGATAGAAACAGGTTATAAAGCCGCATCTCAAAAATCCGATTGGTTATTACTACTGTCTCATTGACGTTTTTTGCCAATCCGAACATCTGCCCAATCTCAATAAAATGTTGGTCAACGCTATATGGAATCCTCTGTCCCTGAAATAAAATACGATAAAGCATCTTCTTTAACTCCGGAAAATCATCCAGTTTCTTTACCATATCATCAAACAATGTATTGGATTCTGACACTAATTGCTTTACCGCCTCCAATACCCCATCCTTTGTCCAAATATATTTTTTTGATGGAAGTTCGTCCATCAACTGACAGAGCCTGGAAACAAAAAACGGATACCCGGAAGTATATTCATAAAGAAGCCCAGAAATCTCCCACACATCCATCCCCGTATGGTAATCCTGTTCATATTCCGTCAACATTCCGGCAATATCCTCTACAGAAAAGCTCATATCCACCAAAAATTCTACAGCAACATTCCACGGACTATTATATTGATGCTCCGCCTCCGGACGCATTTTCAGTTTCAGATTTTTAATATCATACACCCCTGCTAATATCACAGACTGGAACGTCGGAATCTCCTCCCGACTTAAATATTTGCTGCGGAGCATCCCCAGAAAGGTCAAAAAAATCTCATAATTGCTGGCCTGATCTACTTCGTCAATCATCAGCACAACCGGTCTGCCTGCCTGGCTGCACAAATCAGAAATCAAATCCGATAAATCGGCCAAATCCATCTCTCTTTCCTTTGCCTGCTCTAAGCTTCTCCTGCAACTATCCGAAAGCCCTTCTATTGTGCCATAACGAAACACATTGTAAAGAAGCCTGCAAAACCTTCGGCAAAAGGAGGCTACCCCAGAATAAACCTCACGCTCGATTCCTTCAAAACTAATCGAAAAAACCGCATAGCTGTCGGACAGATTTTCCTTCAATAAATGAAGCAAGGTCGTTTTTCCATACTGACGCGCCCGGTTGATCGCAAAATAGTCCCCATTTTCTATCATTTCCCGGACTTCTGCCAACCGACGGCTCATATCTACCATATAATGCCTTGCAGGTCTACACAGACCAGCGGTGTTAAAACGCTTACTCATACTGACAGCCTCCCCATTTCCATTATTTCTGCAAATTCAACTCAAACCTCTCGAAAAAACCAATCCAGTTTCCTTTGGAATCCTTCACTCCCTGAATATACACTCTCTGGTTCCTGGGCGTCACCTTCAAAAAGACCTCTTTGCCGTTCTGTTTTATTCCCTCATAGACCAGCTTGATTCGCTCAATAGATTTCTCATCCTGATGACAGTCAAACAAGCTTTTCCCAATCAAATCCTGATAGCCCCGTTCCTCGTAATAATGATATTTGGCGTTTTGATTCATATACCGAATCACATAATTGTTATCTACAAACACAATCGGATATGGATAACTGTTTAAAATCCCCTTTAACATTTCTATCTCTTCTACCATGTTCTGTTCCTCCTGTTATAACAACTATTCTCCTCAACTTGTATGACATCTTACTTTCCTATGTCCTGACACATTTAAAATCAGAAGCTGCCATGATGTCCTTTTCTGTCAACAGTATATCGTATCCATCTGGTACATGCAAGTAAGAATTTTTCCTTGCATTTCCGTTTTTTCTATGCTATACTAGCTCCAGCGCTCCTTGCCACCGGGTAAGAAGCGGACGTCAGGCTTTCTATCGTTAGGTCGAAAAGAATCCTTTACGGTTCTTTGGAAGATAGAAAGGGCTGGCTTTTTTTATTCTATAAAAATTCAGGAGGTATTCCGTTATGACACAGACATCGTCCTCTCTCTGCAAAAGCTTTTTTCGTTACGCCATGTTAAACGTCCTCGGGATGGTCGGGCTATCCTGCTATATCCTGGCCGATACCTTTTTTATTTCTAAGGGGCTGGGCGCAAACGGACTGGCTGCGCTGAATCTTGCTATCCCAGTCTATAGCTTTATTCACGGCAGCGGACTTATGCTGGGAATGGGCGGCGCTACGCGTTACTCCGTTTTACAGGGGCAAGGCTCCTCTCATACTCACGAAGCAAAGCTTGTTTTCCTTCATACTCTGCATATGCTGGTACTATTTGCAGCTCTGTTTGTCCTACTTGGTATCTTTTGTTCGGAAGGCATTACTGCTCTGCTTGGAGCTAACGAGGAGATTTTTTCTATGACAAAAACCTATCTTCAGGTAATTTTACTCTTTTCCCCGGCCTTCCTGCTCAACGAAGTCCTAATTTGCTTTGTACGCAACGACGGCAACCCGCGGCTGCCTATGCTTGGTATGCTGTTTGGAAGCCTGTCTAACATCGTGCTGGATTATATTTTCATTTTTCCGTTTCACCTGGGGATTTTGGGAGCAGTCCTGGCCACCGGCTTTGCGCCTCTTGTCAGCATGGCAATTTTGTCCTTTCACTGGTTTTCAAAAAAGAACAGCGCTGCCCTGAAGCTCAAACATTTTTTTGTTCAGGCTACGTCCGCTCAGGCTCTGTCCTCCCGGCTTTCCCTGGCAAGACAAACGATTTCTTTAGGCTTTCCCTCCCTGATTTCCGAGGTTGCTTCCGGGGTCGTCATGATTGTATTTAATTTTCTTATCCTGTCCCTGCAAGGAAACCTTGGAGTAGCTGCCTATGGGGTCATCGCCAACCTCTCTCTCGTCGTCAATTCCATCTATACTGGAATCGCCCAGGGAATGCAGCCTCTAGCCAGTCAGGCATACGGTCAGACTATGGCATCTGAACAGAATATGACATCCGAACAGCCAGAACTGCAATCGCAAAAAACAGGACGTCCCAACGCCTTACGGCAGATTTTCCGTTATGCTATCACTACGACCCTCCTCGTCTCTGCTGTTCTTTATGCCGGAATCTTTCTTTTTGCCGATCCGATTACCCGCGTATTCAACAGCGAGCAAAATGCAACACTCCAGGAAATCGCCGTACTGGGATTGAAGCTGTATTTTACTTCTATTCCTTTCACTGGCTTTAACATCCTGTTGACCACCTTTTTTATATCCACGATGAAGGCGCTGCCCGCTCAGATTATTTCCCTGCTCCGCGGACTGCTGCTTGTTATCCCGTTGGCATTCCTCTTATCGGCTTTGGCCGACTTAAATGGCGTCTGGCTGACCCTGCCCCTGACGGAAGCCATCGTTGCCTTGCTTGGAATAGGACTGATGCGCCGAAAATAATATGCAAAAACCATTAGGAAATTCTGGATTTTTCAGAAGAAAAATGCTACAATAAGAATATCTAACAGACAGCCGTACTAGCGCCGGCTGTCTTAACGGAAATATATGCTTCGAGGTGAACACTATGTTAAAAAATTGGGTAAAACCACAGCGCCCGGAAAAGGAAGAGGTAAAGACCCGCTTAAAGGCCGCTCAGGAAAAGCTGGAAGCACAGCAGATGCTTTTAAAAGAAAAAAAGCTTCCTGTTCTTGTTTTAATTGAAGGCTGGGGCGCCGCCGGAAAGGGCAGCACCATCGGCCAGATCATCCGCCGTATCGATCCCCGTTTCTTCAAGGTATTCTCCATGTCTACTCCGACCGAGGAGGAACGCCGGAAGCCATTCCTGGCACGCTATTTCGAGAAAATCCCAGAGGCCGGGAAGTTTACATTCCTGGATTCCGGCTGGATGGAAGAGGTGACAAAGGAGCGTCTGGACGGAACGCTGGACAATGACCAATATGTGCAGCGCATTGACAGCATCCGCCGTTTTGAACGTCAGCTAACGGATAATGGTTATCTGGTGTTAAAGTTTTTCTTTCATATCAGCAAAAAGGAGCAGGCAGCCCGCATCGACGGCTTAAAGGATGCCAAGGATACCGCCTGGAGAGTGAGCAAGGGGGACGAATGGCAAAATCATCATTATGACCGCTGCCTGGAAGTTTTTGACAAATACTTAGACGATACCAATGCCTCCAGCGCACCTTGGTATATCATCGACGCCAAATCGAAAAAGCTGGCCGAGCTGCAAGTAATGGAGTTTCTCTGCACAGGCATTGATACTGCCCTGCACAACGAAAGCCTGGCCGTACCGCTGCTGCAAAATGCGTTTCCTCTTATCAAAATGCCGAAGCTGGCCGAGGTATCACTGCCTGACAAAACACTGACCGAAGAGGAATATAAGACACAGCTCAAGCAACTCCAGGAAAAGCTTGGGATGCTGCACAACCGCCTCTACCGGAAACGAGTGCCTGTCGTTATCGTCTACGAGGGCTGGGATGCTGCCGGAAAGGGCGGAAACATCAAGCGTCTGACCGGAGCGCTCGATCCCCGCGGCTTCGAGGTGCATCCAATCGCCAGTCCAGAGCCTTACGAAAAGGCACGCCATTATCTCTGGCGTTTCTGGACAAAGCTTCCAAAGGACGGACATATCGCCATTTTTGACCGAAGCTGGTATGGCCGTGTCATGGTAGAGCGTCTGGAGGGCTTTTGTTCGGAAAACGACTGGCAGAGGGCTTATTATGAAATGAACGAATTTGAGCAGGAGCTGCACAACTGGGGCGCCGTCGTGTTAAAATTCTGGGTACAGATCGATAAGGATACCCAGCTAGAGCGCTTTACCGACCGGCAGAATACCCCTTCTAAACGATGGAAGCTGACGGATGAGGACTGGCGGAACCGTGAAAAATGGGACGTCTATGAGGCTGCGATTGATGAAATGCTGCAAAAGACCAGCACGACCTACGCACCATGGCACATCCTGGAATCCGTAGATAAAAAATATGCCCGCATCAAGGCTCTGGAAATTGTTGTAGAAGCTTTGGAGAAGGCGCTTAATTAACCAGTGGGGAAAGGAGAGGCACTCTATGGCGCCTCTCCTCTTGCCTCGCTATCTGCTATCATCTCTTCAATCACCAAACACATATCCACTCTTTCCTTTCCCTCCGGATACTTTAACCTGGAATTGGTGGTGACATTGATCACCTCTGCTGCCTGTCTGTCCAGACTATGAAAATCCGGATCCTCCTGCATGATCCTTCTAAGTTCCTGTTTGTCTTTGGAATATTTAATGTAAAGCAAAACCTCCTTCAAGCTGGAGTGAAAACGCCCGATTTCCTCCTCTGACATCTGCTCCGGTGCAATCAGATTGACCTTATAACCCGCTGTATACTGTAAAATTGCTTCGTCCTCCACTGAATACATTTCCTTTAATGTCAATGGACCATCCCATTTTTCTGCACCCCAAAAGATCGTTAGCGTGACAACCGGGAGCAGTCTGTCATTTTTGTAAAACCCGGTCAAAAACTCAAGAAAAATAACCCACTATTTTTTCATACAATTCTTTCTCTGCAAACTCCTCTTCTCTCACCTTATAAACCTCATCTTCCCCCAATCCCCAGTCCTCTCCCTGCCGATCCAGCAAAATCACCAAATCCGGTACAAATACCTCTTCCAAGTACTCCTTCACCTGCTCCGGCTCTGCCCCTGGCGGAATATATTCCAGCCCATAAAGATACGCATATTCCCAATTAGAAGCTGCGATACATTGATACTCCATCTCCTGGAACCGCCTTTGCAGATCACAGGCAAGCTGCACTCCTTCCTGACGCTCTGTCTGAATCAGCACATAAGGAATCCCTTCCTCCCTCCGTTTCCTCCTGCTTCTCTTCCAGCCCGCTATCCCGCAATCGTCTTCCTGCCAAACCAGCATTTTCTCCCTTAACCCTTCCAGCCTTTTTTTCTCCCTTCCCCCATACAAAATCCCATCAAAGGCTTCGGGATGCTGCTCTACAAACGCTAGGACACGTTCCTTTTGGCAGTAATCCTCCCCCGGAAGGATAACCAGACAATTCCTCCCCTCCAGGTTCTTTTGAAAAAGGCTGTCTTCCAAGCAAAACACTACCTCACGGAAGGAAAAAAAGAACTGTTCCCTGCAAAGTTCCTTGCCAGACAGATTCAAAACCAACGCGTCCTCCACAAAATCCGGATGCAGTGCATGATAGGCTTCTCCTGGTAAAAGCTTTTGAAACATTCCTACACAGTTTCCTCTTTTTTCCGTTCCTTCTTCCTTTAAAATACGGCATACTGCCGCCGTCACGGTCGGAGCCGCATAACTATTCGCCCTGGAAGTCTGAACCGTACTTTCCCCGATGGAAAGCAAATGCGAAGCAGACGCCCCTATCGAAAGCCCGTTTCCAAAAAAATGAAAGCGGTACGCATTTCCTGTCAATTCCTTTTCTGCCGCCACTCCTAACACGCCGTTCAGGCAAGCAGGCATAGTAAAAGCTCCGGAATTACTTCCCGCTGCAATGATCATCTGGTTTTCTTTCACTAGTCGGGCAGTCACCCGACGCAGCGCCTCATAATCTGCCAGCAGCTGTGTCCCGACACTCATATGGATTACCGGGACTTTCTGCTCCAGGCACCATTCTAATGCCGCTATCAGCTTTCCTCCCTCTGTCCTCAGCATAGCCGTATCGAAAATACAAAGGCTGATAAACTCCACGTTCCTGGCATATGCTTCGATGATAGCAGCACACCTTGTCCCATGAAATGCAAGGTAAAAATCCTCCGTCCTTCTCGGACGTACCCTCCCATTTGCCTCTACGATCCAATCCTGAATCACCTTACAGGAAGAAGAAAGCTTGGAGGCATCTACTCCATCATCTAGTATAGCAACCTGTATCCGTTCTGATATCATGCTCGTTCCCTCTTACTCCATTTCCTGACTTTTCCTGCTCCCCTTCTCCTGGTTCTGGTTGGCCTGGAATTTTTCACTCTGGTAGCGGTAAAGGCGGGCATATGCCCCATCCTGTTTCAGCAGCTCCTCCTGCGTCCCTTCCTCCACTACCATTCCCTGTTCTAACACGATAATCCGGTCGGCTAACGTAACATTGGAAAGACGGTGAGACGTAAAAATCGTCAGCTTTCCTTCGGTTTCCTTTTTTAACTGCTCGAAAATATCATGCTCTGCCTTCGGATCTAAATTCGAGGATGGCTCATCCAAAATCAGGGCAGTATGGCGGCGGTAGAGACATCTAGCCAGGGCAAGCTTCTGGTTCTGGCCGCCGGACAACTCCATCCCCTCCTGGTCGAACATCCGGGTCAGGCTGGTCGCTAAGCCCTTTGGCGCTTTTTTTAAAATATCCTGCCCGCAGCTTTTTTCTAACGCCTGAAGTGGACTTCCGGCACTCCTCGCCTGTTCTCCTGGCTGCTCCTGCTCTTTTGGCTTTCCTAATGTCTCTGGCTGTTCCAACTCTTCCGGTTTTTCCGAATCTCCGATTGTGATATTTTCCAGAAGGGACATTGCGTAGTTCCCCATCTCCTGGAAATAAACGCTGAAATTACCCCGCAGGCTTTTTAAGCTATACTCCTTTATATCAATCCCGTTGATCCGGATGACTCCCTCGTCCGGATCGTACATCCGCAGCAACAGCTTAATCAACGTCGATTTCCCAGAACCATTGATACCAACCAGCACTGTTTTCTGTCCTTTTTTCAGAGTAATGCTGACATCCTCCAATGCCTTTCTGGAAGTGCCAGGATAGGAAAAGCTGACATGCTCCAGGCAGATGCTCTCCACCTGTTTGAGTTCCTGCTTCCCCTTATCCTCCATCCTCCCATAAAATCCCAGCACATCTTCCAGGTTCGTAATCCGCAGGCGGTTATCATAAATATTGGTAAAGGAATAGACCATCATAAAAAAAGCAGAAAGGAATTGTGCTGTCATCCCGGTATACAACGAATAATCCCCGACGGTCGCCTCTCCCCGGAAAATCCGCAGGCCGATATCCAGGCCGATCCCTGCCAGCACCACCTCTGGCAGACAGGAAAGAAATACTGCCAGTATCGTTTTCCCACGAACCATTTTTTTCCGTTTTTCAAACACCTCACGCCAGAGAGCCTGATATTTCCCTTTCAACAGCTCCCCAGTCCCAAACAGGCGGATATCCTGGGCATATTGCCGTTCCATCGTAATCCCCTGGACATAAGACTTTCTGCGCTCCATATTGAGCTGCTCCATACTAAGCTCATACAAGGATTTCGTATACTTCGTAGAAGCTATCCCATAGGGGACGGCTGCCGGAACCAGTAAAAGTGCGTAAAGCGGCTGCCTTGCCCAAAGCACGGAAAACACGGCAGCAAAAGAGATGGCTGCTCCCAGAAAGGACATGACATTCCAGAGCGTCTGGGTAATCGAGTAGGAATCTCTGGCCGCCGCACGCAGCTTATCATAATACCCAGTATTATCAAAATACTCCAAATCCACCCTGGAGGCGCAATCCATCAGCTGAACCGAAAGCTCCTCCCGGAGCAGTTCCTCGTGCATCATCTGGACATATTGTGAAGACTTGTCCAAAGGGTTTTGAAACAGCCGCACGGCAAACACCGCTCCCACCAAAAGAAAAAACAGCGTCCTGTCCGAGCCCCCGGAAGCCCCGGACAGGATATCCAGCAGATATTTTAAAAGAAACGAGCTTGCCAACCCTAAAAACGGCGGGAGCAGTTCATACAGAAGGCGAAGCAGCGTATAAGTCCTGGACGCCCTCCAGGACAGGCGCAAACAATACAGCAGCATCCGCACATACGCCGCCCCCTCCTTCCATAGCCTTCTGCCAGCCTCCTTCATCACGCTACTTCCTCTACCAGAACCCCGTCCCGCATCCGGAATACCCGATCCGCCATTTCCGCTACCTGTAGGTCATGTGTTACAATCACAACACAATATCTCTGCTCATGCGCCAAGTTCTGTAAAATCCGGAAAATATGCCCGGTGTTCTGTTCATCCAGGTTCCCGGTCGGCTCATCTGCCAACAGGATCTGCGCTCCAGAGGAAAGCGCACGGGCAATCGCCACCCGTTGCTGCTCCCCGCCGGAAAGCTGGGAAGGGAACCGTTTGTGCTTCTCCTTTGTAATCCCCATCAGCTCTAACAGCTCAATTGCTCTTGGCAACGCCTCTTTCTTTTTTACTCCATTTAATTCCATCGGATAGCAGACATTTTCTGCTACGGTCAGCAGCGGAAAGAGCTGGAACGACTGGAAAATCATAGAAATACGCTCTCTCCGGTAGTCATCCAAATCCATATCCCGCAACCGCTCCCCGTCTACCTCTACATCCCCGACCGTAGGCCGATCCAGCCCTGCCATTAAGGAAAGTAGCGTCGTTTTCCCACTCCCGGACGGACCGACCACCGCGCAAAGCTGACCGCTTTCAAAACTGCAGGAAACACCCTTTAACACCTGCTGGCCTGTTTTCTGATACTGATAATACACTTCCTCTAATTTTAACTCTGCCATATTGTAACCTCCTATTTTGAGTTCCGCATCTACATTTCAGTACCCCTTGACAGGGGAGAAAATTTTCGCCACAAAGAAACGTGTCAAAAATTTCTCCCAGGGATACTTCCATTCCGATGCTGTTTGAGCCCATCAGGGATGGGCTTAGTTCCGTCTCTTCACTTCGAGGCTAGCTCCGTTCCGGCTTACCCCATTACTGTTTACTCCTTCTCCTGTAACAGTGTCAATGGATTTCGCCCTGCTACCACCATAGCCCCAATTAAAATACCAACCAGGCTCCCTATCCCGTATAGCCCTTCGGCCACCAGAATTTCCCTGGCCAGGCCACTGTAGGATAGCCACCCCAAAAGCGCCCCGATTGCCACTCCCAACACGCAAATGACAAGCTGCTCCATACCCATCAGAGTCCCAATGGAATGTATTGGATTTCCCAACATCCGCATCGTTGCCGCCTCCTTCCGTCTCTGCAAAAGCAGCAAAAACTGGAATCCCAATCCCAGGGCAGCACTCACAACCGCCGCTATCGGATAAAGGAGAGCAAAGAGGGAAAGTGTTCGTTCCATTGGTTCCACCACCTTTTGCAGCTCCTCATCCCAGATAAAGAGACGTAAAAAAGAACCATCCTTGTCTTTGGAGATAATTTCTTTCAATTCTTCTTCCCGTTCCAGCAATTCCCTGTTTTTTGTCGGCTCAAAGGTAAACTGTACCGTACGGCAATAGCAGCCCTTCCCTGCCAACGCATGTAAGGTATCTGCATGCAGAATCACGTTTCCCTTTCCTTGCCCGGAAATATCTATTATATATTGGTAGGAACCAACTATCGTACATGTAATGGCATCCTTCTTTTTTCCAATCTTGTTTTCCAGCATGATGCTATCCCCTAGCTTTAGTCCTAGTCCTTCTATCATATCTGCACTAAGAACAACCTCATAGGTATCTGTGCTTTCCTCTGGCCGTTCCCGTAAAAAGAATTCCCCATCGTAACCAGGAACAAAGGAGAACTCCATATGACTTCCGTCCTTTTCCTTTGTAAAGATTTCCCAATCATAAAGTCCCAGAAGCCTAATGTCTTCTATCTCCCTAGTATCACCTGTTTCAGAATCTTCTACATATATCATATCTGCCCCAGCAACTTCCTCGCGATAGGTTTTCTGTACTAGACCGCTTCGTTCTACGGCTTCGGCCAGAGCAGGACGGATAATCCCTTCCTCATTTTGCCCATCCTGCCCATCCACCATAACAAGCGAAGAAGTCGGGCGGATTTCCGCCTTGATTACCGTTGTATTATACAGCCGTTCCACCTCGTCTGCGTAAGAATCTACGGTTCTCGACATCCAACCAAAGAGCAGCGCAAGCCCGGTTCCCAGGATAAGTGGCAAAATAAGTCCTATCCTTGCCCGCAGGGCATGCTTCCCGGCGTAACACAGCCTGGCAGCGATACGGCTGCCCCGACTTCTTTTTTGATGGATTCCTCTCTGTCCGCTAACTGCCATCTGTCCCAGTTCTCCCTGTTGCTTCTGTCCAGACGAAGGCTGTTCTCTTTCCTTTTCTCCGTCCCTCGTCCCTGGTTTTATACTGCCTGTTGTCTCTTTTCCTTCCTTTGCCCCCGTCCTCCCAGCGGAACCCTGTAGCAAAGAGAGTACCGGTTTCCTCGTCAGGAAGCTACTCCCAACGAACAAGAATAAGAAAAGCACCAAAAGAATGGCCAAAATGACCAAAGCAAGCCACCTGCCTGGCAAAATAGCTCTTGTTTCCACCTGCTGCATGACTCCTTCTGATATGGCCTCCCCTAGCAACGGAGCAAGCACCTCCTCTGCCTGGCGGAGCATCTGCCACCAGCCAAGACAACTTCCGGCTATCACTCCTGGCACCGCTATCCATCCAAAAGAAAAGGTTATTCCTAGAATTGTCCTTCCTGCCGGAACGCCCAACGCACGTGACACCGCATATTCCTTCCTCCTCTGGATCAGATATAAGCTGATGGCTACCAATACCGCTATAGCAAGAACCGCTCCAAACATTGCCGTTCCAAATACAGTAGAACGTCTAAGGGTATCTGCTGTCCCGGAAAAATTCTCCACATTGTTTTCCAGAAAAACAGCCGTATATCCAGCCTGTTCCAGCCGACTTCCATATTCCTCCAGAAATTTTACCTGTTCTTCCGGCTTTTTCAGGATAAAGCTATAGCAGCCTGTACCACCTCCTGCCAGGATATTCCGGGCATAGCCTTCTGGAAGGATAGAATCCGGGACGTACAGAATAGTTCCTGAGATCGAAGCATAAGAGCTGTTGTAAGACATGTATTGGTTATATAGGCCGACTATCTCCAGTTCCAATTCTTCGGTTCCACAATCCCGCCATGCCCCCCAATTTTCCCAACCCACATAGGGTAAATCAATATACGTCGTCGTCAGGTAATCTCCATTTCGATAGATCTCATCCAGGCTCAGCCGTAAGACATCCCCCACCTGCAGCCCCCTTAGTTTTGCAAATTCCTCATGTACGACGCATGTCTGCTTCCCTTCCAGGTCATCCTCTCTGTTTAACATCCGCCCTTCCACCAGATAAAGTTCCTGAGAACTTTCTTGAAATTTCGGCATCCGTTCCATATCTTTTGTCCCGATAACGGACATCGCGTGCCGGTTGCGGGAAAGATATTCCATATAATCCGGAAGTACAGACAGTTCAGGAGTGCTGTAATCTATGCTCTCCCCTGTCATTTTATAAAAAAATCCCGTTTCTTCCCCTGGGATTAAAGAATCCAACACAAAGTTTTTTCCCGGCTTCCCCTCCCTGGCCACCGCATGCCCATTTATTTCATTATAGTGATAATAAAAAACACGTATCAGGTAATCAACACCTTCCTCCAGGTTTCCATACTCTTTCAGGAAGTCCTCATTCTGCTCAGACGGGTAATAAGGGGATGCGAAATCCGGTAACTCTCGTAGTCCTGGCAGAGAGCGGACAAAAACCTCTTCTCCTTCCTCCATATAATCCTGATAACCCGATTCGACGGAGCGTACTTCAAACCTTAGGTTATAGTAACCTCCATCCCCGATATGAGGCATCCCTTCCACTGGGGTAACAAATTCACCTTTCAGGAAACGCCCAACAAACACTACCTCCCCAATGTGGCTGGAAAGGAAAAATACAGGATATTCCCCATCCACATCCGGGTTTTCTATATCCATCAAAATCCCCCTGCCATAACGGCGGATATCTTCCACTTCTACATACGGGCATGTTGCAACAATTTCCTGTCCTGCCTGCAAATCCGCACCCCCTGATAGACTTCCGACTGGTTTATAATATTCCTCCATTATTGCAGTCTCCTGTGCGACCAATAAAGCCTCTGCCGCATGGGAGGTAAACGCAAAGCAGGCAGCCGCCAGCAAAAACAATAAAATCAGGAAACGGATAGGCTGACGGAACAGCGCCTTCTGATAAACATTTCTTGGAAACATATGGTATCCCCCTTTTCTTCAAAAAGTTGTAGCAAAACAGTCGTATTTTTATTATTTTATCACACTACAATGCTAAGGTATATAAAAACTTTATTATTTAAGTAAACCAGTCCCGGAAATCATTTCGAATTCCGGGACTAGCTAAATAAAGGAAAATGCAAAAATGAACTATCGTACAACTAATCTATAGTATTCCCTTTGCTTTTCTTTAGGTTACAATAAATTATACAAAGAAACCCGCAAAAAGCAAATCATAATTAGTGATACATATTATTTGCACTATAATATGCATTAGTTGAGGAAGCATAGCTACTATCAGCGCTACTCATGGCACTTGCACCATCCGTACATGAGCATCTATTGCAAGAACAACCAGCGCGGTTGATACAAATACAATCATACGCCTGTACTGACAACAGCTTATTACTTTTCTTCTTCAATTTCGTCATAATAGAATCCTCCTATTCCACCTGATGCTTCATTAAATGGGTTACAATCGTGTCTAAAAACATTCCTCTTACATTTTCCCTTATTTTACCATAGTAATCCCTAACACAGTTTCTTACACAAAAGCCCTGTAATTTGATCTATTGTAGAAAAGCCATATTCTAACAGCTCCTCCTCCAATATCCGAACCTCAAATGCTTTCTCTATTTCAAATAATAAATATACCATCCCTACATCTGTAAGGAAAAACGGGCTTCCTGTCAGTGGTACATTCAGATGCTGTTTTATATCCCGGCAGGAAATCAACTGTTTCTCCTGTAGCAATTTCATGAGTCGATTCCTTATTTTTTTCTGTTCTTCTACTGTCTTTTCAAGCATAGCCATTTATCCTTTCATACAATCCCTCTATTCCTTCGCCAATCACATCAAACATTGGAATCTCCGAGCTTTCCTTTTCCTTCTCTATCTTCTCCCGTACAAACTTCATATTGGCACGAAGCGTTTCTATTTTTTGTTTTTGCTGGGAGTCTGCAAAATCTAAGAGGATATTACTTACATGTACCGCGCAAAGTCCACAACCAAATCTACAGCTAAAATCTTCGCTTAATGCCGATACCATCCTGGCGTCAGCCAAGTCAAATGGGACACAGCCAATCAGATAATCCGGCGGCGCTGCCTGGCAAAGCATATAGCTTTGTATCCCAAATCCGTTTAAGGCCTTATCGTCATATTTCATCAGCGCGGTTGGCGCCTCTAACAGAATTATCTCTGCCCCGCTTTTTTCTGCCATCCCGTTGATATAAAGATTTATTTTCCTTACCTTGTCATCCTCCGTAAGTTCGCTGTTTCTCCAAATATGCTCCAAACTATAAAAACCAAACAGGCCTCCTACCGGGTGTCCTGAAAATGCTGCTACCCGTTTTCCATCTCTATGAAAACGTTCGGCTAACGCTGTAAAAACTGCCCCACAATCCGCTTCCTGCAATAAGCCGCCTACCAAAACTACCGGGATTTCCGGTTCATGCACCTGCGGTTGCCATCCTTCTTCCTCTGGTAAAGACAGACAGGCTTTTACCCTTACTTGCTTCGGACAGGCTACAACAGTTTTTTTTATTTTCTCCGGAATACCATTTTCCTCTGTGCATAAAAACACGACTTCCTTCCTGCGGGAAACGGCTTCCTCTAAATACTTCTCCAAATAAAGCTCCTCTGTTTGCTGCCTCGGCTCAAACAATAACAACGTATCCCAGTCCTCTTCGGACGGTAATTCTCCCAAAACCTCCCGTCCAATCTCCGGATGATTACAGCTATAACCTGCATCCATGCCTACACAGCCAAATCCGGATGGGGCAACCAGGCCGGAAATTTCATAGCAATCCTGAAGCCCATCAAAAACCCGGACTGCTGGTAATACCTCCTCGCAGAAAGGGTACAATATCGCCTTCTTTTTCATCCTTCGCCACCTTCTATCACTGCTGCCTGTTTTCCATAATACACCGGGATCTCCTGAAAAAGCAGGGAAAGCATCATTTTACTTGCCGCATAGCTATGAACCTCCGAGCAGAATTTTCTCTTTCTTTCTGCCTCTAAGCGTCCATTTCCTCCATCGGCCTTTTTTCCACAAAGGGTACAATAACGAAAGCTCCAGCATTGTTTACAATCTTCTGCTGTGATCCTGCTTACATTCAGAAACTCTGATACCCTTTCCAAATCGAGGCCCTTTTCTAAGGAACCAATATAACATGTCTTTGACGTTTCGCTCACTCTCTCACAGGGAAGTAGCGTTCCATCTACCGTACAAAATAACCGCAGTTGCCCCGGAATACAAGGTCCGCTCGGCGCATCAACCGCATATAACCTGGAGCCCTGCGCTGTTTCCAAACGGCGCTCCATATCTGCAATCACAGGAGCCACCATAATAGGAGATATCTTCTTTTTATCTATCCGCCCCATATAGGAAAGCAAGGCCAAAAAACGCTGATATTGATACTTCCACGTATATTCTTCTGAGCTTCCCGCCTGCTTATCATCGTATTCCATATCAACGATTGCCGCAGAGACAAACAATTCTTCTAATTGTTCTTCTTTTATGTAAACTTCATTGATACAGTCAAAATCGTTTTCCGGATTCATAACCATACTGATTTGAAGCTCGTGGGCGTATTCCGAATCTACACGACGCACCATTTTTAGTTTTCCCATCACCGCGTCAAAAGTTCCTCCGCCGCCCTGGAAAACCCGGTTCTGATCGTTGATTTCCTTCGGCCCATCTAAACTGATCATCAATTTAATCCCATGCTCTTTCAAGTATGGTATCATTTCTTCTGTTAAAAGTGTTCCGTTCGTTGTCATACTAAAGGTTAATTTTTTCCCGGCAAATAGCTTTTCGCTATATTCCACTACTTGCCGGATCAATTCCAGTTCCAAAAGTGGTTCCCCGCCATAAAAGCCAATATCTACACTGCTGCTGTCAATAGAATGCTCCCAAAGGAAATCCACCGCCTTCTTCGCTGTCACCCAGTTCATATGTTTTTTTGAGTGAGTTCTCTGTTTATCATTACGTTCTTCCGAATAAATACAATATTTACAACGGAAGTTACAGTCCTGCGTCACCTGTAAGGTTAACTTTAGCATCCTCCTGCCTAAATAATCTTCTAAATAATCTGTGATCGGGTGTTTGATCTCTTTTACTACGCTTTCTTCCGCCAGATAGCCTGCCTCTTTTAGTTGCTGTACTTCTTCAGGTTCTTTGCTTGTTCCACTTTTTCCGGCTAAGCTATTCTGTAAGTAGTAAAAACTCTCCCGTTCTATCTGCAACATTTCATTATGGTTCACATCAAAGCAATAATACGCATTTGGTGTCCAAAATAGTTTCACAAAAGGCTTTCCCATATGTTTCCTCCTGCTGTATTTTCTCGTTTTTTCGCAAAGCAGCTTTTCTTTCCAAAGCTTTTGCAACAGTATAACACTTCTCTTTCCAAAATACCATAGCAAAACCGAGGACAAATGTCCTCGGTTTTGCTATGGAAAAATTTCCCCAATATGGTATATTCTTCTGTGATAGGCATAAAATACCTATTAAAAGCGCTTCAAACGCCATATAAAATACTAAAACAGGAGGTACTACCCATGAAAAAAATCAATCACGAAAACACTTACTACTTTGCTGCTGCTTTGTATGGTACTCATTCCGCCGCTTACTCCACCGACACCACCGCTGCCGCCAGTTCCGCCAGCCGAAGGGGAAGTGCAGCCTCCAGAGCCGGAAACTGATCCGCAGTCTGATTGGGGTGAAGATGATGAACAAAAATAAAGATATTTTATTCTTTGATCCATTCTTCTAACGAAATTTGATAACATTCCTGGCAATGTTTTTCAATATGCTTTCGTCCATATTGAAAATTTATCAAAACCGCCAGACAAAATGCTTGCCGTAGTTCTTCCAGGCAGGCATTTTTTTCTTCTTGCAAGATTTCTCTGCTCCACGCTCTGTCATAAAGAGATCTCGCCAAGCGATAAGCCTTCCCAAAAGAAACAGCATATTTTGTTTCCTCTTCCGTATATCGGATTGCTTCTTCATGCTGCCCCTCATCTCCAAGATAATTCGCCAGATTACATAAAGAAAGCATATAAGCATCCATATTATTCTCTTTTGCCACCGGGTTATTCTCATAGCTTTGAAGCAAACTTTTTAAGATCGTAATCGCTTCCGCTCTTTCCCTAGTCGTCGCCTTAACAATCGCTATCTGATTCCAAATCGTATTTTCCATCTGGCCCAACGGCCATTTTTCTACCGCATACCCTTTTGGCATCGTCATATAAAGCGCTTCTTCCAAATCCGCCAGCAGCTCCTCTTTTTCCTTTCTTTTAAAGCGCCGGTTTAAAACAGTATGATAAAAAAGAATCGCCTGCCGATTGATGATTTCTTCTTTGTCCAGCCTGTTCTCAAGCCGTTCTAAAAGCATCTCTGCCTCCTCAAACTGTTTGCTTTCCAGAGCAAAGGCCAGTTGTCTTCTAAGCTGGAGCAGATACAGATCCTCTGTTCTTAAAAACGGCTCATAGCGTTCCTCTTCCGAATCGAACTGCTCCATCAAAAACTGATAAGTTTTCTGACGTGGTACATGATGCCCCTGCTCCATTCGGGATATCGTAGAAGCCGCTTTTTTTAAATTCACAAATTCCTCCTGCCGATATCCCCGGCTCTTCCGCAGAGAAAAGAAGTGATAGCTTAAAAGTGTTCCACGGCCCTGAAAGCTCTCCGGGAAGAACATCATATCCGGCACATTTTTCCCTTTTTTCGACCATTTGAAAAGCAGATCCAGTACCTCGTGTTCTACTCTTCCAAAGAAATCCAGACCCTTTCCGGCTGCTTCCCTTTTTAAAAGCAGCCATTCCTTTAATCCGATCAGGCTATGCTCTTTTTGCAATAGCTGCAAGGTTTCTTGATAAAGGCTCTTGATATGCTTCCCTTTTTCTAATCTTTTTTTCGCCAGAAGCAGCATCAGCCCCGGATATACCTTTACTCTTTCATAGGGATCGGAAAGCCTGGTTTCCGCATAACGAACCAAATGCTCCAGCAGACACAGACTTTCCTCGGATCGCCCCTTCTCCCAAAGAACCTCTCCATAAAGCGCCAAAAGGGAAAGCTCCATATTCTGATAACGCAGTTTCTTGAAGTTCTTTAAGGCCTCAGGGAAATCCGGCAGAGTCAGATAAATCGCTGCAAGCACCTCCTTTTCCAGACTTCCGGCTGGAATGCCCTTTATCAGTTTCAGATAAATAGCTGTCTGGCAAAAAAACTGCCGCCAAAGCGTAGACGCCGGTTTCCCAACCATTGCTTCCAGCTCCTTTGCCCTTTGCGCTGCTTCCCTTTGATTCCCCTCCCATAAAAGCCTCCGGATTTCATTTCTGGCCTGATAACTTTTATATTCGCTGTCACTATAAAGCACTCCATAATACTCCATAGACGTTCCCAGCCGCTCTAAAATAGCATCTAACAGCATTTTATCCGGTATCAGCTCGCCTCGCTCTATTTTGCTTAATTTCCCTTTTCTGCACAATCCCTTGCATAATGCTTCTATGCTTAATCCCTGCTGTTTGCGTAAGGTAGAAATCAATCTGCCTATATAATTGTTTTTTACCTTCATCCGCTGTAGTTATCCTTCCTTTATTTCCCCATCCATTTCCGCAGCACCTCAAACGGCGCAGGCCCTAAATCCAACAGCCTCCCATGATAGGCCACAGCGTCAAACTCCTCGCCTGCATGCTCCTTTTCCCAGGCTTTTTCTGCCTCACTGCGCAGCCCGGCAAATTCCAGGTAGCCGATGATATAATCCAGGGTGTTGGCCGGTTCCTCCACACTTGACCAATATACTCCGTCCGCATCCTCTATCGTCCCCGCCAGGCCATAGCCTGCCAGATATTCGTAGGTATCCTCCAGGCTCCAGCCGTCATAATTGATTCCGATATCAATCCGGCCGCAAATCGCCAATACCGTCATTGTATTGTATTTTAACAGATCCGTCAGGCTTTCCGACAGCCCGGCATACTCATAGGTGCTATATTCGGCATAGGTTGCCCAGCCCTCCGAATAACCGCCGAAGGAAAGAAGCTGGCGAATCGGCGCCGGATTGGTTTGGTTGAAACGTACCGTTTCATAAAGATGTCCTGGGAAGCCCTCATGCCCCAATGTTGTAAACAAGGTATCCAGGTTCCCGTTTTTCTCGCTTTCATTGATATAGATCGAAAGATTTCCCCAATCATCCAGAGCCGGGGTAAGGAAGAATGCCGGACTCAAATGCTCCTGCATCGAAGGATCGACGTATTTCACGGAATAATCCGTATCCTCTATCGGCGGATAGTCTGCCGCTATTGCTTCTTTCAGATACGATAAAATCTCCTCCGGTTCGGTTTTCGGCCATTCCGGGGAGGCAGCCTGCTCCAAGGAAGCCGGATCTGCCGTATAAGCCAGTTGAATCCGGGCGATTCCCTCCTGGACAGTCTTTTCCAGTTCGGTTTTCATCTTGCTGATGCTCCAGTCGGATCCGGTATTGTTTTTTACCAGCCATTCATAATAGGCCTTGCCCTCCGGAAACTCACACAGCCCTTTTTCATTCGTGCCGGTTCCCTTCAGCTCCTTTAAAACAGAAATGATTTCCTGGTAAGCCGGAATCACATATTCCTTTACCAGACGCTTGTTTTCATATTCAAAGGCCAGACGCTCATCCTCATTGATATCCGAAAGCCCGGTAAGGCGTCCGGCAAACGTTGTAATCATAAAATTTTCCTCAGGGCTTTTAATAAAATCCTCGCATTGGCTGATGATATCGTCTACTGCCCGATCCGAAAGAAACAGCCCCGCCACCGAACGCTGCCGCTCTACCTCTAAAATATCCTCAAAATAGTCCTTCACACAGGGCAGAATATCCAGATAATCCTCTACATCCTTTGCTGAGTAAAGCTTATATTCCACCAAAAGAACAGGAAGCTGTGCCTGCAGCCCGGTCGTCGGGCTAAATACCTCATCATAGAGGAAATACGGTTCTCCCTCTATCGTGGTAGTCAGGGAATGCTCCATAATATCATAGCTAAGCTGCTGTTCCTCGCTTAACTCTTCATAGTCAAAGTTATGCAGCTCCTCTAAGGTTTCCTTTGCATCCTCTAAGTTGCTCTGAAAGCTTTCCTCGCTGTATTCTCCCAAGGTTGGCTCCATATCTGTAATCCCATAGTTTTCCGGATGTGCCAGCGTATAGTGCAGAGAAATCGAATCCGACTGCACGTTTTCCCGGAACTGTTCCTCTAAAAATGCATCAAATTCCGCCTGCTTCTTTCCCCCCGTCCCCGGCTTTTCACCTTCTTTGGCACACCCTGCCAGGGCGGCTGTCAGCATAACTGCCAATACAAATGCTAAAAGTCTTCTGCCATATTTCATTTTCATACCTCCCTGCACAATGTTAAAGTAACAGTCCAGAACTGGCAAAGCACCAGGCTGAACTGTTACATTTTATTACCCGCCAAGGCCATTTTATGCCTTAAAGCCTCTATTTTCTTCATCTGGTGACACCAGCGTCTCATTTAACACCCCTCGCCCGTAGGTCAGTCCGGCATATAACTTTTGCGTATGCTCCATGACCGGAAGGGAATGATCCTGCTGCGCCACGCCCTCAAATGCTGTATATAAGCCATGCAGAACCTGCTCCGCTGCATCTAACTCTGTATCCTTCCGCTGTATTCTGGCATGGTTCAGACAGCGGTTCACATAAATGTAGAGCCGCATCAGATGTTTGGATACCGGATAATTGACATCCAATGCTACCATCAGCTCACTGACAAACCGGACTGCATGAGCAAGGCTTTTCTGGAAGCCCTCCGGATCACCGGATGCCAACAGTTCCCTGGCATCCTGGATATCCTCCAGGATAATATCATACATAATGACAATCAGCTCGCTCCGGTTCGCCTGCGATACCCGCCTCGAATATGCCTTTATGGATTCTTCCTTCATTTTTCCCTCCTACCCTTTAACCAGGCTGTCCTCTATTGCCGTTTTGCCGCTGCTACAAGCAAGCCGCTTGCCGCCTGCATTAACCCTGCAGCAGGCTCAGTATATTCTGCGGACGCTCATTTGCCTGTGCCAGTACAGACGTCCCGGCCTGAGAAAGCACGGTCTGCTGGGTATAATTTGTCATTTCAGCCGCCATATCCACATCTTCGATCCGGGAAAGCGCCTCGGTCATGTTCAATACTGTCTCATCCAAACTCATGATCGAATGCTCCAGACGATTCTGGTACGATCCCAGCTTGGAACGGATCGAGGAAATAATTGCAATCGCATCGTCAAGCTTGGCAATTCCCTCGGAAGCACCCTCTCTGGTAGAAAGATTCAGGGTAGCGATCCCCAGCGTCTCCGGGGTAATCTTAGGAATATTGACTGCCATTTCCTGATAGGAGTTTGCCCCGATCTGGAGAATCATCGCACCGGCATCCAGAACAGTCATATTGATCGCCTGATCGCCATCGGCAGCTGGCGGTTCTGGAATTTCATCCGGTGTTCCCCCGGATATCGTCACATCCTCAAACGTCGTTTCTGCCGTTCCCGGTTCTACCTTTACCTGTATTTCAAAGCCATCCTGATCGACGATGGTGACATAGTTTCCTTCTGCCTTCATCGAAGCAGTCTGCCCAAACCCACTGTCCAAACTGATCGCAGCATCCACACCAACCGCTCTTGCCGGTTCGCTTGAAAGACCGAGTGCTTCTGCCAGCTCCTCATTGTTACAAACAATTTCCATCTCTACGGCGCTGCCGTAATCCTGGCTGACAAACAGCAAAGCACCCTCGCTGAATTCTTCTGGTGTATAAAACGCCCATTCTTGAAGTCCAGTCTCCAGATCCGGATCGTCTCCATACTCCCCCATCCGAATATTAGCGCGTTCACAGGCAGCCTGCAGCTTTTGAAATACTACAGTAGCTTCCTCTCCCTTTGCTATCGTTACAATCTCTCCATTGATACTGACGCTTCCGCTTACCTCCTCAAAATCCCAGCTTCCGGTGTCGCCTACGATCACGGCCTGCCTTGGATCGCGTGTTACGGTAATCGCATAATCCCCGGACAATACCTTATCTGCCGTAGAAAATACGGTTACACTGGTTTTATCCGCGTAGCTTTGACGGCCTACATCGCCGTTTAGCAAATGCTTCGTATTAAACTCGGTATCGTTGGCAATCCGTGCAATTTCCTGACGAAGCTGATCGACCTCTTTTTGTATCGTCTCCCGGTCATCCCACGTATACGTATCGTTCGCGGACTGAACAGCCAGCTCTCTCATTCTTTGCAGCATGGAGGTTACTTCGTTTAATGCACCCTCTGCTGTCTGGATAACCGAAATACCGTCGGACGCATTTCGGGATGCCTGCTCTAAGCCCTCGATCTGTGTTTTCATTTTTCTGGTAATCGACATTCCTGCTGCGTCGTCCGCTGACTGGTTAATCCGATAGCCGGAGCTTAAACGCCTGATGCTTTTATCCAGCTTATTTTCTGTTCTTCCCAACTGCGTATTTGCCCGGATTGCGGACATATTATGGTTAATTCTCATGTTCTTCTTCCTTTCTATCTATCTTCCCTGTTTCATACTATTCTTCTATCTTTCTTTCACGCTCCACCGCCTTGATTCTAAGCAGCCCTCCTGGCTCTCCTGGCCTCCCTTATACGCCTATCACATCAATGACAGCCCTCGCTGCCTGATAAAACTGCCTTGTCCCGGCCGGGCGGTTCTGCTGCGTTCCCCCGGCTTCTGCCTCCTGTCCGGTTTCTGCCAAAGGATAAGACGCGGTATGGTGAACCGGACGGCCTCCTGTCAAATGGACAGTCAGACTCCCGGTTTCAAATCCGGCTGCCGTACACGCCTCTCTGATAGCCGGAAGCTTCTGCTCCAATGCCTCCTTGGCCTGCCTGGATTCACAACGGAAATATCCCTCTAAGCGTCCGTTCTGTATCCAGAAATCACCCTTGATCGGCGCATATTCTTCTGTCTCTGTCTGCCATAAAGCATTTGCCTCTCCGGCTAACGGCATCCCCATAGACAATTCGAGTGTTCCGTTGGCGCCCCTTATCGGCTCTCCCTCTGGCGGATTTGCCTGACTGCGTTTGGCTCCTGCTCCATGCCGCACCGTCAGCCGAATCCGTGATACGCTTCCGTCCTCCCGTATCACTGGTATCTCATAATGCTCCTGTCCGGCCAGACGCTCCGACAGGTTCATCGCCCGCCCTAACGTCCTAAGCTGCTGAAGTCGTTCAAAGGTCAGAATCTGTCCGCCTCCGGCCTCTTCCGGCTGTTTTTCCCGCTGGATCTGCTCCAATACCTGCTCCTGAAGCTGCTTTATCTGGTTCTGGAATTCCTCTGGCGGCTCCGTTCCCAGACTGTCCAATACACGGCGGCTCTCCTGTTCGATCCGTTCCCGCTCCGCCTCAGGAAGCCCTTTGATAAAGCCCTCGAGCTGCCGATCCGTTCCCAGCAGCTCCTTTGCTGCCTCTAGCAGCGCTGGCGTACTCTCAATTCCATGCTCCTGCAAAAAGGAAACCGCTTCCTGGCTGTCGGCTATCTGCTCGGTCAGATGCCTGGCCTGCCATTCCCGGTAGTCCTCCTCCGGCTCCTCTAAGGTATGACGGAGCTGTCTGGCTTCTTCTGCTGCCAATTTCTTCCACACGGAATCTGACGCATTCTGTATCTCTGTTCCTTCTGCATTGCTCTGATTCTGCCTCTCTGGCTCCATCACCCCGGCTAAATCGGAGGCTGTTGCTTTCTTAACAGCTCCGTTTTCATAGCCCCGCGCTATCTGCTCGGTAATCGAAGCCGAGCCTCTGGTAATGGATTCTCTTGCTCCTGTCGTTTCTGCTGCGCTCTGATCAATCCCGCCCGTATTTCTGGTACGGACTGCCGTCAGCAGATTTTGGAGCGTCAGCTCCTGCCCGGCCTCTATTACGGCTCCGATTGCCGCGCCGTCGCTTTTTTCTATCTGATGCAGCAAACGGTAAATTCCGATATAAGCGGAGCGTTCCTCCTCACGGATACCATGCTGCTTTTCCAGCTTCCATAAAAACCGGCTGCTTGATTCCTCCTGGCTGCCCGCCTCGCTCCAGGAACGGCCTGGCAGATCCTCCATTCCTTCATCAGTCAGCTCTCTGATCGCATCTCCTAGCTCCTCCATCGACATCTGCAGCGGATTTTGGCCGGAACGAATCAGCCGCAGCACGGTTCCTGGCTTCATCTCCTGCAGGGTTTCTGCTACCCGGCTGTCGTAATAACGCATCTGTGCTACGGACTCTGGTGTAATCTCCAGGCTGTTGTAGCCGAGAATCCGCACGGCACGCTCATTAGCCTCATTGGCTTCTAGCTCCAGGCTCTCTAACAGACTGTCTAC
>CASCWU010000026.1 GCA_949155905.1 uncultured Lachnospiraceae bacterium
ATACGCGATCTGCTCAAACCGGAAAAAACATCAGAAAAACCATGGTTTCAGCAGGAAAAACCTGCCAGCATGAAATCCTCTGGCCAAGCAGAAACACCTCTCCTGAATCCTGACAAACAGCCGGAAATAGAGCCTTTAGAATCTTCTGAATCAGATCTATATAAAATGGAAACACATAGCCTAGAAACGTGTAAACCGGAAATGTACAAACCAGAAACATACAAACAGGAAACAACTCTTGCAGAAGAGGAAGAAAATACCCTCGCACAAAAAGTAACAAACGACTGGCAGGAGGTTTTTTCTCATCCAAATGAATCTCCGGCGTATGGGCATCCGCTTCTTGTTATCTTTAAGGAAAGCTGGCGGGAGGAACATAAATTTTTCTCTATCCGGGATGTGGAACTGACGGTAGAAGGCATCCAGAAGGGAACCTACCAGAAAGCCGTCCTGGAGTGGGGAACGCAGGCGTTCGAGCTGTTTCCCGGCGTCCAAAGCGATCTGCTGGTCGTCTGGTGCCTCTATTTTATAGAACAGAAGGATACCCGGTTTTTTACAAGAGAAGGAACGGTAACGCAGGTAACGTTCTGGCTGAATCAGGCTCTAAGCGATAGCGCTTTAAAAGAAACACCTGCTTTAGAGGAAATGGCTGGCTGGTCGGATATTACCTCTCAGGTAAAAAAATCCAGGTAGGAGGAAAAATATGGCGACGTATTTTAACGAAATTGTAGACAAAGCGATTGAAGATCTGTATTACTGCTATGACAACGACAGAGCAAAGGCCGCGGCAGACGCCTTGTTCCTTGCGGCAAAGGACGGCGACGGGGACGCCTGCTATTTCCTCTCCCGCTGCTTTTCCGGCAACTGCTATAGCTGGGAGTACCACCCTTTTGAAGAAAACGAAGCGGCAGCCTACGCCATGCTCCATCAGGCAATTTCAAAGGGAAGCGCAGCGGCAGTCCTGGGCGCGATCCGGATGGATATGCTGACACCGGAGCTTCGGGAAATCATGCCGTTTCTTACCATCAAGGACGCCTGGGAGGTTATTTACAAAAAGGCAGAAGAGGGTTGCCTGTTTTGCCAGTACATGATTGGGAACACCTATTATTTCCTTGATGTAATAGAAATAGAGGATCGGAAGGAAAGCGAATTTGAAAGTCCAGAGGCCTGGAATAACTGGCTGCGCCAGCAGATGGAACAGAGTATTCCCTGGTTTGAGCGGGCGTTTTCCGGCGGAATGGGGCTGGCAGGCCGAAATTACCGCAATTACTACGGGGAGGGAAGAGGCGATTTAATTCCCCCTGACTATGAAAAAAAGCTGGAAGTACTCCGGCAAGGGGCAGAGCTTGGATACCCGGAATGGATGTACGCCCTTGCCTTTGAGCTTTATTATAAACAGGATCGGGCAGAGGAGGCGCTTCCCTGGGCGCTTCAGGCAGCGCAGGCCGGACATCTTTTTGGCTGGCATATCGTCGGGGATATTTATTGGGACGGTAAGGTAATCGAACGCAACCTATCCTATGCCCTGGAATGTTTTGAAAAAACGGCCCGCTATGGGAACGATCCGTATGCCTGCCGTCAGGCCGGAGAGATGTATTTCCGGGGATTGGGCGCCGCCCAGGACTATGCCCGCGCAGTACGGTATCTGGAGCAGAAAAACGACAGCTATGACGACGATATGCTGGGCATCTGTTATCTTCTGGGGTATGGATGCCCGCAGGACGTAGCGCGAGGACGGATGCTGCTAGAAAAAAGCCGCGAGACGATTTATCGGAATTATGGCCTGGGGATGATGTATGCGGAAGGACTTGGCGTACCGGAGGATATCGCAAAAGGCGTGACCTATCTCAAGGCAGCGGGGAATTACAAGCCTGCACAGGAGGCTTTGACGCATTATAAGAAAAGCTTGTTTGGCGTCTGGCGGCGGAGATAGATAACGGCTGGAAAATAATGTTGAACATTTTAGAGAATCTGGTATAATAGAACTGCCAGAAAGAAGGTGAAGCCATGAGCGAAAGAGAACAGGCAAAGCAAATCATCGATCAATTACCAGAATATAAGATTGGTAATTTATTATTATTTTTAAAAGGAATACAATTTGATGATGATATAGAGGACGACCTGTATTGTCAAAAATTGTATCAAGATTATTTGGAAGATCCGGATCCGGAAAAGCACGAAACCATTACAATTGAAGAATTGGCGATGCAAGAAGGAATAGAATTATGAAATATACCATAGTCATTGAAAAGTTGGCTCAAAAATTTATCGTTAAGCTTCCCAAAAAAGAAAAAGAAAGAGTATTAAAAGCAATTTATCAGTTGCCAGAAGGAAATGACATCAAAGAGTTAAAAGGCAAACAGAACAAAGGATTATATAGACTGCGTATAGGTGATTATCGGGTAATTTATACAATAAATAATGGAAAACTGATTGTTTGCGTAATAGATGCCGGGAATCGTGGTGATATCTACAAAAAATATTGAATCTCCTTACAAGATTCTGTGTATGCAAAAAACTATATCCAATCATAAGGTATAATAGCTTTATAGGGAATGACAAAAGTTTTTGTCCTTCCCTATATTTTTATAAAAATACGAATCAACTCCCACAAAAGCAGGAAAGTTTCCATAATTTACGAATCTAAACACTATATTCTACCTCCACCACCGTATCCACCTCATCCGGCAGCTCCGGTGTGTCGGAAAGCTCCACAAACGCCACGTCCTGATAATTGTTCACAATCCAATCATCCGCTACCTTCAACTCGCTCCCATCCGCCAGCAGCCGTACCTTTTTGATCTCTGCCGGACGGACGCCATAGAGCGGAACCGCGCCGATTGCAGGCTCGAAGATATGATAATACAACCGGTTTCCGTTCCGGGTAATCCGGCCATTTTCCGGCTTTGGCAGCTCCGACTTGCCGCAGCCATAGATCGATGCGCTGTTTTTCTTCATCCAGGCTCCGATTTCTGACAGGATCTGCAGGGACTCCGCCGGGATATTGCCACGGGCATCCGGCCCTACATTTAAAAGCAGGTTACCGTTTTTGCTGACGCATTCCACCAGCTTTTTGATCAGCATAGGAGCAGGCTTGAACTGTTTATCCTTTGCATGGTAGCCCCAATGGTAATTCATCGTCACACAGGCCTCCCACGCTACGTCTTGTCCCTTTTCATCCTGGATACCATACGGCGGAATGATCTGCTCTGGGCTGACAAAATCCCCGCTGTAGGCCTTTGGCTCCTCCGTCGCAATCGAACCGAATCCCTCCCCGCTTACCTCCAAACGGTTGTCCAGGATAATATCCGGCTGGTAACGTCGTACCATTTCTACCAGCTCCGTTCCCCGCCAGGCCTCGCCCCGCAGCTCCCCATAGGAAAAATCAAACCACATGATGTCCAGCTTGCCATAGTTCGTACATAACTCCTTTACCTGGCCGTGTAGGTAATCCAGATAGCGGTTAAAATCCCGCGTTTTCTCCTGTTCCTTTTCCGCTTCACAGTTTCGCATCGGATGATGCAGATCCCCATAATGCGGATAGTCTGGGTGGTGCCAGTCTAACAGGGAATAATAAAGCCCTACCTTCAAACCCTCTGCGCGGAATGCCTCTAAAAATTCCCATACCAGATCCCGCCCACAGGCTGTTTTCGTCGATTTCCAATCGGTCAACTGACTGTCAAACAGGCAGAAACCGTCATGATGCTTTGCCGTCAGCACCGCATATTTCATCCCGGCCTCCTTCGCCGCTCTTGCCCACGCCCTCGGATCGTAATCCACCGGGTTGAACTCCTCAAAAAACGGCAGATACTCCTCCTCCGGCATCTGTTCGAGAGAGCGAACCCACTCGCCCCGCGCCGGAATAGCATAAAGCCCCCAGTGAAGAAACATCCCGAATCGATCCTGGCGGTACCATTCCATCCGCTTTTCATAAGCATTTCGATCAAACATACGCTCACCCTTTCCCGTTTTTAATGCCCTCGCAAATCCACTTGCGTCACGGCATCATAATAGTTCCCTATTACAAAATACCCTTTCCCAGATTCTTCCCCCTGCAATGCCTGGAATTCCATGAAATCCTTCGGATACGGATAGGCGGCTGTCAAATCCTCTGGAACTGCGTCTACCTCATAGCCGTGGAAAAACTCTTCTAAATATAAATATGTCTCGGACGCCTCGGCTTCGAATAACCGCTCTGGTGATTCCACAAAAAGCAGCATCCCCACCCAAATCTCTGTATGGTTTCCTGTCCCGCTTGTGTTTCCGACAAAAGAGGTTAATTCTACACGCGTAGTCTCTGGCGGAAGCTCCAGCTTCTGGTAAGCCTGCTTCAGGCGGGCAGCCCGGATATCGTTGCAGATTGCCCCGCCGAACAAGCACCAGAAAAGAATAAGAAAGCAAAACAGGGTGAATGATAGGAGCAGCCATTTTAGTATCCTTCCGATTCGCTTCCAGATGCTTTTCCGGGGCTTCTGGGCTTTTTGCTTTTCTTGGCTGCTCTGGTCTTTCTGCATCGGCTTCCCCCCTTCCTGAACTTTATCATAGCACAATCTTTTCTTCTCTACAAGCGTTCTTCTGCATAAACCCGCACCATAACTTCGTTATAAATCAAATACCAGAGTAGTGTATTAGTGTTTGAAGCTTGAAATAATAGGAAATGCGTGAAATTATAAAATTATGATATTTTAAGGTTAAAAAAGACAATATGGAACACATAAAATTGCAAAGGAACATGGAACATAAAGATAATGGAGGAACAGAAATGGACACACAGCAATTAGCTTTTGATTTATATAACAAGGAACTGCACATGGCAGAATCAAGCATTTTAGTAAATACAAATAATGTCACCATGAATACCTCCTTTGAATTTCAAACTATTTTCACAGATAAAATTAGTTTTGAAGAAGTTCACAATCATAATTCTATGGCGATTTTAGGGAACTGCTTAGACATACTAAAACAAATAAAAAACAATTCTGTTCATTTAATTTTTGCAGATGCCCCTTATAATATTGGAAAAAATTTCGGAAATAACCAAGATCATTGGGATACTGTAGAAGCATATATTTCCTGGTGTAAGGAATGGATAGATGAATGTATGCGCGTATTAAAGGATAACGGAACAATGTACTTCATGACTGCTACGCAGCACATGCCTTATTTAGACATATACGCCACCGAAAAATACCATGTATTATGTAGAATTGTCTGGACATATGATAGCTCTGGAGTACAATCAAAAAAATATTTGGTTCTTTATATGAACCTATTTTAATGATAAATAAAAATGCTAAAGCAATGTATACTTTTAATCCTCAGGATGTTCTGGTCGAAGCAAAAACTGGTTCACAAAGGAACTTAATAGATTACAGAAAAACTCCTCCACAGCCATACAACACCAAAAAACTTCCGGGAAATGTCTGGAATTTTAGTAAAGTCCGTTTTAAAATGGAGGAATATGAAAACCATCCAACTCAAAAACCAGAAAGCCTGCTTGAAAGAATTATCAAAGAAAGCCAAAATAACAGAATTACTGACTGAGGACGCAGAAGCCCGAATTTTTGAAATTATCAGTTATGCTATTCTGAAAAACCATTATAAAAACATTATCGTATACTTCGGATATTCCAGGGATAAAATGGAAGAAATTCCACTACAGTTATACAAAACAGGACGTACCAATGCAAATGACGGAGGCATTGACTTTGTTATACGTCCAGTAGGCCGTTTTTTTCAAGTAACAGAAGTAAATAACTACGATAAGTATTTGTTGGATATTGATAAAGTAATTCATTTCCCTATTACATTTATAGGAAACTCGAAATGAATATGGATACAGAAATCAAGGAATGAATGTTGTGCTAAAACCCTTTTTAGGAGGTTTTTATGTACCGGATTTTAATTGTCGAGGACGATACCTCGATTGCAGAATTACTGGAGCTGAACCTGACTGTAGCCGGATATCAGTGTGACGTGGCCTACGACGGCGCAGAGGCTCTGACAAAAATCCAGAAGCAGGCCTACAGCCTGGCTCTGTTGGATATCATGCTCCCAGAATTGGATGGCTTCGAGCTGATTTCCCCAATGAAAGAACACCATATCCCAGTTATTTATGTGTCTGCAAAAAACGACGTCTATGACCGGGTAAAGGGGCTTCGCCTGGGGGCGGAAGATTATCTGGTCAAACCGTTTGAAATGCTGGAGCTTCTCGTCCGTATCGAAAAGGTACTGGCCAGGACGCAGCCCGCGCCAAGGGAATTCTCTTTTGCCGGAGTAACGGTGCGGGAGGAGGAGCACCTGGTTCTCGCCCACGGGCAGCGCATTGATTTAAAGCCTATGGAATATGCCCTGCTGCTGATGTTTCTCCGGCACCCGGATATTGTCCTGACAAGGGAGCAGCTTCTCCGCCAGGTCTGGGGCGAGGACTATTTCGGCGAAACCCGTACTGTAGACAGCCATGTAGCCGCCCTGCGGAAAAAGCTCGGCTGGGCAGAGCAAATCGTGACCGTACACCGCATTGGCTATAAATTGGATACAAAAGCACCCGGCATTATGAAGATGAATGTAATACAGATGCCGAAATTTTAGATTTAAGCGAGAAATTATTAGCTGCTTATAAAAAGAAAATAGGAGCGGAAAATCTGGATACAAAAAGAGTATTAAAAGCACGGGGCTTTATAAAAAAGAACAAAAACGGAGAATATTTAACAAACGTAGCCGTTTTATTATTTGCTGAAAATATACTTCAATTTTATCCAAACTGCAGAATCCGTTTTTTGCGCTATGATGAAACAGCTGAGCAAATAGGAACAAAAATAAATATCGTGAAAGATGTGAATTTAGAATATCCTGAATTTGCATGGTTAGAGGGAATTGTAAATGTTGTCACACATCGGGAATATGGAATGACCGGAAGTTACATTAAAATATCTATGTTTGATGACAGACTGGATCACGTATTTCCAAAGTTTTGACAGAATTCGGATGGGTAAGAGAACTCAATGAGGGTGTCTAACGCCTCTACGAAGATATGGAACATTTTTTCCTCGAAAAACCAATATACTCAGAACCAGAGCAATCCGTTACTTGACGAGCTGGAAAAAATCATACTTGTTTATATGGGAAGTAAGATAATGGTCACAAGATCAGAGTTAGAGCAACATACCAACCATTCTGGAAGAACAATAGGCGTAAAATTAAAGCATTTGATAGAATTAGGATTAGTGAGGCGTAATGGAAATAAGTATGATCCAAAACAAACCTATGAAATAATAGAATAGATATTACTTATCTGAACTGGTACAAAGAAATGCCTTGCAAAAAAGTTGCGAGGTACTGCGAGGTATTTGCGAGGTTACAGCCACGTAGCCGCCCTACGGAAAAAGCTCTATCAGCTATAAATTAGATATCGGAAAGGATTTCACTCTATGAAACTTCGTACCAAGCTTACCCTGCTCTCCGTTTTCTTTACTGTCTCCACACTAAGCCTCTGCCTCCTGTTGGTTCTGCGGCTGGTAACAGACAACCTGCGCCAGGCCGATGAACAGAACCTGCAAAAAAGCCTGCAAATGTGCAGCGCTAACCTTCGTTCTGCCACCAACAATTCCCCCGCCTCCTGGCAGGCTACGACGCTCCGCAGCGTTGTCCACTATCAGTTTAGCCTCTATGCCAGGCTTTTGCAAGACGAAAACACACTGTATTCTCTTGCTTCACAAAGCAATACTTCCCAAAACGATGCCTCCCAAAGCGGTGGTGAGCCTGCTGTCTATCTCTACAACCTTTCCCCTTATCAGCCTATGAACCAGATCCCGCCGGAACAGCTCTCTCTAAAAGAAGACGGCGAGGTTCTTCTGCGGCGCAGCGCTACGGCGGATGCTCCTTCTCTCTTGCTGGGCGGCGTTGGCTTCTCGGTTTCCGACCAACATTTTTATCTTTATATCAGTATGGACACCTCTGGCACCCAGGCGCAAATCTCCCGGCTCCGTCTGATCTTTTTCCTTATTTTGCTGGTTGCATCCTTTAGTCTGGCCATCCTTCTTACTCTTCTAATCCGCCGGGCGTTCCACCCGATAGAACAGTTGAATACACAGGTGCAGGCAATCGCTGCGGAAAACTACAGACGGCATCCAGAATACGTTCACCAATCGGAATACAGAGATAAAGACCAAAAAAACATATTGGCACATTTTCCTAAATCCGCAGACGAAATCACCCAGCTTTCCTGTTCTTTCTACCAGATGGCGGATTCCGTTGAGGAAACCATCCACGCCCTCGACGCTCAGGTAAACAAGCAGCGGCTTTTGCTGGCGGCGCTGACCCATGAGCTGAAAACTCCAATGACCGCTATTATTGGCTACTCGGACAGCCTGCTGCATATGCCGCTTTCCGAAGCACAGCGGCTTCAGTGCGCCCAAAGCATCCAGGAGGCCGGAAAACGTACCGAAGCTCTTTCCCAAAAAATGATGGAGCTAATTGGCCTAACGGAAAACGGCCAGATAGAAGCAAGAAGCTTTCCGGCAGAGGAGCTTTTACAGATCATCCGGAAGGAATTCCCTTACGGGCTTTCGGTAGAATGTTCCTTTCCAACGCTTTACGGCGATCCGGTTTTGCTGCACAGCCTGGTACGGAATTTAGTAGAAAACGCTTTCAAAGCCTGCGGCGTCTCCTCAACCTCTGGATCGCATAGCGTACCAGAGGTTTCCTCCAAAGGCACCTTCGGTACTGACTCTTCCTATTCCACCGAAGCTCCTCGCTGTCCAGGGGAATTTGTAAAAATTTCTATCAAAAAATCTTCTTCCTCTCTTATCGCCATCGCCGTTTCTGACCGGGGCTGTGGTATCCCACCGGAGCAGATCGCCCTGGTAACGGAGCCGTTTTACCGGGTAGATAAGGCACGTTCCCGAAAACAGGGCGGCGTCGGGCTGGGGCTTGCACTCTGTCGACTGATTGCCGAACGGCATGGCGGACGGCTGGAAATTGAAAGTGAGCCAGGGAGGGGGACTACGGTAACTGCTTTTCTAGTTCCAAATCTATCGTAGTTATCTGGTCAGCTCTGCAAAATCAATATACAGATCCTCATACAGATTTACCTTTATAATAGAATCAAAGGTATCTGGAATATTCCGGTTGTCCTTTTCAGTCTATTTCATAAATCTCACATCGATCCAACTCTGTATTCCAAACCCCATAATCCCGTGGCCGATACTCTATCCCCGGCAAGCCTGCCGGGCGATTGTCCCGTCCTGCCAGCTCTCCGACCAACCGGTTATACAGATTGGTAGTAACGCGGATTTCTAACTGGTTACATCCTGGATGAAGCAGCCCGGTCAAATCCGCCTCCTTCAGAACCTGATCCGGGAACGGTGCCATAGTTCCATTTACTTTTACCTGAAAGGTATCCGAGACTCTCGCCAGGTGCAGGCGGTAAGCCGCATCCGGATCTAGCGAATCAAGCTGGCATACCACATGATAAACCCCATATCCGGCGAAGTGTTCCAAGGATGGCTCCAGGCTTCTCCAAGGCCGTAGCTGTTCTGGTGCCAAAGCTGTCAAATCCAGCACCCTTTCCTTCTCCGCAAAATGGCTGCGTAGGAACGAAGAAGAATGCTTTCCTGATTCCTCCTGGTCAGGCAAGAACTCACAGAATGTCAATTTCTGGAACTCTAGTGGAATCCTTCTGGATAATTGGCCCTTTTCTACCCGTTCTGAGCCTGTACCTGGCACCAGCGCCAAAATTACCAGCTCATCTTCTTCGATAGAGACCATAACCTCCGTTCTCCCTTTCCTACAGGAAGCCGGAAGCAAGGCCAGTTTCCCATTCCACGGATTGCACTGATAGACGTTCCCTTCCCCCAAAAGGGAAACCGAAATCTCCCGGCGGTTGCGCCTTCCAGACCTCCGATAGCCTGGCTTTATCGTAGAAGGATTGTACTGCATAAATTCCTGGTTTTCCTCTTCCCCCTTCTCATCCGAGCCATGACGGACACGGTTATACGCATACAGCATATGATACGCCACACCGACGCTTCCGTTATCTCTTTCCCTTCCTTCTATATGCAGTGCTGTCATCACGTCACCGGAGCCGGAAAGCATCGTCCGTGGGAAAATCCCGTGTTTGCTTAAAACAGCTGGCACTTCCTGGAGCGAAGCAACATGGATCAGCCTGCTCTCACGCCAGACGGCCTCCATCCTTCTTCTCCATTCCTGTCTCTGTTCTTCTGATCTCCATTCTGTATAATAACGTCCGCTTTCCGGCTTCCTGCCAATCCAGAAAACCGGGAAGCCATCTGCCAGCAGCTCCTGTACTTTTTCCAAAAAGGCAGCCGATACCCATTCCTGCTCCGGGACAATCAGGCACTGGTACCCTACTCCATCTGCATCCAGCAACCCATCCTTTACCCGGCAGACTGGCAAGGACAGCAGAGCAGGCGAGACGGTTTCATAGAAATAGCCGGAATTCAGCAGCAGCCCGTCATCTGGGTAAAAGCAAAATTCCGAACCAATGCCGCTGTTGGAGTAGCTTTGCCGATAGATCGCACAATCTACCCTGGCCTGTTTTAAAAACAGTGCGTTCATACGAGCAACCGTATCCAGGCAGCCCCTGGCATCCTCGATCAAGAGCGTCCGGTCCCAATAATTCGATACAAATTTGCCAAAGCCTTCAAAGCCCGGCCATTCCACACCTGGAAGATTCCCATCTACAGAATGAGGCCCATAATAAGCACCGGAATAAGAGCCGCCATGCAAGACCTGTGCGTTCATCCCAGACATCAAAGCACGCTTTATCCACCAAAACAAATCCTCATAATCCTGGCCGTAGCTATGCCCAAACTCGGCTGCACATTCAAAGGAATACCGCTTTTTTCTGCCCAGATGCGCGGCTGCCGCCGGCATCCAATAGCGGATTTTTGGCCGCGCCTCATTTGGGATTTCCTTCCATTCTTTTATTTGAAAGTCCTCTTTCATCTCTGTCCTCCTCTTCTTACAGGGTGGAACCAAATACCCTGGTCCCACCCTGCTGCCTGCAAGCCTATGCTATTTTCTCTCCGTTATCTTTGCAGATACCGGTCATAGGCCGCCTGTTTATATTTTGTACATTCCTCTAAGCCAAGCTGCTCCAAAGTCTGTAAAAAGGTATCAAAATGATCTGTTGTGTCGTTTCCTAAAATGACGTTTACTGTATACTCATCTACTGCTGTAGATAAATCGGTATAACGGCTGTTATAAGCAGTGCCTTCTTCCTCTGTCATACTGATTGCATTCGGAATGACCATTTTCGTGCCGTCTGAATTCCATACGTCAATCTCCTCTGAAATCCCTTCTGCCAAGGTATCCTCCAGCCTCTGCCAGTTATACAGCCCGATGCAGTTGCCAGGTCCTGCCGCAATTGTGGTATTCTTTAAGGTGTCGCTGGCAGAATGCCCCTCTGGATTATTTAAGACATATTCTGTCAGATGGTAACGACCAGATGCCTCGTCATACGTATAGGTTTCATTTTCCAGACCATAGTTATTGAACAGCATAGCTTCTGTTGTATATTGATAATCCAGCCATTTTGCTGCAAGCTCTACATCCTTACAATTTGTCGTCACTACGGCATGGCAGTCATTCACTGCACTATTTACTTGGCGGAATTCTGTATTTTCTCCCACATTTAAAACCGGATTCTTCACTGCTGCCAGGTAAAACCCTTCCTCTACCTGAAATCCCATATTTTTATATCCTTCCGCCAGGAATCCATTGATTGTCGGAAAGGCACCACATTTTCCACCTACTACAGCCTCATTCCCGGCCATAAGGCGACCTGTACCATCTGTCGTAAAATTTGGGTCAATGTACCCAGCGGCAAACCAGGAAGCCATCAGCTCTAAGTACTCCTTATAGGCTGGCTGAGCTGGGCCAAACTTAACCATTCCCCCATCCAAATAAAAATCACTGGTAATGCCATAGGCAGAGGTAAATGCCTCGGACATCACGCTCCCATCTGCCCCGACGACCAAAGGGTACTCGCAACCGATTTCCTGTTTAAAGGCTTCCAGCATCGTCGTCCAATCGTCTATCGTCACCGGAAGCTCCATCTCCAGCCGATCCAGCCAGTCCTTCCGCACTACCATCCCCGCCCAGGCACGTTCTGCGGCAAGCTCTGCATCGTTACAGGTCAGGGAATACATTCCTATGTATTTACCCGTATCGGTCACTACCCCTTTCGCTACCTCCTCATTTGACTGAATCCATCCATAATAATGAGGCATAATACTTGTGACGTAAGGCGTCATATCCACCAATACCCCTTCTTCTACTCCCTTTTCCAACCCGCCAGGGTAAGAAACGCCTGCCTGGTATAAAATATCTGGATAGTCCCCAGAAGCAAGCAGCAGACCATACTTTTCACTCGCTTCCCCGGAATTGACCAGATTGTAATTGATCTTCACATTTGTCCGCTTTTCCATTTCTGCAGCCGCCGGGATTTCCTGCGGGCTGTCTAAATATTCATTGCTCCAAATCCACCAGATGGACAGCTCGGCTGGTTCCTCGGAAAGCGGAAGCCCTTCTTGTGAATCTTGATTTTCCGGCTGTCCTGTCTGGCCTTGGCCACCTGTCTCCTGCTTTCCGATCTGGCTGCCTGATGTGTCCCCAGAGGCCACAGAATCCTGTTTTTCCTCTGGCTTTGTTTTTGCACAACCGGACAGCAGCAGGCAGCAGCACGCCAAAAGGGCAAGCGGCCTGGCTAACCATCCAAACACAGACGAATAGCGGTATCCTTTGTGCCTTCCTGCCTGTCTGTTTTTCCTGCACATACCTTGTTTCTGCATAGTTTTCTCCTCCTTTTTTCTTGGCAGGAGCCTTCCCCCCTGCCATCTTAGAATCTACCATCACTATAACGAAAAACAGAAAAAGCAACAATATCCCACCGAAACCATCCAAAAGCAAAAACTGTAACCTTATGTAATCAAAAAAGTTGAAAAGCCAGAACATTGGTGTTATAGTAGAAATATCCATTATCAAACTATATTGCAAGGAAACCAGCTATGGAACAAACATGGGAACAGCTCATCAGCCATTGTATGGGAAAAAATCTTCCTGTTATCCCATCCACGGAGGAACAGCAAAGGCTAAGCGAAAGCTTCTACTCCGACCAGATCCACCATTTAAAGACATACAGGGATGCCCAGCTTAACTTTGACAGGAGGAAGGATGGGATTTCCCATTTTTTAGGAATTCTTCCGAGTGGGGATTTTTTCCATGGCCTAAACCCAGTCCCTGACCGCAGCACAATTTACGTCCATGACTTTTATGAACTTATGTATGTATTAAAAGGAGAATTTCAAATTGGCATACATGATGGTATTATCGTATTACAGGAAGGGGATATCTGCTTAATGGATGCCCAATGCGTTCATTGGGACTTAAATGCAGGCGTAGATTCCACTACCTTCTATCTGACAGAAGAGAATCTAGAGAAAAAAAGAGTCCGCTTCCATCCCAAAAAGGAACAGCTCCTCATTCAGACCGAGCATTACATTTTAGCACATTTGGATACGGTAACAGCTTCCAGCCTGGCTCAAAATTTGCATTATAATACTCGTTACTACAATCGTCTGATCCAGGAGTGTTATCATATGACCTTAACCGAATACATCCAAAAGAAAAAGCTTAATGAGGCCAAGCGGCTGCTTTGTTGTACCAGGCTGCCCATTCATGAAATCATTTCACGGGTCGGCTACCAAAACCGGAATTATTTTTATAAGCTGTTCTACAAAGAAATGGCAATGACGCCACAAGAATATCGCAAACAATATCTCAACCAATAAACGACACTATTTTTATATAAAGGGGCAATCTACCATGGAAAAAATTCTGATCGTAGAGGACGACGAGCTGCTCAACGATGGTCTCTGCTACCACTTGCAAAAAAACGGCTACAACCCCGTGCCTGCCTATACCTTGGAGCAGGCCAGGAATCTGATCGATACTGAAAAAATGGAAAAAGCCAAAACAGCCGAGAAAACCTGGGCGCTGTTTCTTTTGGATATCCATTTCCCAGATGGAGACGGGCTTCGTTTTGCTAAGGAGCTGCGGCAAAAAAGTGCTGCGCCTATCATCTTCCTGACCGCCCAAGACATGGACGAGGATATGATCCGGGGCTTTGAAGCTGGAGCCGACGACTATATCACCAAGCCCTTTAACATCAAAATCCTGATGCAGCGGGTTCAGGCTGTTTTGAAACGCTATCAGATCAGTTTAGAGAAAGCCTCTCAGGTATCCATTTCTTCAGCACCAGCTTTTGCAACCACGGCTTCTACGGCTTCTGTTTCCTCAACCGGGACTTCTGCGGAACTCCCTTCTCCTTCTGTCTCCTTCGGAGATCTGGAGGTCAATTTCGAGACTATGACAGCCAAGAAGCATGGCGTCCCTCTCCTTCTCACCCCGACAGAATGGAAGCTTCTGGTGATTTTCTGCCGCCATCCCGGACAAATTTTAACGAGGCAGCTCCTTTTAGAACGGCTCTGGGATCAGGATGGCAATTTCGTAGACGAACACACCCTGACGATCAACATCAGCCGCCTACGGAAAAAGATCGAAGACGGCAGCGACACCTATATCAAAACGGTATATGGGATGGGCTATCAGTGGATGGTAACGGCTCATTGACGATGAAGCACTGCTCACAGCAGAACAGCAGAACAGAATACCAGAATATGATACGATTTCCCATCAGAAAGGATCTTACAATATGAACAACATTCCCTTTTTTATTTCCTCCAGCCTTCCTCTTTTCCTCCTTTTTCTCTCCGGATCCACACTTTCGGCATTTGGCTCCTATTTCTATTTCCGCCGCCAATACCGTATCCTGACGCAGGCCATCTGCGACGATCTGGACAGCCTTATCTCCGGCGCTTCTTTCCCTGCTCCGTCTGCCTCTACAGCAAAGCAAAAAGCCGCCTCCAGACGACATTCCAGGCAGGGTAAAAACTCCGGGCAGCGGATCCATAGTGCAGAGTTAGAAACACAGTCCTCAAAAATCCGGGCAAAACTAGAAGCAATTTTCACTTTTACAGAACATTCCAAAAAGGAAACCACCCTGCGCCTCCAAGAGGTGCAGCAAATGATTTCCGATATTTCCCATCAGCTAAAAACGCCGCTTTCCAATGTCCTCCTATACAGCGATACGCTGGAAGCCTGTGGGGAGCTGGGGGAGGACGGCCAGCGTTTTCTCTCTGTCCTGCAAGGGCAAATCCGTAAACTGGAATTTCTGGTACAATCCCTGATCAAAATGTCTCGTCTGGAAAGCCATATGCTTCTTTTGCAGCCAGAAGCTACCCCACTGTTTCCTACCCTTTCCAAAGCAATCTCCGCCATTCTGCCTGCTGCCAACCAAAAAAATCTAAAGCTCCAGGTAGATTGTCCCGAACAGCTTCCGCTCCAGTTTGATCCAAAATGGACCGAAGAAGCGATTTTCAATGTATTGGACAATGCGGTCAAATACACTCCCTCCGGCGGCAGTATCACTATCCGGGTGGAGCCATGGCAGCTTTATACCCGGATTCAGATCACCGATACCGGCATCGGTATTAATCCCCAGCATCAAAATGATATTTTCAAACGCTTTTACCGAGAAAACCGCGTCCGGCATGAGGAAGGCGTCGGCATCGGCCTGTACCTGACACGGGAAATCCTGGAACGGCAGGGCGGCTATATTACTGTCACCTCTGCCCCGGAAAAAGGAAGCAGCTTCTCCTTATTCCTGCCGAATCAAACAGCCGGCTGATGTCAAGCGGATATTCGCAATTCGCTTCGCTACTTGCCTGATAAGAAAAAGGGACATTTCTTTTGGACAGCCCAGGGTGGATGAGCGCCCCATTACAAGAAAATAGCAAGCAGACCATGGATAAAATCCTGCCATCCCTGAACTTGACAGAATCACATTGAGTAAGATAACTGCAGCAATGGCAATCAACGGCGCAACAAATCCTTTCGTTCTTATTGTAAGGTAAAGAAGAGGAGTCTGTGTAGCCCCTAGCAGCAGCCCTCCCCAAAGCATTTTTATAAGGAAAAAAGAAAAGAGGGAACTGTAAGCTGCGCTACCGGGATAAAGCAGTTGCACAAAAGAGCGAACAGCAAAATTTCCAACCAGGAAAATTTCAGCAATTCCCTCACCTCCCGTTATTTGCCTGAAATGCTCTTCCAGGCTATTCTCACAAGTATGCGCTTCCGAAACCGCCAATATCATCTGCAAGCAATGAATCCAAGAAGCATTTTCATGGTCGTAGTCTTTCCGGCTCCGTTTTTTCCGATCAGGCTGTAAATTTTTCCTTTCGTTACATGGATAGCAAGGTGATCGACACTCTTCCCGGTTCCGTACTGCTTTATAAACCTTGCCAGAACCTTGCATAAACCTTGCAATTTTTAGCAGACAAGAGGAAGCAGCCGGCTGAGAATCGCCATAATGTTGCTGTCATCATAAAAGTATTCCTCGCCCCAGACCTCCTCATAAATCCGCTGCTTGGTCAGAATTTTCCCTTGGTTTTTGGCACAGAACAAAAGTAAATCAAATTCCTTTGGGGGAAGTTCAAACGTCCCGTTCCTAGTAGTAACAGAACGGTTTTCAAGATCGATTTTCAAGCCGTCATAATCAAGCTGCTGCGGACTATCCTGTCCGTTAAAACGGGTATCATGCCGTATAAGAGATATCCTCTGCTAATACGCTTTGCTTTACCAAAAGGCAAAGCTCCTGATCATCGTCTATCATCAAAACACGGTTCATCGTTTTCTCTTCACCCCTCTAAGCAAAAAGAGTTGGTATATGGCTCATTATCTGATATCTTTTTTATTGAGATTATCTCAGTAACTTCTCAGAGTGTAAAGCAGCATTTATCCTATATTAACTTATTCACTAACAAAATACTCCAAAAAAACTCTTACAAGAAGAAAAATAAAAAGGTTACAAAATTGATACCTTTTTTTCTTCCTCCTGAGAGGATTTTGAAATATTGCTGTATTATTATTTCCTCAAGTCAAACGACTGATTCCAAAAACCTCATAAAGTCAAAAGCCTCCGGGCTGGAAGCCGCCCAGAAAGGGCAGGTATCCGAATGGCAGGTTTAGAAAGAAAGGAGTTACACAGCATCATGAGCATTTTACAGGCAACAAACTTAAAAAAATATTACGGAAGCGGCAGCTCTGCTGTCAAAGCCTTAAACGGTGTTACTTTATCCGTAGAAAAGGGAAGCTTTACCGCGATTGTCGGGTCGAGCGGCAGCGGAAAATCCACCCTCCTGCATCTGTTGGGCGGACTGGATACTCCTACAGAGGGAAGCATTCAGATAGCCGGACGGAGCTTAAAGGAAATGGATGATACCGAATTGACCCTGTTCCGCCGCAGACAGATTGGCTTTGTGTTCCAGTCCTTCAATCTGGTGCCAATGCTGACGGTTTATGAAAATATCATCCTACCACTTGAACTGGATGGAAGCAAAATCGATCAGGATTTTATTATGGAAATCGTCTCAATGATCGGGATGAAGGAAAAGCTTTCCAGTATGCCAAACCAGCTATCCGGCGGAGAACAGCAGCGAGTAGCGATTGCCAGAGCGTTAGCCGCCAAGCCAGCTATCCTGCTGGCAGACGAACCAACCGGGAACCTGGACAGCCGTACCAGTCAGGACGTCCTGGGACTATTAAAGGGCTTTGGCACACGCTTTGGGCAAACCATCCTTATGATTACCCACAACGAGGCCATTGCTCAGCTCGCCGATACCATCATTCGTATTGAGGACGGAAAAATCGTAGAAAGCAGGTGGGAATCATGAGAATGGATCGCAATTATAATCAGGCAGTTATCCGTAAGCTGGCCAAACGGAGCCAGGTAAGAAACCGTGCAAGGAATTTTTTCGCCTGCCTTGCCATTACACTTTCTACCGCATTGATTTTCGCCTTTCTTCTTTATCTTGACGGAAGCCAGACGGAAAAACTCCGCCTTCAGGCACACAGCAAGCATGTTACTTATGAAAATATTACACTCGATCAACTGGAACAGCTCCGTCAGGATGCTCGGATCGTTTGGGCCGGCGGGGAGCAGACCGTCGGCAGGAAAAAAATCGGCTCTGTCCGCTTAAATGTGGCCTGGTTGGATAAAAAGAATTTGGAAAACGATCATATTTCCTATGCCGGAGAATATCCAGAGGGAGAACGGGACATCATGGTGTCGCAGGAATACCTGGATTTGCTGGAGGAAGTAGCTACAAATTCCGGGCAACTACAGCCAGGCGATACGATCTCTTTGGATCTGGGTGACGGTGTTGTACGGGAATATCGAATTAGCGCGGTTTACGATAAACCCTCCAAAGCCAAAAACAGCCAGAACATCTATGTTTCCCTGCCTTGTGCTGCCATGCTGTTAGCACAGGAATATCAGCCGGGACAGGAATCGGTCAATGCGATTGTCTCCTTAAAAAATGCCGTTGGGATGAGTATGGAGGACGCAGTTGTTCTGACTGCTGATATTGCTGCCAATGCAGGTATCTCCGCAGAGCAAACGAAGCTGAACGATGTCTTTTTTACCACTGTTTCCCTTTCCAAGCTAACCAAAGGCGATTATTTGACCTTTTTTACAGTCGCCCTGCTGCTTTTTGTTGCTGCGGGAATCGTGATCCATACTGTTTTTTATATCTCCATCGCCGGGCGGGTTCGGGAATACGGACAGCTTAGGACTATCGGCATGACAAAAAAGCAGATCAAACAGCTTATTTTACGAGAAGGAACCACGCTAGCACTGCGGGGAGCCATGGCCGGGCTTTTGCTTGGCGGCTTACTGGGCTATGTTCTTGTCCCGGACGGCTTTGACTTGTTACGCTGTCTGTGTGCCGCCCTTCTGTGCGCTCTGCTTGCCTATGCCATTGTCCTGCTTTCCCTCTGGAAACCGGGCAGCATTGCAGCCTCTACCGCCCCGATTGCCGCTCTGGGCTACTCTGGGTATTCCGAAGCCCCAGCTCGTCAGAAGAACCTCTGGCACCGGAAAACCTTCCAGTCCTCAAAGGGCCGTCGCTCAAAAATGTCTCCTCCTGACTACCTGGCCTTCCTGAACCTAAAACGAAACCGGAAGAAACGTATCCTCACGCTTTGCTCCCTTATGCTGTCCGGCATTTTACTTGGAACAATTACCTCCTATGTCGTTTCCTGCGATCCGACCGCCAGTGTCAAGGCTTCTTTTCCAAACGGAGAATATCAGCTTATGATCAGCCAGGATTCCGGCTTCGGCGGTGATGACAGTCTGGACGGACGAATGAAGCAGCAATCCTTTTTACAGGCAAATGGTCTGTTGGGAGAAGAGCTGCAGACGGAACTGCAGCAGCAAAAGGGAGTCGCAAACGTCCAGCCCTGGCGTCTTTTATTTGGCTGCACAACGTTATTTGCCACCCCAAAAATAAAAGAGATGTCTCTTTATCTAAACGGTATTTCTGAGTCAGACTTTGCCCTGCTTCAACAAATGACCTACGAAGGGCCTGCCTCTTATGAAGAGCTTTTCGCACAGCCTGGCCTTATCGTTATCAACAACTACTTAACACAGCTTCAGGAAAATCCGCTTTCCATAGGCGATACGGTTCCGTTTTGCTTTTACGACGGAACCGGCAGGCTGCGGGAAGAGGAGCTTCCGGTTATCGCAGTCGTCGATCCTACGGTCTGGAGCCAGAAAAACCGCTCGGCCTATTTGCCGCTTTCTTTAATGGGCAGCACCTTTATGATGCCGAACCAGGCTTTGGATCAGCTTGCAGGCATGAATACAACCTACGGCTATGAAATCAAAACGGAACCAGGTAAGACAACAACAGTCGGCTTGGCGTTAGAAGCCCTATACGACCTGGAGGAAAACCTCTATCTGGCATCCAAACAGGAAAACACCTCCTATTATCAAAAGGAATTCCGTTCAACGCAGATTATTCTCTACAGCCTGGCCGCCTTCCTGGTAATATTCGGGGTCATTAACCTGATCAACACGCTTCTTACTAATTTATATTCCCGCAAGCAGGAATTAGGAATCCTGCAGGCAGTCGGTATGACAGAGTCTCAGCTTCGCCGGATGCTTCACCAGGAAACCGCACACTATACGAAGATATCTGCCCTTTGTACGCTGCTGCCAGGAGGCCTCCTCGGTTACGCTCTGGTCATGGCACAGCTTCTGGCCGGATTCGAGATGACCTACACCTACCCTTGGCTTCCGGTACTGCTCTACATCCTGCTTCTGTTTTTTCTGCAGCGAGGGATTACCCGTTATGGAATAAAGCTGCTGCAAAAGGAAAGCCTGGTAGAGCGGATGAAGCACCGATATTGAATCATTTCGTCCGTACCTTCAAAGCCGCAGAGCGTGTCCCCATATAGCTCGTCTCTCCTGCCGTGCGATACGCCGCAACCTTAAACCGGTAAGCATGATCCGCCTTCAGCCCGGTAATGGTCTGGCTTGTATGGTTCTTCCCGGACACCTCTGCAATCCTTTTATACTTTTCTGTTTTACTGTCATATTGGTAGATCCGGTAGCCGCTCGCATATTTGACAGGCTCCCAGGAAAGGGTAAGTGAATCCGTTCCCTTCTCGACCACTGTCAACTCCTCGGTTGCCGGAAGCTTCGTATAAAGAACGGCCGATTCCGAGGCACCATAATAGATAAAGTTCCCGCCGTTTGTCCGGGAAAAGGGACGAATCTGATACTCGTACTTTTTCCCGGCCTGAAGGCCCTCATCCGTAAACTCCGTCATCTCCTTTTCCTCTATTGTCGCTATTTTTTGATATTCCTCCGCCATTTTGTCATAACGGTAAAGCTCATAGCCGCTTGCCTGCTCCGGCGCTTCCCAGGAAAAGGTTATAGTAGAGTCGGTACACGCCGTCTCGCTTATATCGCTTACCGGATCCACCAGGATTCTTGCAGCCGCTATCACGATGTCTGAATACGTGCCGCCACGGTTCCCCTTCTGGAATTTATAAAAGGCACGTACCTTATAGTCGTATTCGATTCCCTGTTCTGCCGTCTCGTCGGTATACTCGGTCATCGACGCCCCGCGCACAGTAGCAATTTTCGTAAATTCTTCATTCCCAGCTTCTGTGCGGAATACCTGATAGCCGTAGACGCCAATCTGCTTTTCCCATATCAGAGTAATCGCTGCCGGACTGCTCAGATCTACATAAAAGCCATTGATTTTGCCTGGCTTTATCACATATTGATGGTTCAAATCCACATTCCCCTGAATCCCGTCCACAGAACCCTTCGAGCTGTACTGCCAAAAATCATAGTTCTCCTCATAGATCAGGCTGCCTATGCTGACCTGTGTATTATAGCGGGCAATCCAGATCGTATATTTTTTATTGATTTTAGAAATATCATAATGATTCTGAATCATCATCAGATTGGTATAAAGACAGGCGGTATAACCGGCCTTTTCTATCGTACTGCAGAATTTATTGACGATACTGCTGTGCTCCTTTTTACTTAGCTTCGCCTGAGTCAGCCGGCCATTGGAATAGAATTCATAGTCAAATACAAGCGGCAGTGTAATTTTCTTTTTGTATGGCTCAATCCTTTTTAAAAGAAACTGCGCTTCCTCCTTTGCCTCGGCAGGCGTAATTGCCTGAGAAAGAATATAAACACCGACGTCCAATCCGGCCGCATATGCCTCCTCGATGTTTTTCTCATAATATTCATCCACATATAGCTCACCGTTGCCGCTGTACCTGCCTGCCACACGGACAAAGGCAAAATCCTGTGTTTCGGCCACCCTTTCCCAGTCGATCTCTCCATTCCACTTTGAAACGTCAATTCCTGGACGGATGGTTGCCTTTTTAAATTGCGGACTGTGAATACTGCCATAAATCGGAGGTGTATCTATATTCTTTGTATCCTCTATATTTTCCGTAGATTCGGTATCCTCTGTATCATTATTTGATACCGAGTCTGCCTCTATCGACTCTGTCTGTGCCATCCTCTCCTGTGAAGAGGCTTTCTCAGAAGCGGCAAAAACCGTATTTCCCTCCAGCAAAAGCAGCAGCGCCAGTAATATACTCCCTATCCTATGCCTTCTCCTACATTTTTTCCTATGTTCGTTCCTGTTCATCTCCGTTCTCCTTATCACTGTTCCTCATATCACCGTTCTCTGTATCGCCGTTCCCTTCTTATATCTTTTTTCTTCCTATATCTTTCTTCTTCCTGCGACATGAAGTCCTGCCTGTTTGTAAGAAACATTATAATAGCCGCTGATTCCCCTGGCCTCGGCAAAGAGCGGATCGTATACCCTGCCGTCCACCTCTGTCCAGGCGTGACCGGTATCATGGCTGATGTATACCGTTTCTACACCGCACTCATGAAACAAAAAGGCCAATGCAGCCGCTTCTGAGACACAGCAGCCCCTTTTATGGTCAAAAATATCATTGGCAAAGGTCACTTCCCAACTCTTTTCCTGATAAATCGGCTGTAACCGACGATATCTGTGATAGGGAAACTGAAAAATCCAGCGGAAGCATTTCTGCATTTTGACGCTCTTACTGTCGTCTTCGTTTGTCACCTCATTTACAATATTCCGCGCCTTAATCATGACCTGGATTTTATCCGCCGCCCCATTCGTCTGCTTTGCCGTCCCGTCCGCCTTTAGACGGATACCGTCTACCGTAGTACTAGAGGCCATTTTTCCATTCCTTCGGTCAAAATAATAATATTCTCCCCCGATTTTTCTCCAGCCATATGCAGGACGGCCATTTTTTTCTGCATAATACGTGCTTCCTGACTGACGAAAAAACTGACTGCGCAGCGGCTCTGCCATTGCAGAAAGCTTTTTCGGCGACAAAAGATAAATACCGCTCTTTTTGACGGTAAAGGTGACATTCCCTTTTTTTGAAATTACATAAGCATCATAAGCTGTATGGACAAAAACCTTTTTTGACTTCTGATAACGGTAGATATACAGCTTGCTCCCGGTTTTCCCGTCGCCGATTCCCTCTGCAGTAACAGAAATATCTGCGGTAAGCGCTTCCTCTAAAGAGGAGATACGGACAAGCTTTATCTGCTGCTCGTTTAGCTTGTTCTTTTTCAGCGCCTTTTTTATCTCTGTTTGATAGGTATTTGTCAGATCACTTACGGACTGGGATACAAAAGAAAGCGTCAAATCTCCTGTTTTCTTTTTACCTTCTTCTGAGAAAATTTTCATACAGGAAAAGCCGTTCACCGGATGCTTGAGCTTGGTGCGAATGTTTTTTCCATTCTTTACCAGAGCCTTGATTGCTGCCTCCTGGATTACTGTCTGATGCAGCACTGCCTGTTCCGTCTGGTACAGTTCATTTTCCTTTATCAACACCTGCAGCGTCACCATATCCGTACCGGAAAGAGCAATGGCTTCCTTTATACTTGCCTTGTCTATCTCTAACGTGGTAGTTGCCGGACTGCAAAGCAGACCGCTGTTGATTTTGATGTTCAGGACGGCATCCCGTTCCTTTTTTGTTAAGGTAGTCTGTACCGGAAGTAAAGAAAGCCTTTTTAAATTTTTACACCCCTTAAAAACGTCTGCCCCGACCCTCGTAATGCTGTTGGGAATTGTTATTTCCTTTAAGGCCGTACAGCCCTCCCATGCCAAATCGCCAAGCTCTACTACGGTATACGCCTCCTTTTCCTGCGGATAGACTACCTCCGGGATAACAATAGAGTCCTTGATTGGTTCGGTATAGCCCGTAACTGCACAAGTATGGTTGTCATATAGGGTATATCGCACTCCCTGCGAATCCAGATAGATGTCTGTATCCTCATTTGCCCTTACGATTTTTTTCTGGCCCAAACAAATAAATATAAGAAGAACCACCATACAGAGAAAAAACCAGGCCATTCCTCTTCCTTTTCTTTTCCCTTTCTCCATCTGATACCACCCCTTTTTTGATTTTAAGTTCCAGATAATGTTATATCTTTTTGATATAAACTCTGCCGCCCTGATAGTTTGGGCGTCCATCAACTCCGCTTAGGCTATAACTGAGTGCATAATACGTATGCTTTTTATCTACCAGTTCCCAGGAAATATCATAAACGTTTCCGTCAATCTCTGCCCAGCCATGCCCACCGCTTGAAATGGCATAACAATCCTCGTATCCTACCGCATTAGCCAGAAAGGCCATTGCTGCTCCATACGCATAGCAGCTTCCATGTCCCTCGTCGAACATATCGAGTGCATAATCCAGCTCCCACTTGCTCGTTTTATAAAATTTGGGTGAACCTCGGTACTGAAACTGCTTCATCGCATATTGATAACATTTTTTCAGCTTTTCTGACTTGCTCATGCCTGGCTTTGTCACCTTTTCTACGATTTTATTTGCCTTGATCAAAACCTCTAGCTTCTCCGTGCTGTTCTTTGTCAGCTTGGCCTTTCCGTTTTTCTTTAACGTAATTCCATTTATTTTCGTTGAGGTTTTCATATAGCCCTTTTTCCCATTGGCAATCTCAAAAAAATAAAAATCGCCTTCCAACTTTTGCCATCCAGTTCGCTGAATTCCTCTGGAATCAAAAAAATAGGTTTTTCCATTTATACGTTGCAGCCCTTTTTGCTTCTTCCCGTCTATCTGATAATACGTTCGTTGATTTTTTACGACCCATTCGCCCTTGGTGGCTACAGTATCCGATCCAGTTGCTGCCCCCTTTGTTCCGATCCAGATTGCCCTTGTCTCATAAAATAGCTTGTCCCCCTCCTTGGGAGCTGCATCCTCTGCCTGATAGCTTTTAGACGCATCGGCTGCCTGAACATAAAGCGGCGCAGACAAAAAAAGAAACAATGTCAGTCCCAGTCCGTAACAAAAAAGAAACCAACCGTTGTAGTCCTTTCTCTTATTCTGCATAGTAATCCTCCATACTACCGACACCTGCAAATTGAGGCACCAGTACAAATTTAATATTCCTCTATCTCTACGCTTCCGTCGGAATAATGAATTTCGACATAGCCATGCCCGCTTCCGTCACAGTCTGGAAAATCCTCCCGGCTGACCTCCTTTCGCTCTTCTTCCTCTCCGGAAGCTTCCCCTTCGTTTTGTTCTGCATCTGTCCCTGCCATCAGATCTTCTTTTAATTCCTGTCCCTCCTTCGCTTCTGTTTTCTGTATTTCCTTCGTGCTTCCTTCCGAAGAATCTGGCGTACACCCTGCCAGGACACCCGACAACCCCACAGAGGCAAGCACAACAAGCATTCTTCTTTTGATTCCTCTTTTTATCTTCCCTTTCATCCCTTTTCTCCCTTTCCAGTTTCTCTATTCTCCTAGTTCCCCTTGTTTTTATTTTATGCGGGCAGTCCGCCAAACTTGTCCTAAATCTAAAAATGCCTCTGCTATTTTCATAATGATATGCGGGTCGATCCTCCTATCAGCCTAACAATATTTTCCGACAGCCTTCCGCTCCTTATGGCTGGGAAAAATACAGTTCTAATTCCGGCTTCTCACCCAGTACCTTTGTAGGAATCAACAGAGAAAATCCCTCCTGTCCGTCCGCATAGGCAAGCGGAAATGCTTCATAGCACGTATCTCCATTGACTTTGATATAGATCCGTGTCCTTGTCTGAAGCTGATTTGCCTGTACCTTTCCCGTCACTTGCATATAGGAACCACTCTCGGCGTATGTCAGCTCCTGCGGCTTTGCAGGTACTACTCTCCCACAATCTGCCAGAGAAACCTCCGGCGCCTCCATATACGGCGCACGCCCTGCCATATCCGGCAGGAAACGCTCCGCCCGTTCGATTAACAGCGTATCTGCCTCCTGCTCTGCCAGATCGGATAACTGATACGGTAAGGCACGAGAAAAATACGCCCTGCCGTATGCCTCCGCCAAAAACGGCAATAACGCATTTCCAAAGGAATCCCGATACATCACCAGGCTTCCTTTCCCCGCCGAATACGTTGTAATCTTTGGAGCGAAATTGCTTTCTACCTCCTCCTGGTAGGTAAACTGCGGCTCTGGGATATAATCATATTCCTTTTCCTTTGGCAGCAAAAACGACCTGCCGACGGCTGCCGGATACAACATTACCTCCAAATCCCCTATAAAGTCTGTTCTTTCTTTATATGCTCTGCCGATGTAAGAACTATGCTCCTTTCCCAAAGCAGACAATAACCGATCCGCCGCAAGGGCAGCACCTTTGTTGTTCCAGTGGGAATCCGTCGCATGATAGAGAATTTCCTCCTCTTTTTGAAATAAGGTATAAAGATCGATATAGGAAACCTGTTCCTCTGCCAGATAGCCCTGGAGCCGTGCCAAATTCCCCTCCTCTGCTGCCGGACGAAAGCCCTGGTAATAATACGGCATATTTCCGCCGTACAGAGAATTTTTATTCGGCGCAACCGTAAAGGCAAAGCGTATCCCCCTCTCTTTTGCATATTGCTGTATCATTGCCAGGGAATGTGCTACGTCAAAAAGCTGTCGTTCACTCATCAGGCCTTCTCCCTGAAAATCCCCCAGGGAATCCTTGTAATAAAGCCATCCTTCCCTTCCTACGATCACACGCTCCTGTGAGGAGGTACCGAACAGCTTCCCGGCTAACAACGCATAGCCCGTCACCCATTCATTCCGAAAAGCAAAATGATCTTCAAACCATGCCCCGGCATCGCTTAAAAAATGGAGATTTACTCCTTGCTCGTCCCACAAAACCGGAGCCTCCGCTGCCGTCCGGTTCTCTGCAGACTCCTCCGCCCCGCCAAACAGCAGGCCAGCCGACGGAACCAGACAGAGCAGCAGAAAAAGGAGAATATATAAAAGATAGCTTCTCACGGCGCTCCCTCCTAAAAACGAAAGTAAATAAACGGATTATACGTCCCGCCTGCCAGGTTCATCATACATAATACCAGCAGCAAAAGCGTCAGTGGATAAGATGCTTTCTTCACCCATGGAGTTTTTTCTGTCAGCCTTGGCGGGACAGAGCCAAGCGCCGCAGCCAGCAGCGCCGTCAGATGAACCGGTGTTAAAAGAGAAAGAAGCAGCCGCATTTCCGCCGCGCCAAAACTCCACCCGGCAAACATTTTCAGTATCCAGCAGACACCATGAGTCATCGTATCCGCCCGAAAGAAAACGAATCCGATCAGGACGACAAACAGGACATAGACATGCCGCGCAACACTCCTCCAGCCACTCGCTTTCCTCTGGAAAAACGGCAGATACTCCTCTATCATCAGGAAAAATCCATGAAACAACCCCCAGAAAAGAAAGGTGACATTTGCGCCATGCCAAATACCGGTACAGGCAAAAACGATAAATTTGTTGATTACCGTCCGCCGCTTTCCCAATCGGTTGCCTCCCAGCGGAATATAGAGATATTCCCGAAACCATCCGGACAGAGAAATATGCCACCGCCGCCAAAAGTCCCGGATGGAATCCGCAGCATAGGGATATCGGAAGTTTTCTTTGAAATGAAATCCAAACATCCTGCCCAGCCCGATTGCCATATCGCTGTAGCCGCTAAAATCAAAATAAATCTGGAACAGATAGGAGATCGCTCCCAGCCATGCACTTAACACATGGATCTGTCCGATAGGGGCTGCAAACAGGGTATCCGCGATTACCGCCATATAATTTGCCAACAGCGTCTTTTTCCCCAGACCGACGATAAAACGGCGGATTCCCTCCGCAACGTCCTGTGCGTTGGCTCTCCGCTCGGTGATCTCTTGCTCTATATCGTGATATTTTACGATTGGCCCGGCAATTAGCTGCGGAAACAGAGAAATATACAATAAAATATGGCTAAAGCGTTTCTGTGCTGCTGTTTCTCCAAAATAGACATCCATGACATAAGACATTGCCTGAAAGGTAAAAAAAGAAATCCCTACTGGCAATGCTACCGCAGGAACCGGCACCACCAGCCCCGTTCCCTGATTCCACAGCCCGACAAGAAAGGCTGCATATTTAAACACACACAATAGCCCCAGATTCACGATTATTACAGCCGCCAAAATCACTTTTCGATATGCCACACTTTTTTCTATCCCTTTCGCACACAGATAATGAAAAAAAGCAGACGCGATCATCAAAAAAACATATACCGGCTCCCCGTAGGCATAAAATAAGAGGCTGGCGGCTAAAAGCAGGATATTTTTCCAACGGATACCCGGCATCCACTGATAGAGCAGAAAAACAACCGGTAAAAACACACTGATAAAAACGAGATGACTGAATACCATATAGGAACTCCTCTAAAAAGAAACCGTAGTATATTCTACTTTTTTATAGTTATGATAGGTTTCCTTTAAGGAGCTTCTTTTTTTCAAAAAATAAGTAAGAGAAGAATCCTCTGCGTATTTATCCATATTGGGATCACAGATGTACCAGGTAGATTTTATCTTGATTTCTACCCACGCATGCTGCTGCCATTTTCCGCTAAAGCCATTCGTCTTCCCGACGCCAATCCGCACCGGATAATCCGTTGCCTTTTTCGCCAGATACGCATAGACTGCAGCAAAGTGATAGCAGCTTCCCTTCTCGTCCTCCAGCATCTCTTTGGCATACTCCTCCTCCCAGCCGGAATACGTCTTAAAGCCGACTGCACGCCCATAATCATACTGTTCTTCCACATAAGCAAACAGTTTTTTCAGCTTCTTTTTCACACTGTCCTTCTTTTTCGTCTCCTTGCTCACGATGGCCGCTGCCTGATCCTCCAACGTTTTTTCCGCTGCCTGTACCGGCGCCGCCCATCCCAGACTGCCCGCCAGCAGACAGACAGCAAATATGATTGCTGTTATTCGTTTTAACATCTTCAAGCTCCTCCTTTGTCCCTTTCTTTGCAATGGTTACTGCCGCAACCGCGCTTCGGTGCGAGAGTTCCACTTTGTGGAGTTCGTTTTCACTCTACGCCCATAAAAATTTCTTCTCCCTGCTTTGGCTGATAGGTAAAAACGGTAAAACCGTCATAGGTTAGCATACCGTCCTTCCCATCTCCATAGCAGCTCGCATAATATTCCGATTTTTCCGGCTTGCCGATTAGCCCCTTAATCGGAGCAAAGGGCTTTTCATACTTTGCTAGCTTGCGCAGCTCCTTCGTCCCTTCCTTATTGTATTTCCCATTGGATTGGAATACATAGAATGTTTCCTTGAGGACGGTAATCCCAGTCGCTACAGCGCCCGTTTTATCCGCATAATAAACCTTATCCTTCGACCAGCCCTTTGCTGCTGTCCCATTCGAATTGACCTGATACCTTTTTGTCTTGCCTTTGGCGTTCTTTACACGGACAACCTTTTTTGCCTTAGGCTTTAGAAGCTGCCCCTTTTCATTGAAAATATAGTATGTCCCTTTTATCCTATGGCTCCCTACCGGGGCATTTCCGGTTTTCTTAAAATAATAGGTTTCTCCGTCTATCTCTACCCAGCGGCCCTTGACCAGTTCTCCATCCTCGTAACAGCGGTAATGACCATCCTCTTCTATCAAGCCTTCCTTTCGCCGGGTATCGGATGACGTATCGGTAGTATCGTTTTCTTTTGCCTGTGCTACCTGTACTATCTGTGATTGTAGTACTCCCCGTGACAGTGCTGTCTGTCCTTCTATTGCCTCTGCTTTATATGGCACAAAGGCCAAAAACACCGCAAGCCCCATAACCACTGCTTTTACTGTTTTTACTGCTTTTCTTGCTTTCCTTACTTTTCCTGACATCACGTCTTCTCCTCTTTCCCCTAATTCAAAAATGCCTCTGGCGTTCTTGCGGCGGCATGAAAGCCTATCTGATATAGGTACTTCTTCATAGCCGTTCAGGATGCTCCCCATCGTGCATAAACAACGATATCCGACATGATCGGATCTGTCACGTCAAACCTTCTGCCATCCTTGTAAAACCATCCCAGAAAGGTACGGCCGTCCGGATGCGTCGGTATTGGCAGACGATAGCCTGACTGATGAAGAGAGGTTTCTGTTGTCACCGAATAACGATTGGCATTATCTAACCCACATGCCGCCCGCTCCTCCTCGGTAATTCTCCCATCGTACCGCTCATCCTCCGGCAAAAATAATACGCTGCACTTCCGGGGCGCCCACCTGGCCGTCAGGGTCATACTCTCTGTAAGAATGGTATCTAACGTAAACTCCTTTCCGTCTGGCATGAACCATCCTTCAAAGCTATAGTTTTTCTTTGACGGCTTAGGCAGTGCGGTTGCGCCGTTATTATGCGTCCAGCCGTCCGGGTATTTCTCACGCTCTACTGCCGGATAAGTAGAGCCGCTGCCATAAAAAATCCCGCTGGTCATATGGTGCCTGTAAGCACAGCCCTTCCGATATTCTCCATCATCCTCAAAGAAAACCAGCAAACCCTGGTTTTCTTTATTGTATTCGGAAAAATAGCCGCCGCTTGGATCAAATTCCAAGGTAATCTCCTGGTTCCGCTCATAAACCGGATACAACGTAATATGCTCCGGCTCGTCATAAACGATAAACAGGGCGTGCATTCCCTCGTTATCACAATCCCTCTCATGGAAATAAAAATCCAATTGCTGCTTAAAGGCACGCTTGCAGACCGGACACATCATTCCGCTCCAACCAATGACATTTTTAAAAACAGAGGCCTCCGTCAAGGGCTTTTTCGTCCCACTCTCATCAACGCTTATGCTCCAGCCTTTAAAAATCAGTCCAGGCCGACTGACCTGGGGCAGCTTTTGCCCGCACTCCGCAATCGAACGGTTGGTATCCACCACGATATCCTCATACTGGCCGCCGAACTTATCATCAAAGGAAATCGTCAGCCTTCTGGAAAAGCAGGCATAAAGAGTATCTACCTTTGTACTCAGTGTCTGCCCTGTCTTTACCTTGCTCTCGGTTGCAAAATCCGCCTCTGTATACCAGCCCAAAAAAGTACAACCCGGAACGGACGGCTGCGGCAGGCGATCTATCGTATAGGTATTTTTCCTGGAAACCGGATAGCTGTGCTTCCAGGCTACGTTGTCCTTGTCCCATTCCTCCATCGGCCCCCGCTCATAGGATTGTGTCTTCCAGTCGAACCAGTCGCCAAATCCCATAAAGCTATAGGTTTCGCCATAATGACAGCCCAGCCGGAAGGTTACAGGCCGCGTGATTTCCTCTGTATAATGAGCATACAACGTCATATCACTCGTCAGAACATCCGTTTCCAGTACCTGTCTGCCCCCTGTTTTTTTCGTATACCAGCCAAGAAAACTTTTCCCCGAACGGGCTTCTGTTTTCACGGTTGCTGCAAATGTTAGGATCTCCCCAGAGACATCCTGAGTAGGGTCGCCGGATAGACTGGCAAAGTCTTCTTTCGTATTGAGGTTATAGGTAATTCGATAAGCCCCCGCCTCAGGCTTTGGCGTCGTCTTTGCTTTTTTTACTACTACTTTTAGCTTTTTCGACGTCTGATTCTGGTAGGTTATGGTAATATAAGCGGTTCCTGCCTTCTTTGCGGTCAGCACACCGGATTTGCTGATCGTAGCTATGTCCTTTTTGCTTGATTTCCAGACACCCTTTTTTGTAACGTCCTTCTTGCCTGCTTTTGCAGTCAGCTTTACCTTTTTCCCCGCCTTTACCGTACAGGAGTTTTTTTGAATCGTCACCTGACTGCTGCTGATAAACGGCTTTGCAGTATTCGCTGCAACCGCCTGTATCCTTGGCGGAAGCACTGTCAGGAGAAGGACGAGGGTCAGCACAAATACGGCTGCCCTCATCAGATAACTATGTGCCTTCATAAACCTCTCCTCTCCCAGAAAGAATCCTTACTTCACTACAACCTTCCCTGTTTTGTCCAGGAAATAATACTTCTCGCCTTTTTTTGCTACCAAAATACCGTCCGAATAGCTAGAAATAGAATCGTATTTTTTCTTCACTACTTCTTTTCCCTTTTTATTGATCACAATACTTCCGGATCCTGTCTCTACTACCGCCAGACCATCCGAAAAATCATACAGGAAGAAATAGTCTTCCTTTAGCTTTATTTCTTTTCCTTTTTTATCTACAATCACCCATCTGCCATCTTTCATGATGACTACTACACCGTCCGCAAAGCCATCCGGACTGCTGCCAAACGTTGTGTACTTAGGCTTGATAACCTCTTTTCCTGTCTTATCAATAAAGCCATATTTCTCGTTGCCCTTTGTCACCATTGCCAGCCCTTCCCGGAACGGCCTTACATACTCATACTTAGGCTTTATGATTACCTTCCCCTTTTCGTTGATAAAGCCCCATTTATTGTCCTTGCATACCATCGCCATGCCATCATAGAAGCTATCTACCACATCATAGTTCAGGTTCTTTGCAACGACCTTCCCCTTATTATTGACAATGCTATATTTATTGTCCTTGTTGCACAGGATCGCCATACCATTCGAATAGGTTACAACCCAGGAGCCGGAATTTACCTTAAAGATTTCCTTTCCGGTTTTATCAATCAGGTACTCTGTTCCATTTTTACGTGCCGTTGCCATGCCGCCATGAAACACATATGCCGACTCGTACTTTAATTTGATGACGACCTTCCCCTTTTTATCAATAAAGCCACTCTTCGTACCTTGTTTTACTAATGCGAGCCCTTCTGAAAAATCATATGCCATGTCATATTTTGGCTTTACAACGACATTCCCTTTTGTATCAATAAAGCCATATTTCTCCTTTTTGCTTACCAATGCCAGCCCCTCTGAAAAAGCATTGATTGAATCATAACCGCTTAGCTTTGACTTTGCCGCCTGCACAGACAGCGCAGGAAACTCCACCAGACAGAGAGAGAGTACCAGCAGCAGACAGACTGCCCATAGCGCACCAGTTCGCCGCGGCATACTGTTTGTTCGTGGTATACGATTTATCCGCGGCATTTTTCTTGTACCAATGTTTCTTTTGCTGTTTTGTTTCATCATAAATTCTCCTTTTCTTTTTCTCTTTTATTTCTTATTTCTGACAACCGACAAGTGCATCCACCCGAAGGGACTTATTAAGAAGGGACAACTTATTTTGCCGCTTCTTATAAATCAATAGACATCACCGGCCCCATCCACTGCCCGTAAATCCGTTTCCCTTTGACCTCCGTATAAGGACGGACATAATAGGTGCGGTGTTTGGATTTACTCAGCTTTTCGCTGTAGCTGGTCTTTGTTGTCTGCTTGATGGTCGTTTTAACTGAATCAGAGTATTGTGCAGACGGAAAATCAAAGACAGCATCAATAGACAGCACCTCATATCCGTCCGCTCCCTTTGGCTTTTTCCAGGAAAGCTTTATCTTTCCGCCGGAATAGGTTCCAGACAGCCCTTTTACCTCCTGTGGGGTAATCTGAAACTCTTTGACCAGAGTTCCTTTGTAACTGCCCCTTCCTTTGATCGCCACCCTGGCCACCCCGATTTTTTTATTGTTGCTGTAGGAAATCGTATAATCTTTGTCTTTTTTCAGCTTTTTCCCCTCGTAGGTGACAGTCACGGACGGCCGAATCGCCTTCCCTGTATAATTGGTAGCACCCTCATAAATCAGATCCTCATCCAGTATCACGGCTGCATTGAGAATGTTATCCATTGTCGTTTCTGTAACACTCATCCGATAAACGGTCGCGTTATTTCCCAGGTTGTCGGAGGAGGCATGTATCCAGGTGACATAGCCGTTCTGGTATTTTAATTCTTCGATTCCATTGATACGGGCATTTTGCATGGAAACCGCCTTTTTTAACACCTTACCATCCGAACGAATAATCGAATAATACGAGTTGACCATTTGATAGCTTTTGTCCTCTACCTCCCACATCACAAGCACCTTATCAGTATCAATCACAGCCATCGCGGAGTTTGTAACACGTTTATTTTTATAATTCGTCAGCCAGACGATGCCCTCGTCTGTAAAAAAATTCTCTTTTGAGGTTCCAAAGCGAGAACTTGCAGAAAGAACAGGCTCCCCCGTCGCCGCATCCAGGATCTGTAAAAACATCTGCTGATTCTCCTGATAAGCAGCGGCAGTCATAGATTTAGCGGAGGAACCAACCAATACAATCCCGGTATCCAGCTCCCCGATTCCGGTCAATCTGGCATTGGTCGTGTTATCTCCTTTATCCCCATAAAAATGGAATGGAACAGCTTCTACCATCTTAGGCAGTAAATCATCTACCTCTCTTGGATCCGGATCCTGCATGATATGAATCGACATTCCACGCGGATAAGCATCTCCGTGGTCAGCAAAGAGAACCGTTCCCTCCTTTGCCTGCGGCGCCAGGCCGGATGTCACCAAAAGTTTCTGATTAAAGGAATGGCTGACGTAGCTGTCATAATCTGTCGTTTCCTTCATCGTTGTCGTATCTACACAAAATACTCCATTGGACTGATGGGTATTATACATTTCTCTTGCATACGAGCAGATCAGCAAATCCCCCCGGAACGTCATCGCACAGTTTCCAAAAGCAAACGGATCGCGTGCTGTCTCTGGATTTTCTACCAACATCACCTCTCCCAGTACATTTTTATACGTCCGATAGCGGTAATCATCCTCACACTTTCCGAGCAGCTTTCCGGCGGGGCTGTATTTGTATACAGCAACCGTCACCATACTGCCCAGTACCTTTTTCTCATCTTCCTGCCCGCAGGCAATATAAAAATTTCCTTTTTGATCACAGCAAACGCCCCCTATTTTCGGCATTGGTTTTTTCATCGTAATCGTATCTGTGATCTCCAACTTCTTATTGAGATGGGAAATAAAAACCTTTGTGTCATTGGCATAGGCAATCGTATAAACCCCATTTGGATCGATAAAGTCACTGATCTGGCATACACTGCCGTAATTCCCATAATGGGCAGTACGCACCCTGGTTTCTAAAGGAACCTCTCTCCGGGTTATGACCGCCGTCTCCGTCCCCGCCTTTGCAGCTGCCTTTCCTGCAATACTTCTGAAAAACAGACCCGACTCCTCTGTCACAATCAAAAACAGCATGATAATTGCCGCCAGCAGAAAGCGGATTCTGTATTTTTGTTTCCTATACTCACACAATCGTTTCTTTCTCATAAAAACCTCCTGGTAATACTTTCACCTTCCAGCGACACCTCATTTTCCAATAGCATGTCACTCTCCCATGATATATCACCAGAAAGTAACATGCAAAAAAGTGTACTTTTTTACCTCCTTCTATCACCGTCTAAAATCACTTCAAACGTAGTCCTCTTCCTGCCTCAAAATGTTTTCCGGCGAGAGCCGCCTGACATACGGTGTGCAGTAAAAACAAGGAGCCGTTCTGCAAATTTTTAAAAATAAGGATTGTCAAATTCTTCTCCTTGTGCTATACTGATTCTTGGGAAAATAAGGAGGTAAAAAAGTACACTTTTTTACCTCCTTATTTTTTCTGCTATCTTTCAGAATCTCTGCCTTCCCTTCTTTTTCTCTCCTCTGCCTTTGCCCGATACCGAAAGGTTGATAAGGCCATCCCACATTCCTTTGCTGCCGCTGCTCCCGTCAGCGCTCCATCCCGCCAAAGTCTGCATATCTCCTGAAAATTGTCTGGCAGCGCACCAGGCGGCCTGCCGAACTGCACCCCTCTTGCTTTTGCCGCCGCAATCCCTTCCTCCTGACGCTGTCTGATGTTTATCCGTTCGTTTTCCGCAACAAAGGAAAGCACCTGCAAGACAATATCGCTCAGAAACGTTCCCATCAGATCCTTTCCGCGCCTCGTATCCAAAAGTGGCATGTCTAGCACCACAATATCAATCCCCCTTTCCTTTGTTAAAATCCGCCATTGCTCCAAAATCTCCGTATAGTTCCGTCCCAATCGGTCGATGCTTTTGATATACAGCAGATCATCCTCCCGAAGCAGCTTTACCATCCTGATATACTCTGGACGTTCAAAATCCTTTCCCGACTGCTTGTCTTTGAAAATATGCTCCTCTGGTACAGACAGCTTCTGCAGCACTGCCAACTGTCTGTCCTCCTTCTGGTCGCTGCTGCTGACACGGACATATCCATAGATACGTTTTTCTCTGTCTTTCTGATTTTCCATGTTTTTTATCCTTTCTCTTCTGTTTCCTCTTTGCCAAAAACACACCTCCAACATACCCTTCGTCTGCTCTCCGCCTGTCCTCTCTCCTTCCCTCCTTCTTTGCTATCCGGCCTTTGAGACAGACGGGCATCAGAAGTAAATTTATATTACCATATTGCAATAGAGATTGCCTATTGCGATAAAATCCTACTATTATATTTTGTGGGAAGCATTGGCAGACAGGAATAATTTCAACCTTGACATCTAAAAATATCATGAATATAATACAACTATAAAAATAATACCATTTACTATGGAGGAATTGCAGGAAATAGAACGTGATGATTGGGTATACTGGCAAATTCAGTACAAGAAACGCGAAAGGTGGTAGATTCCATGCAGATTTCCAGCCGTTTTACTTTGGCACTCCACATCTTTGCTTGTATAGAGGTTTTTGGCGGAAGCTATAAAATAACCAGTGATTTTCTGGCGGGAAGCACCAATGTCAATCCCGTCATTGTACGCAAAATTTTAGGCCAGCTCAAGGGAGCTGACCTGATTGAAGTAGCGCGCGGCACCGGCGGCACTACGATAGCAAAGCCATTAGATGAAATCACATTTTTAGATATTTATCATGCAGTCGAATGTATTGAGCATGGGGATTTGTTTCATTTCCATGAAAATCCAAGTCCAAACTGCCCAGTTGGAAAAAATATCCATCTCCTGTTAGATGATAAGCTTACCCGGGTACAGACTGCTATGGAGCGGGAGCTGGCTTCGATTACCTTAGCCGATTTAAAACAGGATGCTGAGGGGCTGCCATAGCTCCTCCAGACGGAAGCAATATTCTATAGTTCCAGCCGCACATTGTAATCCTCCTCTATCAGAATATAATCCACCTGATAAGCGCCACACATCCGTAATACCTCTGCGTTATCCGCCAGCACCGATTCCAGCGTACAGTCCTCATCCTCACCCCGATCCTCTATCACGCCTGCATAGCCCTTAATATCAGCAAAGTGGTTTTTAATGTAGGCCTCGCTCATCACCAAACAGACATATTGGATGTGTGCCAGATATTCCGGCTCAAAATCCTTTTTCCAGTCAAACGGGATATAACAGCCCTCTACAATCAGGTTTTGCTTATTTTCAATCGCCGTTTTTATCATTTCAGAGACAATCGGCCACAAATATTCCGTCAGGGCAGTATCCTCACTCATCGGGGTAAGCGAGGTATGTCCGCTGCGGATCAGCCCCATCTTCAAATGATCGATAGAAAGGTAAGGATAATGATACCTCTCCAACAGCCTTTGCGCCAGGGCGGTTTTTCCGGTATGGGATGCCCCTGCTATCAAGATAATCACTGTCTCCGCCTCCTTTTTCCTCCATCTATCCAGCTATACCTTCTCAACTCCTCCCGGAAAGCATTTCTCCGGGGATATTGATCTTTATACGCCGTCATCAGCCTCTGCTTCGCCCCTGGCTCTCCCAAAGACTCCTGTACTTCGCCTAGGGCAAAAACAGCTTTGGACCTATGTGTTTGCTTTGTCTAAATACACAAAGATTTTATACGTTCCGACAAAGTTATC
>CASCWU010000027.1 GCA_949155905.1 uncultured Lachnospiraceae bacterium
CTGGTGCTTATGTTGTACTTTTTTTAAGACATTTTCAAAAATGGTTGACAGAAAAGAAAACGCTGCCGGGTATTTTCATTTTTTACCCTTCTGAATAGGACAAAGGATAAGGTGAAGCGGGTTACAGGCAGGAAAGGAATCCCTAATAAGGACGAGAAGAGGTACAGGTTGTTAAAAAATAAGAATATCAGAATGCCGGAAAAAGGTGTATACTTGACAAGGAAGAAGAAAAAAACGACGTTTCAGATTGTATTGGGGAGAGGCGTCAATGGACAAGAGGAGAAAGGGGAGGAAAAAACCGAAAATGAATTTCTGCTGATTCAAAAGTCCTATCAAAGCTTAAAGGAGGCTTATTCGGAAAGTGAGGCTGTGCGAAAGCAGGCTACCCGGGCGGAACGGAATGTATTATTGGCAAGGCTGTTAGCCGGGCGGCAGGCAGTGGATGTTTCGGATCAGGCCAGGCATTGGCTGGAGCAGCTTTCTTTTTCGGAATATGTTCTGATTGGTATTGAGGTGGAAGGCTTTGGGGAGATTCCTGCCTGGGAAATGGCCAGCTCGCAGGAATTGGATTTGGCCTATTTTATTACGGAAAACGTTCTGCATGAGCTGTTGGAGCCAAGGTATTGTTCGATAGAAGCGGAGGGAGAAGGGATGCTGTTTTCGGTTGTCAACCCTCGCAGAGAAGAAAAGGAGGCGGGAGACTGGATATTCGGGGATTTGCAGAAACGGCTTAGGACAATGAACGAATTTTTAAAGGAAACCTATCAAATGAAGCTGATGATTCAGGTAAGCCGTGTCCATAGCGGGCAGGAGGAGCTGCCGGACTGTCTGCAGGACATTCAGATGGAGCAGGAATATCGAAACAGCATAAGGACAAAAAGCGCCGATATTTTATTTCCAACCGATATCCAATATTCGCAGGGAGAATTAGAATATTTGGAGCATTGCCAGAAGGTCAGCCAGCTTTTGGAGGAGCATAAAATCGAAAAGGCATTACAGCAGCTTTCGGAAATGGCAGTAAAAGCTTCCAGACAAAAGCAAAAGAAATCCAGTGGAGGTCAGAGCAGCGGGCTTTCTGAAACGGATCGGATGATAGAGCAGGTGACAGGCTATATCAGGGAGCATTATGAGGAGCATACGTTGACCGTCAGCTTGATTGCAGAGGAGTTTTCTGTTGGAATTACGTATCTTTCCCGGGAATTCAAGCGCCGGAATGAGTCCGGAATATTAGAATACATCAATCATTTGCGTTTGGAGAGAGCAAAACAGTTTATAAAGGAAGGCTGTACGATCAAGGAGGCGGCATCCAGAGTGGGATTTTTTGATACACAGCCCTTGATTCGTTTGTTTCGCCAAATAGATGGTATGACACCAAGCGAATACCAGAATCGGATGTTAAAAAATGATAATGGTATAGATTCTTAACCTCCTTTCTGCCAGGTGAAATAGTCAATATTTTTTTGTAGAGGCTGCTGTGTTATGCTGTCAGTACAAGAACGGAGTATCTCTATCGGACGTTTCTGTCGAAGGAATATCATCTGAGAAGAGGATTCCTGTTTTTGAAAATGGCAGTATCATTCAGGAAATGGCAGTATCATTCAGGAATAATAGGTATCGGTCTATAAAAAGGGAAAAAACTGCCGAAATAAAAAGGAGGGCAAGAAAAGTATGAAGAGTACGAAAAACAGAAAGAGTATGAGGAAACAGAACCACAAAGCACGGGTATCTTTGCTGCTGATCGCATCCTTGATTTTGGGCTTATGCCTGGCAGGGTGCGGCTCGAAGGAAAAGAGCCAGACGTTGACGACCGGCGAAGAAACCGTCAAAGGCCAACCGGAGGAAGAAAACAGCGAGGGAAAGGGGGAACGTGAGGATGAGAACGGCCAGAATCCAGAGGAATCCGGTAGCCAGGGCGAAGGAACTCAGAATAATGCAGACAAACAGCCGGACGGATCCTCCGGTGAGGTACTTCCCTTGACCGAATTGACACTTCCGTTGACCGAGGAAACAGAAACGATTACCGTCTGGTTTCCGTTTTCCAATTCCTATATTGAGGATCCAAACGAAATGCCTGCCGTTCAGGAAATGGAACGTATCACAAACGTCCACATTGACTGGATTCCGGTGCTGTCGGCAGAAATCGCAGAAAAATTCGGGTTGCTGATTGCATCCGGGGATTTGCCGGATATTGTGGATCCGACCGCGTTTACCTCGTATCCGGGCGGCGATATGAAATCGATTAACGACGGCGTTTTCCTGGATTGTGAGGATTTGATTGAAAATTATATGCCAAATTATAAGGCACGGATTACTTCGACTGAGGAGTTGCGGATTGATTCGATGGAGGATGACGGGCGCTTCCATATCATTCACTATATGACGCAGAGCGATACGAAAATCAGCCCGGAGGACGACTGGACAGGCCTGGCTATCCGCAAGGACTGGCTGGATGATCTGAACCTGGAGATTCCGGAAACGATTGAGGAATGGCATGACGTTTTGTTGGCCTTTAAAGAAAAGAAGGGAGCAACAGCGCCATTAGCCGTCAGCCAGACGGTCGCGACGGCCTTAAATCCATTTTTAACGGCCTATGGCGTAGGGGCAGATTTTATGATGAAGGATGGAAAAGTAACCTACGGGCCGTTGGAGGAGGGCTACCGTCAGTGGGTAGAGCTGTTCCGCGGCTGGTATGCAGAAGGTCTGATTGACCAGAAGTTTGTCACTACCGGGCCGATGAGCATCTTTGCGCCGCCGAATGAATATATCTCCGGGAATACGACAGGAGCCTTTAATACTTCTTGGTCATATACAGCAGATACCTATTATAAAATGGGAATTTCTACCGATCCGAATATCAATGTAGTAGCCGTGAAAAATCCAGTGTTGAACAAAGGCGACGAACCAAAAGCCGTTCCGTTTTCCTCCAGAGGCAATGGAGTGGCCTGCCCGGTTTATGTGGCGGCAGACTGCAAGAACCCAGAGTTGGTAGCAAAATGGATTGATTTCCAGTTTTCGACCGAAGGGATGGAACTGAATTTCTATGGTATCGAAGGAGAAAGCTACACGAAAAGCGCGGACGGTGTGTATGCCTATACGGATTACATCATGAACAATCCAGACGGCTTTTCTCCAACCGACGCGATCCGGAATTTTACGACGTTTATTCCGCTTGGGATGTATAACTGGCAGGCATTGGAACACTACAGCGATACAACAGGCGTGCTGGCACAGGCCAAGCTGACCTGGGTAGACCAGAACCGGGATTTGCTCTACTATACCGGACTGGTCAGTATGACCGAGGAGGAAACACCAGAGTACAACAATCTTTATACAGCCCTGGAAACCCTGGTCAATGAAAAAACGGTGCAGTATATTATGGGGACGGAATCTATGGATACCTACAATGCGTTTCTGCAAAGCCTGCACGATTACGGAATCGACCGTTGTATTGAAATCAAACAGGCTGTTTATGACCGCTACCGTAGCCGATTTGCAAAGTAGACACTGTATAGAAAGAAAATCCGCAGTGAAATGAGGTGACTGGGACAAGATTTCAAATGGTATTTCACAGAGAAAATCTTGTCCCCTTTGCAGGTACTGATTGGAACTGCATAAAAAGAAATCCCGCAGTGGAATGAGGTGACTGGGGCAAGATTTTATATGGTATTTCACAGAGAAAAGCTTGTCCCCTGTATAGGCACCGATTGGAACTGCATAAAATAAGGAGGAAATGATATGGGACGTTATGAACAGAATACGGAAACTTTGCTGGCTTTTTTGGAAAAGGGTGAGCCGCGCGCACCGGAGCTGATGGCGCGTTTTCAGGGTTCTGCTGTAGAGGAGGAGCGGGTGGAGCTGCTAAAGCGTTTGTTTTTGATGGAAATGGAAACGTATGAGACGATTCCGATCTGGGAAAACCCGGAAACCGGGGAAACGGTAATACCAGACTGGCATACGGAGGAGGCGTATGGACTGCAGCTTCCTCCGCAGATTGCCTTTTTCCCAGTGCCGGAGGACATTGCTAAGGAGCAGGGAGTTCCGGCAGGCGGCGGAAGAGGAACGATTCTCGTATCGCCGGGCGGCGGATATAATTGTATCTGCTCACTCAGTGAGGGAACGCCAGTTATCGGTTACTTTTTAAAGCAGGGCTATTCCTGCGCTCTTTTGTCCTACCGGGTAAAGCCATATCTGCAATACGCGTCTGTAGCGGATATCAAACGGGCGGTTCGGATGCTCCGTTACCGGGCAGAGGAGCTTGGCATCCGGGCGGATCGGATTGCTGTACACGGCGGCTCTGCCGGAGGAAATTTATCGGCTCTTTGCGCGGTGCATTTTGATTATGGAAGCCCGGAGGCAGCCGATCCGGTCGAACGGATGTCCTCCCGTCCGGATGCGGCCTTGATTAGCTACGGCGCTTTTTCCCAGGTGCTTTTTTCTTCTGGCGGGAAAAGCTTTATTCATGTAAGGGAAAACCAGGAGGAGCTGGAGCAGGAAGGAGGGCTGACCTCTCCGCTGTCGGATAAGCTGCAGAAGGATTTGTACTATTTTTCACCGGAAAAGCATGTGACACCGGAAACTCCGCCGTTCTTTTTCTGGCAGCTAGGTGATATGGACGATCCCCGGTATGTCTATAATTTTGCGAAAGAACTGGCGGATGCCGGGGTACGGACCGAGGTGCATATTTTCCCATATGGCCCGCATGGAACAGCGTTGTGCGACGGCAGCGGCATGGGCTACCGGGATCGCCATTCCATGCACTGGGCGGAGCTTGCTGCAGAATGGCTGGAACTGGTGTTTGAAGGGAAAACGGTTTTGTGAGAAAATCGTTATCGTCTCTTTGATTTTATGCACAGAGCCGCGTAATGTTGTATATGGAATGAAAAATCTTGTAAAAACCACGTCTATTTTGTATACTGATACTGGATAGAAGTGGTTTTTTGTTTTGAAATGCGTGCAAATAAGGAAAGGGAGGAGTTTTTATGCTGCAGGAAAGTAATCGCATAGAGTTAAAGGCTACCTTAAATGATAAACTAGAAAAGGAGATTGTAGCCTTTTTAAATAACCGTGAAGGGGGAATTCTTTATATAGGGATTGATGATAAAGGGCATCCAATTATAAATCCAGATATGGATGCTATGCAGTTAAAAATTGCAGATAGGATTAAAAATAATATTCTGCCATCCACATTAGGCTTGTTTGATGTTATTACAGAGAGTATAGATGGGATTGCAGTAATTAAAATTGTGATATCCAGCGGACTAGAAAAGCCATATTATATTAAGAGCAAAGGAATGTCGCCGAGTGGCTGTTATATGAGATTAGGCACCTCAACACAGCCAATGACTACAGAACTTATAGATGAATTATATGCAAAAAGAATTCACACTACTTTACGAAATATTTCTTCGCCAAGACATGATCTTACTTTTGCACAGCTTAAAATTTATTATCAGGAACGCGGCTTGGAGTTAAATAAGCAGTTTGCGAACAGCTTGGAATTATTTACTCCAGATGGAAAGTATAATTATATTGCTTATCTTTTAGCAGATGAAAACGGAGTCTCTATAAAGGTTGCGAAATATGCGGGAAAAAATAAAGTGGATTTAAAAGAAAATGAGGAATATGGATAGTACTCCTTGATTAAAGCCACCAATTATGTTTTAGAGAAAATGAAGATTGAAAATATTACGAAAACTCGAATAACAAGTACAAAACGAATAGAACAAAATTTAGTTGAACCGGTTCCTATGCGAGAGGCTTTGATTAATGCGATTGTTCATAATGATTTTTCAAGAGAAATTCCACCAGTATTTGAAATTTTCAGTGATCGGATGGAATTTACGTCTTATGGCGGATTAATTCAGGGTCAAAGTAAAGAAGATTTTTTTAGCTGCAGCAGTATGCCAAGAAATAGGGAATTGATGCGGGTGTTTAAAGATGTGGGTTTGGTGGAACAGCTTGGATCTGGTATGAGCCGTATTTTAAATGTTTATGACAGAAGTATTTTTGAAATATCAGAACATTTTATTAAAGTGATTTTTCCTTTCTCCTCATTAGAAGAGAGAAAGGATCTTACTGTCCAAAAGCAAATTGGCGATGATAATGGCGATGATAATGGCGATGATAAAAGGATTCTTTTATTATTAGAAAAAGAACCAGATATGACGGCTAAAAAAATAAGTGAAAAAACAGGGTTTAGTACCAGAAAGGTCAGTCGAATCATAAAAAGGCTGAGAGAAGCAGAAAAAATTATCCGTGTTGGTTCGGATAGAAAGGGTTATTGGAAGCTTAACTGAAAAAATTCTTTGGAAATAGTTTGCTGGAGAGGAGAATAAGCAAAGACAAAAGAAAAAGGAAGCTATGCACCGAGTAGGGTGTGATAAATCTTCCTCTCGTCAAGTGCTTCCAATTTATAGATTCCTATTTTTTCCACATTTAAAAATTATTTTGCTATAGCATCCGTTTCCTGCACAGGAACATACAAGTAACAATACTTATGAGTACCGTCTTCCGGTTTGAAAAAACCATAATACTCCACGATTGGCAGTGTGTCATTGCCAATCGTATAGCCGAGCTTAGGGGCAATTTGCTCTCCAATCCAAGGATAGGGCGGAACGCCGCCCGCCCATGGTTCGTGTCCGAGCGCTTTTGCGGTTTCATCACACATTCTTATCCGCAAAAAGGTTGCGGCAGGAATTTTGCAAATATCATAGGAATCCGGCTGCACATCCGTTGTGACAAGAAATCCAAACAGTACGCCGCTGGGCCGTTCGCAGGAAAGATAATTCAGGCTCATGCAAATATCCCAATTTTCTTCCCGGCCGTTTGGTAAGTCGGAGACAGACATAAAATCTTCCATAATGTTTTCCACATTCGGTTCCTTCGTAGAATTGTCTGCATAACCAACCTTTCCGCACCAGACAGTGTCGCTCCATTCTACTAAATCAACCACAATTCCATTAAAGTCATAGGTTTTTGTAATCGTTTCCTGCGGATGCTGTATATTCATAGTATCATCCCTCCTAAACGCTTTGTTTGTTAGATAGCAATCCACCAACATACCCCATATTTATCAATGACAGTGGCACAGCATTTACTTCAAATGTTATTTCTGCGCCAAATGCTTTACAATATGTTTTTGCTGCTTCCATACTGTTTTTAAAGTAAACTTGAGTATAGTTTTTCATATATAAACGTTCTCCTTCTCTGCAGGATTCATTATCACGAGCATTTTATCTCTAACAGCTTTTTGATATCTTCATAATGCTCCTGACAGATAACCCGGTAATGTATCCAGCCGCCGTCACCACAAGGATATTTAGAGTCAATGTATTCCTGCGTGTATTTTTTCAGATCCTTATAAATTGCTTCAAATTGCACATCCGTTAATCTTAGCATAACGGTAAATGCACCAGCTTCAGCAAAGATATTACACAGAAGTTTTTTCTTTTTATAATGCCCTATTCCCCAACCGTATTTCTTGCCATAAGGGAAAACCACTTTCTGTTCTGTATGAAAGGTAGTTGTCAGCCAATCATTTATCCCAGAAAAACGTTCTGCATTTTCTGAACAATAGGCAGCCATTTCCTCTATGGTTGGAATAACCTGCTTATTCAGCATTCTATCGTACATGCTCACCCTCCCAATCCCAGTTGCACTTGTTTTTTACCTCTCTGTAATTCTGGGATTTATTTTGCTTTTATCGGGATATAATAGTCCATTTGTTCATATCCTAGTATTTCCTTTGCAAGCGGTGACGTAATGATATTTCCCAGTTCGGAACGTGAGACATCCCGCTCCAATCCGTTTTCGTTTAGAAACTTATCTATCTCGGTGTCCATAAGCTTCTTATCTGTTTTCTGGTCGATGTCGGTTGCCACTGCATAAAGACCGCCTGGAAAGTCTATGATTTCAAATTCACCCGGAACATCCATTCCGTCTTCATACAGATACAACCAGACAAATCCCTCTTCTGTCCCCGACAGAAAATCCTTTGGAAACAGCCCTCTTTTTTGAGAGGATAACCATTCGTCAAATAGTTGGAAGTTTCCCTCGCCGAACATCCCTGTTCCAGACGAAACCATTTTACAGGCTGGCATTTCATAAATTCTTACATATTGCATCATGATTCCTCCGATTTCGATTTTACTCAAATTTTTTAAAATGATAACAACAAAAGCTTTTGTCGTTTTCTATCGGTATCGTTGCGTTGCTATGCTAGTTATTATAACACACATATCCTGACACCTTTTGTCAAGATTTATTTTTTTCGTAAATTTCTTGTGCCTGGGCAGCTAAAACGGCTTTTAAATAAGTTGGTTCTATGATTTCCACATATGCTCCAAAGGAAAGCAGATAACCAATAAGCCAGGTATCAACCGGCATTTCCGCACAGGCTATTAAATCTCCGTTTTCTTGATATTCAATTTGCGATTCGTCAAATTCATCATAAACACGATATGCTATTTCTTTGGAAAACAAAAGGACTATCCGGGAGCATAGACTTTGTAAATGGTTCGTTTGATCGGGGTATGGTTTTGGGATAAAGGTATTTTCTGATACTTCCAACTCCAGGATACGGTTCAATTTGAAGATACGAAAATCCTGCTTCTCCGTACAAAACGCTTTTAAGTACCATCCTTTTGACTTATAGGATAATTGTAATGGCTGGATAATCCGCTTGCTTCTTTCGCTCTTCGTATTTTCATAGACGATCTTGATTTCTTTGCATTGAATGATAGCTGTTTTTAATCGTTCAAATTTTGCGTTATCAAAAGCACCCTTTCCCCAACGGGAAAAATCTACTTCAAGCCAATTTCTTGTAGTTACATGAAAAAGTGCGGATAACTTTGTCAGGGTTTCTTTTCCGTCCAGATAACCGGTAGCCAAGATACTCTGTATCGCTGTCAAAACCTCCTGTTTTTCTTTTTCGGATAAGATTGCCCTATCCAGAATAAAATCCTGCAATAAGTATATACCGCCATTTCTTCCCGCCTCGGCATAAACTGGAATACCTGCGCTGCTTAATGCTTCTATATCACGGTAAATGGTTCTGACAGAAACCTCATAGTTGGCTGCTAATTCGGAAGCCGTAGCATGTCCTTTGTCTAAAAGATAATATAAAATTTTGAATAAACGGCTGTCTGACATGATTTCACCTCTTCTCTGAGAATACTATAAAAATGTTGTCCATAGAAGCAGCGTGTTGTTTTGTTAAATATCGTACAACATCTGCTTCATTTATGCAATACCAGGAAAAGTGAAGTCAGTTTATCCTTATCATTGGCTGAATGTAACCTGTAACGCAGGAAAAAATGAAAAAAATACCAATTAGTACTTGACACATACCTTGCAGGACGAAAGATTGACGTATCACAAGGGATACGCTATAATTGCAAACAGGGAGGTGTGTTTCTTTTGGGACGAAAAAAGAAAGAAAAAGAAGTAGAAGTAGCTCAGGATATGACCGGCAAAATGATGAGAACAGGAAAAGAAGCCTTAGATAAAGTTGATAAGAGTGATACATCGGGAACCTTGTACGATGATATTTTCAGGCTCTTGCTTGGGAAGTACCCACGTTTGATCCTGCCATTATTGAGTGAACTGTTTGGGGAGCAATTCGACGGGGATGAGGAAATGTATGATTCCAGGATAGCGATACGGGATAGTAAATTAGAGGATGGTGTATTAGTAGTTCGGTTTCCGGATTCTGCTGTCTTGTGCCTGAGGTCGAGCCATTCCACTCCGGATTACTTTAAAGTTTGTAGAATATGAAATACCGACCATGAAGATGGCTGACTATAACAGTGGGACTGTCTTGGAAAGAAACTTGTACTTTTTGCTGCCCTTCTTACCATTTAATGATGAAAAGCGATTTCAAGTGTGTAATGAGGACGATACGAAGTTAGGACAGCTACTGACGGAATATCAAAGCGTTCTTTTTGACTTGGATAATGACGTTAAGGATAGAAAGGTAGAGGGACAGACGATACAGGATTTGGTAACTTTGTTTGCACAGGTAGCAGATCGATTAGCGGAGAACTATGGAAAGGTAAGGAAAGGAGTTGCAGGAGTTATGAGTAGTGCAAAATTTTGGTTAGAGAGTGACAGGGTAAGAGAAGAAGGGAGATTAGAAGGAATTGTAGATACGTTTGATCTTCTTGTAGAGACTGGCGTGTCGGAACATACTGCATTAGAAATGATTGCAGAACGGAAAGGCACTACAGTGAAAGAGATAGAAGAAGTAGTGTATGGAAAGGAACATTTAGTAGGAGTATGAAGCCAGGCCATAATAACAGCTTATATCAGATAGGCGTTTTTGAATGAATAGTGAAAAATAAGACATCAGTCAGCAAGTAAGGATTGAATATCCAGTGGAAACGTGGTAGAATCGAAACCAGGAGTATTAAGGCTGTTTTTTACAGAGGGGGTACAAAAAGATGGCAAAGCTGCAACTGTTTATCAAAGCGGTTTATGCAGGATTTATGATCGGGATCGGCGGGATTGTCTACCTGTCGTTAGAAAACAAGGTGATTGGTTCGCTGTTGTTTTCCTTTGGGCTGCTGACCATCGTCACGCAGGGCTTCGCGCTTTATACAGGAAGGATTGGTTTTATCAAAAGCCCTAGGGAGCTTTTGGATATGCTGATCATCATCGCCGGGAATTTTGCCGGGACATTTTTGACGGCGATCCTTGCAAAAGCCGCGCATTTAAACATCAGCACGGCAGAGTTAGTCATAAAAAAGCTGGACAATAGCGTCTGGAATATCTTTTTCCTGGCAGTGTTCTGCGGGGTGATGATGTATCTGGCGATTGACAATTTCAACAAATCGAAAAACCACCTGTTTGTCATAGCTCCCGTGATGATTTTTATTTTGTCCGGTTTTGAACACTCGATAGCGGATATGTTTTATTTTCATTTGGCAGGAGCCTATGAGGTTAAGGCAGTTCTCTATCTGGGGGTTATGCTGCTTGGCAACGGGATCGGGGCGGTGCTGTTTCGGAATCTTGTGAAATTTGGTTCATTGGAATAATTTTTCAGGAATATCCTGCAATGAAAAAGTGAACCTTTTCAACTGGAAGGCTTTGTGCTATACTGTCTGCCAGAAGGCGGGCATAACGATGGCTGGACGCGGGGTAGAATGGCAGGATTTGGACGGACATCGTGATCCTGCCTCTTTTTTTGTCCGAAGAAGAATGATAGAAATAATAAAAATAAAAAAGGGGATAGAACAATGAAGCTAGTACAAAAAACAATCGGGGAACATGCGGTGTTGACCGGATATCTGCATGAACCAAGCCAGGAGCTGGGAAATATCAAAGCATATCCGGCAATGCTGGTGCTGCCGGGAGGAGGCTTCCGTTTTTGCAGCGAACGGGAGGGAGAGCCGGTAGCGATGGCCTTTTTTGCAGAGGGCTATCAGACGTTTGTCCTAGATTATACGACCGTTACTAAAAAGCCGGATGCGGTGATGGCTGATCCGATGCGGGATACGGAAGAGGCTTTAACATTAATCCGCGGCGAAAGCGAGGAATGGCATATCGCAGAGGGAAAGGTCGCAATGATTGGGTTTTCCGGCGGCGGCCATCTGGCCTCGGCAGTCGCGACGCATGGAAAAGAACGTCCGGATGTGCTGGTACTAGGGTATCCGGGGATTATTCACAGCGATTTACGCGCTTTAGACTGCCCGGATATTGTGGAGTCGGTAGACAGCCAGACGCCTCCGACTTTTCTTTTTAGTACAAGAGACGATCAGGTGACGCCTCCGGCTCATCCGCTGGCGTTTGCCCAGGCATTAAACACTGCCGGAGTAGCTTTTGAACTGCATATTTTCCGGAGCGGGGTACATGGACTTTCTTTGGGAAAAACACTGACCAGCAGCGGGTTCCGCGATAACGTCAATGCGGATTTTGCCGCATGGTTCCCGATGTGCGTCCGTTGGCTGCGGGATATGTTAGGAGACTTTACCGTATATGGCGTCAACGACGGCAGAACAGGACGCTACAGCATCGACACGCCGCTTTCTGAGCTTTTAGCCTGTGAAGAGGCGAAGACTCTTGTCGTAGAGGCATTTCCGGCAGTAGAAAGGATAACGGTCAATCCGATGGCCGGGCATATGAGCCTGCGCCAGATCAAAGGGATGCTCCCGGGCGTATCGGAGGAAGCCATGGAAAAGCTGGATGGAGCGCTGTTAAAGCTATAACAAATGCTGTCAGGGGTATCTGGAAGTATTTTTTAAAAGAAGATTGCTTACAATAACGGGAAGAAAAGATTTTTGTGCTGACAGAAAGAGAGAAATGGAGGAACTTGGATTCATGAAGGAGAGAGTAGAACGGATTTTAAAGGAGCAGTACCAGAAGGGCTGCGGGGAGTGCAGCGCAGAGGAGGTTTATACCGCGCTGCTGCAGGCAGTAAAGGAGGAAATGGCGGCTCGGAAGCTGACCGAGGGGAAGAAAAAGCTCTATTATATTTCGGCAGAGTTTCTGATTGGAAAGCTGTTAGCCGGGAACCTTATCAACCTGGGAGCTTACGAGGAAATTGACACGTATTTAAAGGAACATGGATTTTCGATGGCGCAGATGGAGGAGTTGGAGCCGGAGCCTTCGCTGGGAAACGGTGGCCTGGGACGTCTGGCGGCTTGCTTTTTGGACTCGATTGCTACGCTGGGTCTGCCGGGTGACGGCGTCGGCCTCAACTACCACTTTGGCTTATTCCGCCAGCGTTTTGAAAACCATAAGCAGATGGAAGAGCCGAACCCATGGATCGAGGATCAGAGCTGGCTGACCAAAACGGATGTAAGCTATGAGGTGTCCTTTGGCGGCGGGATTACGGTAAAATCCCGGATGTACGATATCGACGTAGCAGGCTATGAAGCAGGACGGAACAAGCTCCATCTGTTTGATTTGGAGACAGTGGACGAGGGCATTGTAGAAGAGGGCATCGACTTTGACAAGGAAGATGTAAAACGGAACCTGACGCTCTTTTTATACCCGGACGACAGCGACGATGCCGGACGGATGCTACGGATTTACCAGCAATATTTTATGGTCAGCAATGGCGCACAGTTGATTTTGGACGAAATTCGGCAAAAGGGCGGAAAGCTGACGGAACTGCCGGAATATGCGGTGATTCAAATCAACGATACACATCCGACGATGGTCATCCCAGAACTGATCCGGCTTTTGATGCAGGAGGGGATCGAGCAGGACGAGGCGATCCGCCTGGTCAGCCAGACATGTGCGTATACGAACCATACGATTCTGGCAGAGGCGCTCGAAACGTGGCCGCTTAAATATCTGGAAAAGGTCGTGCCGCAGCTTGTTCCGATTATCAAGGTATTAGACGAGCGGGTCAGGGCGACCACCAAGGATCGCAAGACAGTGATCATTGACCGGAAAAAGCAGGTGCATATGGCGCATATCTGCATTCACTATGGCTTTAGTACAAACGGTGTTGCGGCGCTGCATACAGAGATTTTAAAGGAAAGCGAGTTAAAAGCATTTTATAAGCTTTACCCGGAGCGCTTCCAGAACAAAACGAACGGCATTACCTTCCGCCGTTGGCTGCTTTACAGCAACCAGGAGTTGACTGCGCTGATCGAGCGTCTGATCGGGGACGGCTTTAAGCGGGATGCCGACGAGTTAAAGAAGCTGGCTGAGTTTGCCGGGGACGAACAGGTACTAGAGGAGCTGCTGGCGATCAAGCAGAAGAAAAAGCAGGATTTGGCGGATTATTTGCAGACGAAGGGCATCGTGGTCAATCCAGCTTCTATCTTCGATATTCAAATCAAGCGTCTGCATGAGTACAAGCGCCAGCAGATGAATGCTCTCTACCTGATTTATAAATATCTGGAAATCAAAAAGGGCAGGAAGCCATCAACGCCTCTGACAATGCTCTTCGGCGCCAAGGCTGCCCCGGCTTATATTATTGCGAAGGATATCATCCATTTGATTTTGTGCCTGCAGGAGTTGTGCGAAAAGGATCCGGAGGTCAGCCCGTATTTGAAGGTCGTGATGGTGGAAAATTATAATGTTTCTCTGGCGGAAAAGCTGATTCCGGCTTGCGATATTTCCGAACAGATTTCCCTGGCCTCCAAGGAAGCGAGCGGTACCGGAAATATGAAATTTATGCTAAACGGCGCGGTGACGCTTGGGACAATGGACGGCGCGAACGTGGAAATTTTCGATCTGGTAGGACGGGAAAATATGTATTTGTTCGGAGAATCGAGCGATACGGTGATCGAGCATTACAAGCGCGAGGATTATCATCCAAAAAAGGTGCTGGCAGAGGATATCCGTTTGCAGAAGCTGGTAGACTTTATCGTCGGGCCAGAGCTGATGGCGATTGGAGACGAAGAAAACCTGACCAGGCTGTATAACGAAATCGTCGGAAAGGACTGGTTTATGGCGCTTCTCGATCTGAAGGATTATATCATTACGAAGGAATGGGCGTTAGAGGATTATGAGGATCGGAAGGAATGGGCGAAGAAAATGTTAATCAATATCAGCCAGGCCGGCTATTTCTCCTCCGACCGAACGATTGCCGAATACAACCGGGATATTTGGAAGCTGTCAGAAAAAATGTGACAGCGGGAGCGCTGTCAAAGTGGAGGGTATCAGATGGGAAAAGAAGCAGGAATTTTAATGCCGGTTTCCTCCCTTCCGGGGAGACATGGCATCGGGGATTTTGGGAGCAGCAGCTATGAATTTGTCGATATGCTGGCAGAGGGCGGCCTGAAAATCTGGCAGATTCTTCCGTTAGGGCCGCTTGGCTATGGGAATTCTCCGTATCAGCCGTATTCTTCCTTTGCCGGGGATGAGCTGTATATCAGTCTGGACAGGTTGTGGCAGGAGGGCTTGCTTGGGAAAACGCCGTCCTTTGAAAAGTTTTCCACGAGCGTGGAATACCAGGCGGTACGAGAGTTTAAGTCCGAATGGCTGCAAAAGGCATACCGGAAATTCCGGCCAAACGAGGAGTATGAGGCCTTTGTCAAGCAGGATTGGGTGCGCTCTTATGCGATTTATCTGAGCTTTAAAAAGGCAAACGGACTAAGAAGCTGGCTGGAATGGCCAAAGAAACAGAAGGAGTACTGGAAAAAGCCGTTTGATTTGGAGGAAGCAGGTTTTGAGGAAGATGTTCAGTACGAAATGTTCGTCCAATATGAATTTTATCATCAGTGGATGACGTTAAAGGCCTATGCGAACCAGAAGGGAATCCAGATCATGGGGGATATTCCATTTTACGTGGGGATTGATTCCTTGGATGTCTGGGCGAACCAGGATTGCTTTTTGTTAGATAAAGCAGGAAATCCAAAGTGGATCGCCGGGGTGCCGCCGGATTATTTCAGCGAAACCGGGCAGCGCTGGGGAAATCCAATCTATAACTGGAAGCACTTAAAGGAAACCGGGTTCCGGTTTTGGATCGACCGCCTGGCCTATACGGCAAAGCTGTTTGATATTATCCGAATCGACCATTTCCGGGCGTTTGATACGTACTGGAAGATTCCGGCCTCCTGTCCGACGGCGATTGAAGGCAAGTGGATTCTGGCTCCAGGCTATGAATTTTTTGATACGTTATTTGAGCAGTACCCGGATATCAACATCATTGTAGAGGATCTGGGGGATCTGCGTCCTAAGGTACACAAGCTGCGGGATCATTATGGCTTTATGGGAATGAAGGTGCTGCAGTTTACCTTTGATCCGCTGGAGACCAACAACGATTTTCCGGATCGGGAAAATATGATTCTTTATACTGGGACGCATGATAACCAGACGGTGATGGGATGGTATCGTTCGCAAAAGCCGAAATTCCGCCGAGCCACCTTACAGGAACTGCGGGAGGCCGGGTTAGAGGAGGGCAAGGTCAGCGACCGCTTTATCCAGATGAGCCTTTCTAGCATCGCCAAGATGGTCGTTGTGCCGATGTGGGATTTCCTTGGTTTGGATGATTCTGCCCGGGTAAACACGCCAGGCACGCTCGGCTCTCCGAACTGGGAGTGGAGGATGAAATCCTTTACGGCGTTTCGGAAAAAGCTGCCGTGGATTGCGGAGCAGATAGAAAAAAGCGGACGGTAGAACAATCACAGCATGATAGCCAGATTTGATTCTGGCAGGGATACCCCGGAAGGGATGGCAAAACAAGTGTCAGTTCCTTTCGGGGTTGTTTTATGCACAGAGCCGCGTAAGGAAATTTTGCCGCCAGGCGGTCCTGGAGCGTTATCTGGCAAGATAAGCAGAAAGAACAGAAGAAAGAGCAGAGGAGAGAACCGCCGGGGTTTTTAACGGACGTATTTTATTCTGGCAGTTTTCCTTCTTTTAGGCGATTTTGCGCTTGCATGAACGAACGAGATTCGTTATAATAAGAAAGCGGGAAACTTGATCTTCCGTTTGGTTTTTTGCATGAGGGCGGGAAGTAAGGAATAAAAATGAAAAAAACGGGAAGGAAGAAGTAGTATGACAATATGGAAGGCTATCATTATGGGAATCATACAGGGGTTGGCAGAGTTTTTGCCGATCAGCAGCTCCGGACATCTGGCGATTTTTAAGCATATCTTAAACATTGATTTAGAAGGCGGCGGGCTGCTTTTTGATGTGCTGCTGCATTTAGGAACGCTGCTGGCAGTCTTTATCGCTTTTTGGTCGGATATTCGGAAGTTGATCGTGGAGGGCTTTGGTATTATCGGTGATTTCTTTGTTAATGTAGGACGGATGGCGGCAAATATCGTTTCACACCCGGAAGGGGGAAAACGGGAGTGGAAGCCGGTTTTGCATACCCCATACCGTCGGTTTGTGATGCTGATTATCGTATCGACGATTCCGACGGGGATTTTGGGTCTGCTGCTGCAGGATGTCATTGAAAGGGCCTCTGCCACGCTCATAGTGCCGGGGATTTTTCTTATTTTGACAGCAGTTCTGCTGCTGGTAGCAGAAAATTACCGACCGAAGCAGGCAGGCAGGATAAAGGAAAAAAATGCAACGTATACACAGGCGCTGCTTATCGGAACGGCGCAGGGAATCGCTACGATGCCTGGGCTTTCCCGTTCGGGCAGTACGATTACGGCTTGTTTGCTATGTGGATTTGACAAAAGCTTCGCAGTAAGGTATTCTTTTATTATGTCGATTCCGGCCATCCTGGGAGCGCTCGTGTTAGAGTTAAAGGATTTTGGCAGCGAAGTGATTACAACCTCGGAGCTGTGGTATTATGCGGCAGGAACTCTGGTATCGGCGGTCGTCGGTTATATTTGTATTAAAACGATGTTGGTGGTGGTAAGGCAGAAGAAATTCCGCTATTTTGCGTATTATTGTTTTGTAGTAGGACTGACTGCCGTGATGTGGAATTTTTTATAGAGGCCGGTAGGGCAGGTCGTAGCAAGATGAAAAGGGTAGCAATGGGAGGGTGAGTATGGCAGCGGGTAGTCAAAGTACAAACAGAAAGGGGCAAGCCTCCGGGAATGGGGCAAAAAAGCGGCCGGCTGGACAAAAACCGGAGGCGGCCAGAAGCCGGTCTGAGACAGCTAGGAAGCAGACAGCAAAAAGAAGTGCAGAATTGGAACAAGAGGAAGAATTACAGGAAGAAAGCATTTGGCATCGGTATCAGGATGAAATGATTCTGATGCTGGTGCTGGTGCTTTCCGTGCTGTTATTGCTCAGCAATTTTCATTTGTGCGGCCCGGCAGGAGATTTTATCAATCAGGTAGCCTTTGGCCTGTTTGGTTTTTTGGCATATTTATTTCCGGTGCTGCTGTTTTTCGGGACTGCCTTTTATCTTTCCAATAAGCATAACCGGAGTGTTGTCCATAAGCTGATTTGTATGGTGTTTCTCTTTTTCCTTTTGGGAGCGCTGCTGCAGCTTGTGACATATGGCAGCTCCTCTGAGTTAAAAATAAAGGATCTGTATTTGATGAGCGCCGGAGGCAGGGACGGGGGAGGCTTTTTAGGCGGCGGTCTGGCAAAGCTTCTTTGCTCCGTGATTGACGTAGTCGGAGCCTATATCGTCCTGATTGGCGCGGTACTGGTGCTACTGATGTTTATTACAGAAAAATTTTTGTTTTCTTTTTTAGGAAGTAAATATAAAGAACAGCAAAGGGCGCGGAGGATACGGCGCGAGCAGAGGGAGCAGACGGAACAGGAAACCTGGCTGGAGGAAACCGCCCTTGCCAGAGAGGAGCCGCCAGAAGAGGCAGAAGAGGAGTACGGCGGGGTTGGCAGAAGGGCAGGCAGGAGAGCTTCCCATGAGCAGTCCGGTATCCGTCAGGATTCCAGTAAGGTATATTCGTTAGAGGAGCAGAAGAAAAAAAGACGAAAGGCAAAGAGCTATACGTTTCCATTGGAAGAGGAAAAGCATACCGATTCGGTGGAAATGCAGGAACTCAAGCTGCAGAATTTGGTGATTCAGCGGGGCGGAGAAACCGAGGTGATCGATGTTTCTCCGTATTATGAGGAGGAACTGAAGAAAAAATTCGGCGGACAAGCAGAAACGTCTACACAGAATTCGGCGAATCAGAAACAAACAAATCAGAAACAAACAAATCAGAATCTGACAAATCAGAATCCGGTAAATGAAAAGCCAGCGAATCAGAATCTGGCAAACGAAAAGCCGGAACCAGAAACGAAATCGAATGAGCCAAGTACGGCCAGGCAAAGGGAGTATGCCGGAAGTGGCAGCTCGTTGCTGAAGGCTTCTAGCCATAGCGATTCCGTAACAGAAAAGACAAAAGCAGCAGAGCCTTCTTCCGAGGAGGGGCTGTTATCCTGGGATATGTTAGATAAAAATCTGGACAGATTAGAAGTGGCATCCGAGGCCGAGCCAGAGGTACTTTCTTCCTCTAAACGGTTCAGTCCGTTGAAGGTAGTTCCCTCTCAAGAAGCTGTTCAGAAACCAGAAGCCAGTCAAAAAACCTATTCTCCTAAAGAAGCACGAGAGGAAGAAAAAGAACGGATATTAAAGGCAAAGTCTATAGAAGGCAATCGGCCGCTGGATTCCTATGTGAAAACCTCTCCGGTAGAAAATGCTTCTTTACAAAATGCTTCTATGCAGAACGGGCATGAGTCTTTCCTGAGGAGGATCAGTCCGTCAGACGCCAGCCAGGCGGCAGAGGCAGAGCCAGTAAGAAACGAGGCAGTAGAGATAAAGCCAAGAGACAGTCAGTCGGTGCCAGCAGAGATAAAATCAGAGAGTAATCTGGCGGCAGCAGAAATAAGGTCAGAAGGTAATCCGGTGGCAGCAGAAATAAAGCAAGAAGAGAGTCAGACAGCAGCAGAGTCAGAAGCTGAAGCTGTATCTGCCAGAGAATTTCTGCAAAAGCAGTCGGAGAAGCCAGAGGAATCAGAGCGGAGAGGGCAGCCGGAACAAACAGAAAAACCGGAGCCGACGGCGCCAGTTGAAACCGCCAAAACGGTCGAAGCCTCACCGGCAGTTTCGATTCCGGCCATTCAGCCAAGTCCGGAGCCGTATCGTTTTCCGTCGTTAGAGCTGTTAAACGAGCCGCCAAAGGATCAGAGAGGGGCAAGCAACGAGGAACTGCAGGAAACGGCGATCACGCTGCAAAAGACATTAGAAAGCTTTGGGGTACGGGTGACAGTGACAAACGTAAGCTGCGGCCCGGCCGTTACTCGTTACGAGCTGCAGCCGGAACGGGGGGTAAAGGTCAGCCGGATTACCGGTCTGACGGATGATATCAAGCTGAATCTGGCAGCAGAGGACATCCGGATCGAGGCGCCGATTCCAGGAAAAGCAGCGGTTGGAATTGAGGTGCCGAACAAGGAGAATGCTACCGTTTTTTTGCGGGAGCTGTTAGAAACAGATGTTTTTTCAGAACATAAATCGAGTGTGGCCTTTGCGGTCGGAAAGGATATCGGCGGGCAGACCATTGTGACGGATATTGCGAAGATGCCGCATTTGCTGATTGCCGGGGCGACTGGTTCCGGGAAATCTGTCTGTATCAATACCTTGATTATGAGTGTCCTGTATAAAGCAGATCCCAATGACGTCAAGCTGATTATGATCGATCCAAAGGTCGTTGAATTAAGTGTTTATAACGGGATTCCTCATTTGCTGATTCCGGTTGTCACCGATCCGAAAAAGGCAAGCGGCGCCTTAAACTGGGCGGTGATGGAGATGATGGATCGTTATCAGAGATTTGCAGACGTCGGGGTTCGGGAGGTAAAGGGCTACAACGAAAAGATCGCTTCTGCGGCGCAGTACAGGGAAGATCCAAGATACGTCAAGATGCCGCAGATTGTCATTATTGTAGACGAGCTGGCGGATTTGATGATGGTAGCGCCGGGAGAGGTAGAGGATGCGATTTGCCGTCTGGCACAGCTTGCCAGAGCGGCGGGAATTCATCTGGTCATTGCGACGCAGCGTCCTTCTGTCAATGTCATTACTGGTTTGATTAAGGCAAATATTCCCTCGAGAATTGCCTTTGCCGTTTCCTCTGCGATTGATTCCCGGACGATTCTCGATGGAGCCGGTGCAGAAAAGTTGCTAGGAAAGGGCGATATGCTCTTTTTCCCGACTGGTTATCCGAAACCGGTACGGGTACAGGGGGCGTTCGTATCGGATCAGGAAGTGACGGCAGTCGTCGATTATCTGCGGGAGCAGAACAGCAGCGCAGGCTACAATGCCGAAATTATCAAACGGGTAGACAATGCCCAGCCATCACCGGGCGCTACCGGCGGAGACGCGGCCTATGGAAACGGAAACGGGCAGGATGAATACTTTGCGGAGGCCGGGAAGTTTATCATTGAAAAGGATAAGGCATCTATCGGTATGCTGCAGCGCGTCTATAAAATCGGCTTTAACCGGGCAGCGAGGATTATGGATCAGCTTTCCGAGGCCGGCGTAGTCGGGCCGGAGGAGGGAACAAAGCCAAGAAAGGTTTTGATGTCCTTAGAAGAATTTGAAAACTATCTGGAGCAAAATTAGTTGGAGTAACACAGGGTTTCAAGACGGCTGGAACTGTATGCCGGAAGGAAATAAAAGACACAGAGGAACAAAGAGGCAAAAGGGCAGTCAGCCGGAAAAGGCCGCTGCCTGGCAGATGAAGGAGGATGCTCAAATGAAAACAGACATTCAGATTGCACAGGAAACCCAAATGGCACATATCCGTGAGGTGGCGGCACAGTTGGATATCCGTGAGGAGGAGCTGGAGTACTATGGCAAATATAAGGCCAAGCTTTCGGACGAGCTTTGGGATCGGGTAAAGGATCGCCCGAATGGAAAGCTGATTTTAGTGACGGCGATCAATCCGACTCCGGCAGGAGAGGGAAAGACGACCACGAGCGTAGGACTGGGAGAGGCGTTTGGAAAGCTGCAAAAAAAGGCGGTAATTGCCCTGCGGGAGCCATCCTTAGGCCCATGCTTTGGAATTAAAGGCGGGGCAGCAGGAGGCGGCTATGCCCAAGTAGTGCCGATGGAGGACTTAAACCTTCATTTTACCGGGGATTTTCATGCGATTACCTCTGCTAACAACCTGTTGGCTGCATTGTTAGATAACCATATCCATCAGGGAAACGAGCTGCAGATCGATCCGAACCAAATCGTTTGGAAGCGGTGTCTGGATATGAACGACCGCGCCCTTAGAAATATTATCGTCGGTTTGGGGAAAAAGTCGGACGGCGTAGTGAGAGAGGATCATTTTGTGATTACCGTGGCTTCGGAAATCATGGCGATTCTTTGTCTGGCAGATGATATGGAGGATTTGAAAAAGCGGTTAGGGCGGATCATTGTCGCTTATAACTATGCCGGAGAACCGGTGACAGCCGAACAGCTTCATGCGGTAGGCTCGATGGCAGCACTGTTAAAGGATGCTCTTAAACCGAACCTGATTCAGACGCTGGAGCATACCCCGGCTATTGTGCATGGCGGGCCGTTTGCCAATATTGCCCATGGCTGCAATTCCGTCCGCGCTACCAAGACAGCCCTAAAGCTGGCAGATTATGTCGTGACAGAGGCAGGCTTCGGCGCCGACCTGGGGGCAGAAAAATTCCTGGATATCAAATGCCGGATGGCAGGCTTAAAGCCGGATGCTATCGTCTTGGTAGCAACGGTACGCGCGTTAAAATACAACGGCGGGGTAGCAAAGAAGGATTTGGCAGCAGAAAATCTGACCGCCTTGGAAAAGGGCATTGTCAATCTGGAAAAGCATATCGAAAACCTTCAGCATTACGACGTGCCGATTGTTGTCACCTTAAATCGTTTTGTGACGGATTCCGATGCAGAACTGGCTTATGTCAAGGAGTTTTGCGAGAAGCGCGGCTGTGAGTTTGCGTTGTCCGAGGTTTGGGAAAAAGGCGGCGAGGGTGGTATCGCCCTGGCAGAAAAGGTGCTGCAGACTTTGGAGACAAAAGAGTCTCATTTCCATGTGCTGTATGAGGATTCACTTTCCTTAAAGGAGAAGATTGAGAAAATCGCGAAGGAAATTTATGGAGCAGACGGCGTCACCTATGATCCGGCTGCCAGCCGTGCCTTGGCAAAGATTGAAGAATTAGGCTTTGGACATGTACCGGTTTGTATTGCGAAAAACCAGTATTCTCTCTCAGATGACCAGAAAAAGCTGGGACGTCCGACCGGATTTACCGTCAATGTAAGGGAAGTTTATGTTTCTGCAGGTGCGGGCTTTGTAGTAGCGATTACCGGGACGATCATGACAATGCCGGGACTTGGAAAAACACCGGCTGCGTATGGGATTGACGTGACAGAGGACGGCGTGATTACCGGTCTGTTTTAAGCACCAGCACCAGGAAAAGCTGCTGGTCGGTATTTGGTGCCGGGAGAGGAAACGGCAGAAGGCCTTCCGATCCCGGTACTGGCTTATAAAAGAAGTCAGGTGGGAAAGTTTACAGATTGGAGAGGCGTTTTATGATAAAAGAAGTGATTCTGTCAGGGATTTTACTTATCATTGCAATCGGAGCCTTTATTATCAGCATTCGTTCCTTTCAAGAAAAGGGATTTTTGCTGAATAATGCCTATCTTTATGCTTCCGGAGAGGAGCGCAGGAGCATGAATAAAAAGCCGCATTACCGGCAGACTGCGATTGTTTTTTTGCTGATCGGGATTGTTTTTATGTTAAATGCAGCAGAAGGGATTCTAAAGAGCGGCTGGCTACTTTGGACAGGGATTTTCTTTACGGCAGTTACGATGATCTATGCCGTTGTTTCCAGTATCCAGATAGAAAGAAAACAAAATTTATAAAAAGGAAAGGAAGAAGCACATGAGTTTATTAGAAAACTGGAGGGAATTTGCTTATTCCCAGGAGAGAAGCCAAAAGGCAATGAATGTATTCTGGGCGGATTATGTTAATCAGGAAAAGGCCGTCTATAAGGAGCTGCTGTCGCAGCCGGATATGGTAGTAACGGGGACCGTAAAGGAACTGGCAGAGAGGTATCATATGGATATCAACCATATGGTCGGCTTTCTGGACGGAATCAACGACAGTCTGAAAACGCCGAACCCAATCGAAGAGATGACAGAGGAAACAGAGGTTTCCCTGGAATATGATAAGGAAAAGCTCTATTACAATATGGTAGCGGCAAAGGCTGATTGGCTGTATGAGCTGCCGCAATGGGAGAGTCTTTTGACCGAGGAACGGAGGAAGGAGCTGTACCGGGAGCAGAAGCAGTCAGGAACGGTACGGAAGGAAAAAAAGATTGGGCGGAACGATCCGTGTCCTTGTGGAAGCGGCAAAAAGTATAAGCAGTGCTGCGGCCGGACGGCGTAGGGAGATTGGAAGGAGCGTGCTGCATGGAAGAAAAGCAAAAAACATTGCTTCAGCAAAAGGAACACTCACGTTTTCAACGGATTTTGGCGTGGATAGGGATTGGCTTGCTTCTGGCACTTTATATAGTAACGTTTGTAGCGGCAATATTTAGTTCTCCATCAACGAACGGCCTGTTTTTGGCCAGTCTGACGCTGACCTTTGTGATTCCGGCGGCGATTTATATTTATCAGTGGATTCGCCGGGTGTTAAAAAAAGAATAAAGGAAGCAGAGCAGAAGGGGTGGCTTTATGGCAATAGAGGAGGGTACTTGCGGCCTTCAGGAACCGGAGCTTTTGGACAGCACTCATTTGGATATGAACACGGATGCAGAAACATAGAAAAGCCCGGCAACATTGTTGCCGGACTTTTCTTGTATCTGCCATTTGGCAGATACAAATGCTTATAACTGAGGACCAGCCGGAACCAAAGCCTTTCCGGCATCGTTGCCTTCGTACTTTGCAAAGTTCTTGATAAATCTCTGAGCCAGATCCTTTGCCTTTTCCTCCCACTCGGAAGCGTTAGCATAGGTGTCACGTGGATCTAAGATCTTTGGATCAACGCCTGGCAGCTCGGTCGGAACTTCAAAGTTGAAGAATGGAATCTTCTTGGTCGGTGCGTTTAAGATGTCTCCGTTTAAGATAGCGTCGATAATACCACGGGTATCCTTAATGGAGATACGCTTGCCGGAACCATTCCAGCCAGTATTGACTAAGTAAGCCTTTGCGCCGCTCTTTTCCATTCTCTTTACCAGCTCTTCTGCATATTTGGTCGGGTGCAGCTCTAAGAAGGCCTGTCCGAAGCAGGCGGAGAAGGTCGGTGTTGGCTCGGTAATACCACGCTCTGTACCAGCCAGCTTAGCGGTAAAACCGGAAAGGAAATAATACTGGGTCTGCTCTGGTGTCAAGACGGATACCGGAGGCAGCACGCCGAACGCATCTGCGGAAAGGAAGATAACATTCTTTGCTGCTGGTGCAGCGGATACCGGACGAACGATCTTTTCGATATGGTCGATAGGGTAGGAGACACGGGTATTTTCGGTAACGCTCTTGTCGTCAAAGTCGATCTTGCCGTTTTCATCCAAAGTAACATTCTCTAACAGAGCGTTGCGCTTGATAGCGTTGTAGATATCCGGCTCGGATTCTTTATCCAGGTTGATAACCTTGGCATAGCAGCCACCCTCAAAGTTGAAGACGCCGTTGTCATCCCAGCCATGCTCGTCGTCTCCGATCAAAAGACGCTTCGGATCGGTGGAAAGAGTCGTCTTGCCGGTGCCGGATAGACCGAAGAAAATAGCGGTATTTTCACCGTTCATATCAGTGTTGGCAGAGCAGTGCATGGAAGCGATGCCCTTTAATGGCAGGTAGTAGTTCATCATGGAGAACATACCCTTCTTCATTTCCCCGCCATACCAGGTGTTGACGATAACCTGCTCGCGGCTGGTGATGTTAAACATCGCAGCAGTTTCGGAATTTAATCCAAGCTCCTTGTAATTTTCTACCTTTGCCTTAGAAGCATTGTAAACCACGAAATCCGGCTCGAAATTCTTTAATTCTTCCTCTGTCGGGCGGATAAACATATTTTTTACGAAGTGAGCCTGCCAAGCAACCTCCATAATGAAACGAATGCCCATGCGGGTATCCTTATTGGTACCGCAGTAGGAATCTACGACAAACAATCTCTTGTTGGATAATTCCTTGAGTGCGATATCCTTTACAACCTTCCAGGTTTCCTCGGAAGCCGGATGGTTGTCGTTTTTATATTCGTCAGAAGTCCACCATACGGTATCTTTGGAATTTTCATCCATGACGATGAATTTGTCTTTTGGGGAACGGCCTGTGTAGATACCAGTCATAACGTTGACAGCACCCAGTTCGCTGACCTGTCCCTTTTCATAGCCTACTAGGTCGGCTCTGGTTTCTTCCTCAAATAACTGCTCAAAAGAAGGATTGTACACAATTTCTGTCGTGCCGGTGATGCCATACTTGGTTAAATCAATGTTTCCCATTTTGCTTTTGACCTCTTTTCTCTTATATTTTACTGGAACGCGGCGTGATACGAGATTCCGTTCACAATCTGGAAGCGGAACATACCAACTTCCTCCGATTTTATATTATACATAAAACTTTCCTTAAAATCAACCTAAAAATTCGGTTTTGGGCAATTTTATTTTCCGGTTATGCTCTGGACCATTCCTGCTCGCAGTAAATACAGCGATAGGTTCTCGTATGCGGGTTGGTCAGGCGGAAGCTATGCGGCAAATCCTGCTCAATAGAGGTGATGCACCTTGGATTTTTGCAACGGAAGATTCCTGTCACCTGTTCCGGCAGAGAAGGCTCCTTTTTTTCAATGATAACACCGCCGCGGATGATATTGATGGTGACACTGTCGCAGATAACAGAGACCAGATTTAAGTCAATAAAATCCGGGATGCCTTCTATTTTGATAATATCCTTTTTTCCCATTTTGCTGCTTTTGGCGTTTTTGATAATGGCAACGGAATTGTCGTATTTATCAAGCTCTAAATAAGAATAAATATCCATACCACGTCCTGCCTTGATATGGTCGATGACAACACCAGAATTCAGACCACTGATATTTAACATAATACTTCCTTTCTGTTTTTTCGTAATAAATTATCGTTTTTTAATTTTTTTACAGGGGCAGCATGACGGCGCTTTCTTTTTGCTAAAACTGTGCTTCGGGTGCCTGCAGCCCTAATAAGGTCATAATCAGCGCCATACGGACATAAACGCCGTATTCGGCTTGCTTAAAGTAGACGGCACGCGGATCACTGTCCACCTCCGAGGCGATTTCATTGACGCGAGGTAAGGGATGGAGAATTAGCATGTCGTCCTTTGCACCTGAGAGCTTTTGCTTGTCTAAAATATACGTATCCTTTAAACGGATATAATCCTCTTCATTAAAGAAACGCTCTCGCTGCACTCTGGTCATATACAATACATCCAGCTTTGGCATGGCATCCTCTAAGGAAGTCAACTCCTGATAAGGAGTGCCTGCCGGTTCTAGGACTTCTTTTTTGATATAGGAAGGGAGGCGAAGCTCCTCCGGAGAAATCATAATAAAATGGATTCCCTCGTAGCGTACCAGGGCATGAATCAGAGAATGAACCGTTCTGCCGAATTTCAAATCCCCGCACAGGCCGATGGTCAGATGGCTTAGGCGTCCCTTTAGGCTTTGGATGGTTAAAAGATCGGTCAGAGTCTGTGTCGGATGGTTGTGTCCGCCGTCTCCGGCATTGATGACCGGAATCGAAGCATATTGAGCAGCTACCATAGGCGCACCCTCCTTGGGATGGCGCATGGCACAAATGTCAGCATAGGAGGAAATCACGCGAATCGTATCCGCTACGCTTTCTCCCTTTGCTGCAGAGCTGGAATCAGCCGAAGAAAAACCGAGTATACTTCCTCCCAGGTTCAGCATCGCAGCTTCAAAACTCAAGCGGGTTCGTGTACTCGGCTCATAAAATAGGGTTGCTAATTTTTTTCCCTGACAGACGGAACGGAATCGATCCGGAGCTTTTATCATCTCTTCTGCCAGAGACAGGATCTGTCCGGTTTCCTCGACAGACAGATCGAGCGGACTAAGTAAATGCTTCATAAATAATCCTCCCTCGTAATAAACTTCTATCTTGTATTCCTGCCTACTTTAATACAGAACGGCGGGCTTGTCAAGCAGAAAAGTTTTTTCAGCTTGAAAAGCTTGTACTGATCGTGTATCATAGAAAAAACGCCGGTTATTCTGACAGACCGTAATGGGAAAAGGTAATCGTTCAAGACTTGTCTTAAACGGCTGCAAGGAAGGAAACGACGTTCATGACGAATTAAGCTGAGGAGGATTCTTATATGATACGATTATCAAAGACAGGGGTATATGCAGTACGCGGAGATCAGGGCTATGTGAAGGAGATTATGGCAGATGAAGCCATGGCAGATGAAGCCATGGCAGATGAAGCTATGGCAGAAAAAAATGCGGCAGAAGGCTCGGGGAGAGAAGCCGGAAGGAAATCAGCGGCTGCCGGAAATGAGGCGGCCAGGAGGACGATGGCCTACCGGATTTTAGAGGCGCATAACCAGTCAGGGGAAATGGAAAAGCTAAAGCTTCGATTTGACAGCCTGGCTTCTCATGACATTACCTTTGTAGGGATTATCCAGACCGCGATGGCTTCCGGGCTGACGGAGTTTCCGATGCCGTACGCACTGACGAACTGCCACAACAGCCTATGCGCAGTAGGCGGGACGATCAACGAGGACGATCATGTATTCGGCCTTTCCTGTGCCAAAAAATTCGGTGGGATGTATGTGCCGCCTCATTTGGCTGTGATTCACCAGTTTGCCAGAGAAATGCTTTCCGGCTGCGGGAAAATGGTGTTAGGCTCGGACAGCCATACCCGTTATGGCGCTTTGGGGACGATGGCGGTAGGAGAGGGAGGTCCAGAGCTAGTCAAGCAGCTTTTAGGACAAACCTATGATATCAACCGCCCAGAAGTAATTGCCGTCTATCTGACCGGAAAGCCGCGGCCTGGCGTCGGCCCGCAGGACGTAGCGCTTGCGGTGATTGGAGCCGTATTTGAACAGGGTTATGTCAACAATAAAATCATGGAATTTATCGGAGAAGGCATTGGAAATCTGAGTGTGGATGAGCGGATTGGAATCGATGTTATGACGACGGAAACAACCTGCCTGTCTTCGATTTGGGAGACGGATGCTGCCGTAAAGGAATTTTATGAAATCCATGGAAGAAGTGAAGAATTTAAAGAGTTGCATCCGGCGGATGGCGCCTATTACGATGGCTGCGTCATGGTGGATTTATCAAAAATAGAGCCGATGATTGCGATGCCGTTCCACCCAAGCAACGTCTATACGATTGCACAGCTAAAGGAAAATCCAGGAGATATTTTACGGGAAGTAGAAAAAAAGGCCGAAATCAGCTTAGAGGGCAAGGTGCCGTATGTGCTGACGGATAAAATCAAAAACGGACAGATTTATGTGGAACAAGGAGTGATTGCAGGCTGTGCAGGCGGCGGCTATGAAAATCTCTGTGCGGCAGCGGATATTTTACGAGGACATTCGATAGGAGCAGATGAGTTTTCTCTTAGCATTTATCCGGCCAGTCAGCCGATTTATTTAGAACTGGTAAGAAACGGGCGGATTGCGGATCTGATGGCAACCGGCGCAACCATACGCACCGCTTTTTGCGGGCCGTGCTTTGGGGTCCCGGCCAATAACGGCCTTAGCATCCGTCATTCCACCAGGAATTTCCCGAACCGGGAGGGCAGCAAGCTGACGAACGGACAGATTGCTTCCGTGGCTTTGATGGATGCCAGATCAATCGCAGCAACCGCGGCAAACAAGGGATATTTGACGGCAGCGACCGAGCTGGAGATCGAATACCATACGCCTGCCTATCATTTTGACGGCAGTATTTATGCTAATCGGGTATACAATGGAGTAGGAAAGGCTGACCCTTCCGTTCCGGTAAAATTCGGCCCGAATATTGTGCCATGGCCGGAAATGGAAGAACTGACCGAGGATATTTTGTTAAAGGTGGTTTCGGAAATTCATGATCCTGTGACAACGACAGATGAGCTGATTCCATCCGGCGAAACCTCCTCCTATCGCTCCAATCCGCTTGGGCTGGCAGAATTTACGCTTTCCAGAAAGGATCCTGCTTATGTAGGAGAGGCCAAAGCAGTTCGGGCACAGGAGGAAAACCGGAAGGCAGGCACTTTCTTTAGCGATGCTTCCTATCAAAAGGTGTTTGAAAAAATCAGAAGAGTTTATCCAGAGGTAAACCCAGAGGAAACCGAGATTGGAAGCACGATTTATGCCGTCAAGCCAGGAGACGGATCCGCCAGAGAGCAGGCGGCAAGCTGTCAGCGCGTATTGGGTGGTCTGGCCAATATCGCCAGAGAATATGCGACAAAGCGTTACCGTTCCAATCTAATCAACTGGGGAATGCTTCCGTTTTTATACAAAGAGGAGATTCCGTTTCAAAAGGGAGATTATCTCTTCGTCAAGAACGTCCGCACAGCAGTAGCAGAAGGCCGGTGTGAGCTAGAGGCGCTTGTGATTCCGGCAGAGGGAGAGGTCTATCCGATTCGTCTGGAGCTAGGAGAGATGACTGAGGAGGAACGCGCCATCATCCAAAAGGGCTGCCTTATCAATTATAACCGTAAAAAATAAGACAAAAGAGAGGAAGGCCAGCGGCGTATCGCAGAAGGGCAATAGGGGGTTCGCCTATCACAAACGAAAGGATTTTATGTATGAAACAAGAAGAATTCATTTGTTTTCGGAACCAAGAATACCGGATTCTGGCGGTGGAGAACCCATCGCCGGAGGAACCGATCAAATCGGAGAGACTGATAGAATCGGAGGAGCCGATCAAATCAGGAGAACCGATAGAATCAGAGGAACCGATAAATTCGGAGGAGCTGAGGAGATCGGAGGAAGCAACCGAATCAGAGAAGCGGATAGAGGAGCGTATCACAGAAGCTTCCGGAAAGGAAGGCCCTCTGGTGTCTGTGGCTGTAGCCGGCAGCCATTATATCATTCAGGATCGGAAGCTGAAGAGAGAGGAACGAAGGGCGGATGGTTCCTGCCGTTTTGTGGGCTGTGCATACAGCGGCGGACTGATCGTGGCCAGAGGGTTAAACGCGATTCCGCTTTCGGAAGATTGTCCGACCTGTTATCAATACGATGTGGTCATAGAGTTAATCATAGATAACGGGGATGTCATTGCCCTGATTGATCACAGCAGAGCGATGAAAAAGGTAGCAAAGAACCTGGAATATCAGTTACGTTCCTTAAAAAAGCGCCGGGATGTCTATGTGATCCGCCGTTTTTTAAAAAAGACCTTTGTCCGTAAATATCCGGTCAAATGGGTAAAGAGAGGTTAGAGATAGCTAATTATGAAAGTATTATTTGTATCATTAGGGTGTGATAAAAACCTGGCGGACAGTGAGGCGATGCTGGCTCTGTTATCTGACCAGGGTTACGAAATCACAAACGACGAGGAGGAAGCAGAGGTTGCCGTAATCAACACCTGCTGCTTTATCCACGATGCGAAGGAAGAAAGCATTCAGACGATTTTGGAGCTGGCAGAGCAAAAGAAAACCGGCAGGCTGCAAGGGATCATTGTGGCAGGCTGTCTGGCGGAGCGCTATCAAAGGGAAATCAGAGAGGAACTGCCGGAGGCAGATGTTTTAGTAGGAACGGCCTCCTGGGAGCATATCGCAGAGGCTGTTGCAGATGCGGCAAACGGACGAAGAGGACAGTATTTTGAACCGTTAGAGCATTTGCCAGATAGCCAGGGAAGGCGGCAGCGTTCCGGGATTGGGTTCTCTTCTTATCTGAAAATCGCAGAGGGGTGTGATAAGCACTGTACGTATTGCGTGATTCCTTCTGTCAGAGGCTCATACCGGAGTATTCCGATGGAACGTTTGATGAAAGAGGCGGAGTACCTGGCCGGACAGGGAGTCAAGGAGCTGCTTTTGGTAGCACAGGAGACAACGATGTATGGTGTGGATTTATATGGAAAAAAATGTCTGCCCGAGCTGCTGCGGCAGCTATGCCGCATTCCGGAATTTACCTGGATACGGGTGTTGTATTGCTACCCGGAAGAAATCACAGAGGAGCTGATTCAGGTGATGAAGGAAGAGGAGAAGATCTGCCATTACTTAGATATTCCGATCCAGCATGCTTCCGATACGATATTAAAGCGGATGGGGCGGAAAACGACAAAGCAGGAGCTGACAGAACGCATTTTAAGACTGCGGAGAGAAATCCCGGATATTGTTCTTAGGACTACGTTGATTACCGGCTTCCCAGGAGAAACCGAGGAGGAATTTGCAGAACTGTTTGCCTTTGTAGATGAAATGGAATTTGAGCATCTGGGCGTATTTCCGTATTCCTTAGAGGAAGGGACACCGGCTGCCAAAATGGATCAACAGGTGCCGGAGGAAGTAAAGAAAGAACGACGGGATAACATTATGGCGCTTCAGCAAGAGATTACCGCGATGCAGGCCGAAGAACGGATAGGAAAGGAATACCAGGTTCTGATCGAAGGCTTGATACCGGAAGAGCAGCAGGAGGGAACACCGGAGGAGATAGAACGGCTCTGCGAGGAGGAGGGCGACCTTTACGTCGGCAGAAGCTATTTGGATGCACCGGAAATCGACGGGTATTTATTTGTTCGTTCCCGCCGTGCGCTGATGTCCGGGGATTCGGTGAGAGTCCGGGTAATTGGAGCCAGTGAGTATGATTTGTATGGAGAGCTGATAGAGGAGCGATAACATCAAAAGGAGGCGGCAGGTTATGAACCTTCCCAATAAAATCACATTGTTTCGAGCATGTATGATTCCGTTTTTCGTGGTATGTCTGCTGGTGGATACGATACCAGGGCATACGTATCTGGCAGCGGCAATCTTTATCCTGGCATCCCTTTCCGATGCTTTGGACGGATATCTGGCCAGAAAGTATCATCTGGTGACAAATTTCGGGAAATTTATGGATCCCTTGGCGGATAAGCTTTTAGTTTGTGCAGCGCTGATTTGTTTCGTCGGGTTAGGGCTGGTTCCGGCCTGGATCATTATCGTGATCATCAGCCGGGAATTCATCATCAGCGGATTCCGTCTGATTGCTTCGGACAATGGTGTTGTAATCGCGGCAAGCTATTGGGGCAAATTGAAAACAACTGCCCAGATGGTGATGTGCGTGCTGCTGATTTTACATCTGAAGGTGGCATTTTGGGGTGTGCTGGAGCAAATCTTTATCTGGCTTTCCCTCGTATTGACCGTGGTTTCCCTGGTGGATTATATGGTGAAAAACAAAGGGGTTCTGGCAGAAAAACAGTGAGAAAGATGTATAAAAGCAGAAAAGCAGACAGAAATGACAGGAGGATAAGACAGTGAAAAGGACATATTTATGCTGTATTGTTGTATTGTGCTGCCTTTTTGTGATAGGCGGCTGTGCAGACAAAAGCAAAAATGACAAGGCTTCTGAACAAGCGGTTTATCAGGTGACAGAAAATGGAACCGAGTATATCATTGATACAGAGGCGCAGACCATATCAGGCGGAACTCTACAGTATTCCTATACGTTTTCCGGGGATTCATCTAACTATGATGCGACGATTACCTATCCGGACGGTGCGTGCTTTCATTGGACAAAGGAGTCCGGGAAGGATGGGAGTGTGTACTTTTCTGGAGGAGCCAGCCGTCAGGAGGATCACGATGCCCTACGCAGTCTTGAATCACAGGATTTTTGTGAGATGCTGGCTGACCAGATTGCAACACCTGCAAGACATTGGGGAGGAAAGGCTTTGCCTGCTCTTGTTTTTCTGGTATTTGGTATTTTTGCGGCAGCCTTTCCAGAAGCTGTTTGGTATTTGGAGATTGGTTGGAAGCAGCGGGATGGTAAGCCATCCGATTTGGCGTTAAAGGTAAATACCGGAATCGGTATTTTGATGATTGTTGTCGCAGTTCTTTTGTTTTTTGTCTGAAGGAATCAACAAACAGGCAGATGATTTAGGCATTTGATTTTCCCTCAAATATAGAGGTATAAGCCATTTGAAAGAAATAAACAAAAAATGGATGGGAGTTTTTTTATATGATAGTAGAATTGATTAGCGTCGGTACGGAATTACTGATGGGAAATATCGTAAATACCAATGCCCAGTACCTGGCAGAGCAATGTGCCGGGCTGGGGATTTCCATGTATACGCAGGTTGTGATCGGGGATAACCCAGAGCGGCTGGCAGATACCGTCAGGACGGCTCTTTTGCGGAGCGATGTAATTATGTTAACCGGTGGCCTTGGACCGACGGAGGATGATTTGACAAAGGCGACCGTGGCGGAAGCGATGGGGAAGAAAATCGTTCGAGATGCACGCAGCGTCGAACGGATTAAGCAATATTTTGAAGGTGGGATTTACCGGGCCATTACGGAAAATAACTGGAAGCAGGCGGATGTGATAGAGGGCTCTTTGGTGTTGGATAACAACAATGGGCTTGCGCCGGGAATGATTGCAGAGAAGGACGGAAAGGCGGCGATTTTGCTTCCAGGGCCGCCGCATGAAATGATTCCGATGTTCGAGGAGTTTGTAAAGCCATATTTAAAGGAAAAAAGCGGCAGGGTAATTCGGTCTGTGATGATGAAATGTTGCGGAATTGGGGAAAGCCAGACAGAAACGATGATTTTGGATATTATTGACAGACAGGAAAACCCGACTGTGGCGACGTATGCCAAAACGGGGGAGGTGCATGTCCGGGTAACGGCAGGAGCCGGGAGCGAGAAGGAGGCAGAGCGGCTGCTGGATCCGGTAGTGGCTCAGATCCGGGAGCGCTTGGGAGAATACTTGTTTACCTGTGAGGAAAAAAAGACATTGGAGGAAGTGATTGCAGAGCAGCTTTTAAAACGCGGGGAAACCATCGTAACAGCAGAGTCCTGCACAGGTGGGATGATTGCTGCCAGATTGGTGAATGTCCCTGGAATTTCCGGGGTTTTTAAAGAGGGCTTTATCACCTATGCCAACGAAGCAAAATGTAAGGAATTGGGTGTCAGGGAGAAAACGATTCGCCAGTTTGGTGTAGTCAGCAGCGAGGTAGTAACCGAAATGGCAGAGGGAGCCGCCAGACGAGCCGGGGCTGATTTGGCACTGTCGGTTTCCGGGATTGCCGGGCCGGACGGCGGGACAGAGGAAAAGCCGGTAGGCTTGGTGTATATTGGCTGTTATTATCATGGAACAACCGTGGCCAGGCGTTATTTGTTTAAAGGAAACCGCCAGAAGGTACGAGAGCAGACGACACAGTATGCGCTGACGGCCGCCTGGCGGATGTTAAATGATAGCTTGGACAGGTCAGAATAAGATGTATCGAAGGAATACATTTGTTAAAAGGTGAATAGACCGCTTCTGACAAGGGAACGACACATATTTGACATATCTCCTGGTTATATTGTATGGCGTAGGAAATTTGATACGCCAGGGGAAACCCAAGGGCAGAAAGGAAGGCAGGCATGCGCAGAAAAGCATATGGAATATGTCTTTTCCTTCTTGCGGCAGTCCTCGTAGTTGCAATAGCCGCCTGCGGAAAAAGAGGCCAGAGAGAGGAAAATACATCTACAGGAGTAGAAAATTCTGACCAGGATAAGACGGCAGAGGATATAGAAGGGGAACAGAACAATACGCCAGAGGAAGATGAGACAAAACCAAGCGCGGACGGTCAGGAGGAAGATGTCAAAGACAGCGCTCAGACAGACTTAGGGGAGGACACAGAAGCAGGAAAATCAGACGAAGCAGCAGAAAAGAACGAAACGGGAGCTGACAGTCAGCCAAAGGAGGAACGTTTAGAGGAAGGCGGAAAGGACCCGGCTGGCAGTCCAGAGCGGATTGGTATTTATACCATTGATGATGAGACCTTGGAAACCGTTTCTCTCACTGCCATGATTGATACGGCAGGCGGCCTGACGCCGGAGGCTGTTGTGGAAGCAGTGGCGTTGGCGCTAGAGGATCATTTGATTGAGATTTCCATCGGCAGTATTATGGTAGACGGAAAGAAAGTAACCGTGGATATTCAATCGGAGGATGCCAAGCTTCCGTTTGGCAATGCAGGCTCTTCGGTCGAGGGAGTTATCCTGGATTGTATTACCTATAGTCTGTTTGACAACTTTAAGGATCTCAAAGAAATTTATTTTACCGTAAACGGCGGAGCCTATGAAAGCGGCCATATCTCATTGGCGGTAGGAGAAGCCTATCAGACAAAATAAAACCAGTCTGGAGGTAGCAGAAGTGGAAGGAAAAAACCGAGTCATCGTCGTAGGGGCGGGAGCCGCCGGGATGTTGGCAGCGATTGCTGCGGCAGGGGGTGTTTCCGGTAAAAAAGCCCAGACACAGGTGACGGTTTTGGAAAAAAATGAAAAAAGCGGGAAAAAGCTTTATATTACCGGAAAAGGGCGATGTAACCTGACAAACACAGCAGAGCCGGAGGAGTTATTCGGACAGATCATCCGTAACCCCAGGTTTTTATACAGTGCTTTTACTGGATTTGACAATCAGGCAGTGATGCGGTTTTTTGAAAATCTGGGATTGCGGCTGAAGGTCGAACGAGGGAAACGGGTGTTTCCGGAATCAGATAAATCCTCCGATGTGATTAAGGTACTGAACCGGGAAATGGAGCGGCTGGGAGTGACGGTACGCTATCATTCCGAGGTGGCGTGTATGTTGACAAAGCCAGAAGAGTTGGTATCTGAGGCGGGGGAACCGACGGCTGCCGCAGGGCAGATCTGCGGAGTACGTCTAAAGAGCGGTGAGATCATAGAGGCCGACAGGGTTATTGTTGCAACCGGAGGACTTTCCTATCCCTCTACAGGCTCGACCGGAGACGGCTATTGCTTTGCAGAGGAGGCCGGGCATTCGATCCTGCCGACCAGGCCGAGCTTAGTTCCGTTTTCCTGCCCGGAGGAATGGGTGCGGCAGCTACAGGGGCTGGCTTTGAAAAATATCAGCATTTCCTTGTGGCAGGACGGAAAAAAGCGTTATGAAGAGTTCGGTGAATTACTGTTTACTCATTTCGGTGTGAGCGGACCTGTGATTTTAAGCGCCAGCAGTGTGGCAGGAGATTTTCTGACGAGGGATGTGTTAGGAAAAAAGCCAGCCCTACTGATGATAGATTTAAAGCCGGCTTTGAGCATGGAACAGCTAGAGGGACGGCTTTTGCGGGACTTAGAGGCGATGAAAAACAAGTCGATAAAGCATATCTTAGAGGGAATGCTGCCGAAACGCTTGATTCCCGTCA